>NZ_JBIAIN010000005.1:0-470704 GCF_042871445.1 Streptomyces sp. NPDC005794
CCGACTCGACCGGGTCCAGGGCGGGACGCGTCGCGTCACCGAACGGGTCGTTGCCACGCCAGCCCACGGTCCAGAGACCGAAGGTGAACCTGTCCTCGGGGGTGGGAGTGAAACGGTCCGACATGATGTGTCCGCCTTCGCCTGCCTCGGGCCCGGAGCCGTCGTCAGTACCCCGGACCTATTTGTTCACTGACCTGATTAATTATGCACACGGCACCGCGCGGACGTAACCCCCCCGGAGCACGAAACGAGGGCCGCCCCTGTTCCGCACGCCGTCCATCACGTAATTTGTTCGTCGCACTCCCAAAACCCGCATCACCAAAACCGCACGAGAAGAGGTAGCCCATGCCGCCGCGTACCGTCGTCATCGGCGTGGACAGCTCCACCCAGTCGACCAAGGCTGCGATCACCGACACCGAGACCGGTGAGCTGCTCGCCGTCGGCCGCGCCCCCCACGTCGTCACGGGTGAGGGCGGGGCGCGCGAGACCGACCCCGAGGTCTGGTGGCGGGCGCTGTGCGACGCCGTCGCGGCCGGGCTCAAGGAGTCCGGACTCTCCGCGTCCTCCGTCACCGGCATCGCCGTCGCGGGACAGCAGCACGGCCTCGTGACCCTCGACCGGTCCGGCCGTCCGCTGCGCCCCGCACTCCTGTGGAACGACACGCGCTCCGCGCCGCAGGCCGCGGCACTGATCGCCGAGCTGGGCGGGCCGGAGGCGTGGACCGCGCGCACCGGCACGGTGCCCGTCGCGTCCATGACCGCGACGAAGTGGCGGTGGCTGCGCGAGAACGACCCGGTGAACGCCGAGGCGACGGCTTCCGTGCGGCTGCCCCACGACTTCCTCACGGAGCGGCTCGCGGGCGTCGCGGCGACGGACCCTGGCGACGCGTCGGGCACCTGCTGGTACTCCACCGCGACGGGCGCGTACGACCCGGAGCTGCTGGACCGCCTCGGCCTGGACCTCTCCATGCTGCCGGAGGTCGCCGCCACGGGCGGGACCCGCATCGGCTCCCTGACCGAGGCGGCGGCCGGGGCGCTCGGCCTGCCGGCCGGGATCGCCGTCGCGGCCGGCACCGGGGACAACATGAGCGCCGCCGTGGGCCTCGGCCTGGGCGGCGCCGGACTGCTGGACCACCCCGTCCTGAGCCTCGGCACCTCGGGCACGGTGTTCGCCGCCTCCCGGGCCCGGCCCGCCTCCACGGCCCTCTCGGGGTTCGCCGCCGCCGACGGCACGTACCTCCCGCTGGCCTGCACCCTCAACTGCACCCTGGCCGTCGACAAGGTGGCCACCCTGCTCGGCCTGCACCGCGACGACGCGACGCCCGGCGGCGAGGCGGTCCTCCTTCCGTACCTGGACGGCGAACGCACCCCGGACCTGCCCACCTCGTCCGGGCTTCTCACCGGCCTGCGGCACGACACCACACCGCAGCAGCTGCTGGGCGCGGCGTACGAGGGCGCGGCCTTCACCGTGCTGCGGGCGCTCGACGAACTGCTGCGGGCGTGCGGCCTCGACCCGGCCGACCCCGAGGTCGCCGGCAGGCCGTTGCGGCTGATCGGCGGCGGCGCCCAGGGCCGCACCTGGGTGGAGACCGTGCGCCGGCTCTCCGGCAGGCCCCTGATCGTGCCGGGCAGCGGCGAACTGGTCGCGCTCGGCGCGGCCGCGCTGGCCGCTTCCGCGGCGGGCGGCGGAGACCCGGTCGCCATCGCGACCCGCTGGAACGCGAAGTCGCAGGACGCCGACGCCGAACTCCCGCCGGTGGAACGGGACACCGAGGCCTGGGAGCGCGTGGGTTCGGTGCTGGACAGGGCGGCGGAGCCCCTCCTCGGCGGATGAGGCAGGGCCCCGAAACCGCGTCCGTCGCGCGTGTTTTGGGGATGACTGTGGATCTTCAATAGGATCCGGCGATGATCATAAGAAAACGGCTGACGGCCGGGGTGTGCGTCGTGCTCGCCACCCTGGCCGCCGGGCTGGGCACCGCCCTTCCGGCCGCCGCCGACGAACCTCCCACCGCCGCGTCGCCCAAGGTCGAACTGGTCCTTGACGTCAGCGGCTCCATGCGCACCCGCGACATCGACGGGGAGTCCCGCATATCCGCCGCCAAGCAGGCGTTCAACGACGTCCTGGACGCGGTGCCCGAGGAGGTGGAGCTCGGCATCCGTACGCTCGGTGCCGACTATCCCGGCGACGACCGGAAGGTCGGCTGCAAGGACACCAGGCAGCTCTACCCGGTCGGCCCGCTCGACCGCACCGAGGCCAAGACCGCCGTCGCCACTCTGGCGCCGACCGGCTGGACCCCGATCGGACCCGCCCTGCTCGGCGCGGCCGACGACCTCGAGGGCGGGGACGCCACCCGGCGGATCGTCCTGATCACCGACGGCGAGGACACCTGCGGCCCGCTCGACCCCTGCGAGGTCGCGCGTGACATCGCCGCCCGGGGAATCCACCTCGTCATCGACACCCTGGGCCTGGTGCCGAACGCCAAGATCCGGCAGCAGCTGACCTGTATCGCCGAGGCCACCGGCGGCACCTACACGGCCGTCCAGCACACCGATGAACTCTCCGGCCGCGTCAAGCAGTTGGTCGACCGGGCGGCCGAGCCGGTCATCACCCCCGTGGCGACCGAGGGCGCGGGCAGCTGCTCCGCGGCCCCCGAGCTGAAGGCCGGGCTCTACACCGACCGGCAGGAGATCGGCAAGCACCGCTGGTACCGGGTGGACGTCCTGCCGGGCCAGGAACTGCGCGCCTCGGTGAGTGTCGGGGCGGACCGCGCCGTGCACGACGACTACGGCGTCCTGCTGCGCGCCGTGACCACGCACGGCCGTGAGATCGTCCGGGGTGCGGAATCCGGCACGGGGCGTACCGACGCCATCTCCGCCGGGCTGCGCTACCCGAAGTCCGAACAGGACGCCGTCGACGACTCCGACGTGAAGCCCGCCGCCGAGGCCGTCTGTCTCCAGCTCAGCAACTCCTTCTCGGCGCCCGCCTCCGTGAAGACCACACCCGGCATGCCGGTCGAGCTGACCATCGACCTGGTGGACGCCCCCGACGAGGCCGCCGACGTCGCCGCGTTCGGCCTGGGCCGTGGCTGGTGGCTGCTGGGCGCCATGGTGCTGACCGGACTGATCGCCGGTCTGCTGTTCGGCTGGATCTCGCGCTGGCGCGTCGCCGTATGGAGGACCAACTGATGCGTACGACCCGCAGGAACAACCTGAGACGCGGATGCGTGGGCGCGCTGCTGGCCGCCGTCACCCTGCTCACCTCGGGGGGCGCCGCCGTCGCCGACGACCCGTCCGCGAGCGCGAGCCCGGCGGAGGGCGGGACAGCGGGGCCGACGGAGGCGGGCACCACCTTCCGCACCGCCACGGAGATCCAGCAGGAGCAGACGGCCACCGCGGACGCGTCCACGGGTGACTACCTGTACTGGACCTTCCCTGCCGACGCCGGGCAACGCCCCACCGTCCGCGCGAAGGTGAGCCTTCCGGAGAGTGCCACCCGGCACGGCGCGTCGACGTGGCAGGTCGATGTGTACGACGGGCTCCGTCGTCGGCAGGCCTGCGTGTACGGCCACCAGACCAGGAAGGCGGCTCCGGACGCGGGCACCGTCGAGCTGTCCTGCGTGCTGCGTACGGTGCGCGCCTGGTCCGAGCCGTGGGCGTCCGACCCGCTGCCCGGCAGCTACTACGTACGCCTGACGGTGGTCGGCCTGGCCGAGGAGGACCTGGGCCTGCCGGTCCACGTCGAGACCGAGGTCACCGCGGCCGACCAGGGCGGCGCCCACGACGTGGACGGCGCCCTCGCCGAGCCCCTGGTGCCGGGCGTGTCCGCCGCCTCGGCGCAGAGCGGCACCACCTCGCTCGGCAGCGAGCCCGAGGACGGCTGGTCCTCCGCCTGGTGGACCGACCGCTGGCTGTGGACCGCCGGCGGCGGCGTACTCGCCGCGCTGGCGGCGGTGTTCGGCTACGGACTCACCCGCGGCGGCGGCCGCCCGTCCCGGGTACCTCCGGGGGTCTGACCGCGCAACACCCCGGCTCGAGGGCCGCAGGCCACCGCCTGCGGCCCTCAGGCATGCCGGGCCCCGGCACGGCGAACCCTCGTCGAACTCGCGACGACTGGCATTAGGCTCTGCAACTCACTTACTGCGCACGGCAGATGACGGGAGATTCCCATGTCCACGGAACCCGGTGCGGCCCTCGACGCCGAGCCGCGCGGTCACAGGCTCGTCCAGGGGCCGAGGGGGCTCCCCCTCCTGGGGAGCCTGCCGCAGTTCGGCAAGGACCCTCTCGGCTTCTTCGAGCGCCTGCGCCGGCACGGGGACATGGTGAGGTGGCGCTTCGGTCGCCACGACTGCGTCTTCATCGCCGACCCGGAGTGCGTCGGCGAGCTGCTCACCGAGACGGAACGCACCTTCGACCAGCCGCTGCTGGGCATCGCCTTCCGTACGGTCATGGGCAACGGTGTCGTCGTCGCACGCGGTACCGAATGGCGGCGCAAGCGGTCGCTGGTACAGCCGTCGGTGCGGCCCAAGCAGGTGAAGTCGTACGCCGCCACGATGACGGCGTGCGCGGTGGAGCTGGCCGACACCTGGTCCGGCGGCGAACGCGTCGACATCAAGCGGGAGATGGCGGCGCTGACGCAGAAGATCGCCGTGCGCACCATCTTCGGCGTGGACACACCGGCCGACGCCGAGTCGATGGGCCGCGCCATGGACATCGCCCAGCAGGAGATCGGCAAGGAGTTCAGCGGCCTCGGAGCCGTCCTGCCCGACTGGGTGCCGACGCCGGGGCGGGCCAGGATCAAGAAGGCCGCCGCGGTGATCGACGCGGAGGTCGGACGCGTGGTGGCCCGTCACCGCGACGGGGACGGGGAACGCCCCGACCTGCTGAGCCGGCTGCTCACCGCGGTGGACGAGAGCGGTGCGCGCCTCTCCGACCAGGAGATCCGCGACGAGACGGTCACCCTCTACATCGGCGGTCACGAGACGACCAGTTCCACGCTGGTGTGGACCTGGTATCTGCTCTCCCGCGCCCCGCAGGCCCTGGCGGCGCTCACCGAGGAGCTGGACCGGGTCCTCGGCGACCGCGAGCCGGGCATCGACGACTACGCACAACTGCCGTACGCCCAGGCAGTGGTGAAGGAGACCCTCCGGCTGTACCCGACGATCTGGCTGATCACCGGCATCGCCAAGGAGGGCGCCCGGATCGGCGGCATCCCGATGCCGGAGGGCACGCGGGTGTGGAGCAGCCAGTGGGTCACGCACCGGGATGAGCGGTGGTTCCCCGAGCCCGAGGCGTTCCGCCCGGAGCGCTGGGACGCGGAAGCCGGGGACGAGATCCCGGAGTACGCCTGGTATCCGTTCGGCGGCGGCCCCCGGGTCTGCCTCGGTACGCGCTTCGCGATGGTCGAGGCGGTGCTGATCCTCGCCGTGCTGGCGCGCCGGTTCCAGCTGGAGTTGGACCCGGGCACCGTCAACCCCGTGCCGGCGCTGACGCTGCAGCCGGACCGGGAGGTCATGGCGACCGTACGGGCGCGCTGAACGCGCCGACGGGTGAAGCGGGCCGGGAACGCTTGACCTCAAGTTTGCTTCAGGTCCTAGCGTGCCGTGTATACCGACCGACTCCGGAGGCACCTCATGGACATGGAAGTCACCGCGTGGCATTCGCTGCACAGCACGATCAACGCGGAGAAGGACCGCAGGCCCTTTTCCAGGGCCACGCTGCACCGCATCGCGGCGTTCGCCCGGCCGCACCGGGGCAGGATCCTCCGCTTCCTGCTCCTCAGTGTGGTGACCGCCCTGCTGGCGGTGGCCACCCCGGTACTGGCGGGGCGGGTCGTCGACGCGATCGTGCAGGGCCGGGATGCCGGCACGATCACCTGGATCGCCCTGCTCATCGCCCTGATCGCCGTGGCCGAGGCGGGGCTCGGGCTCCTCACCCGGTGGCTTTCCGCCACCCTCGGTGAAGGGCTGATCCTCGATCTGCGTACCTCCGTGTTCGACCACGTCCAGCGGATGCCCGTCGCCTTCTTCACCCGCACCCGGACCGGCGCGCTGGTCAGCAGGCTCAACAACGACGTGATCGGCGCCCAGCGCGCGTTCAGCAACACCCTGTCGGGCGTGGTCTCCAATCTCGTCACCCTGCTGCTGACCCTGGCCGTGATGCTCACCATCTCCTGGCAGATCACCCTGCTCGCCCTGGTGCTGCTGCCGGTGTTCGTCGTCCCCGCCCGCCGGATGGGCTCCCGGATGGCGGGGCTCCAGCGGGAGGCCGCCGCCCACAACGCCACCATGGGCACCCAGATGACCGAGCGCTTCTCGGCGCCCGGCGCGACCCTCGTCAAGCTCTTCGGCCGCCCCGCCGACGAGTCCGCCGAGTTCGCCGCCCGGGCGGGCCGGGTGCGCGACATCGGCGTACGCACGGCGATGCTCCAGTCCACCTTCATCACCGCGCTCACCCTGGTGTCGGCGCTGGCCCTCGCCCTCGTCTACGGGCTCGGCGGCTACTACGCCCTGCGCGGCAGCCTGGAGCCCGGGGCCGTCGTCGCCCTGGCCCTGCTCCTCACCCGCCTCTACGCCCCGCTGACCGCACTGGCGGGCGCCCGGGTCGAGGTGATGAGCGCCCTGGTCAGCTTCGAGCGGGTCTTCGAGATCCTCGACCTCCGGCCGCTGATCGCCGAGAAGCCCGACGCCCGCCGAGTGCCGGACGGGCCGGTGTCCGTGGAGTTCGACGGGGTCTCCTTCGGCTACCCCTCCGCCGACAAGGTCTCCCTCGCCTCACTCGAGGAGGTCGCCACGCTCGACTCGGGAGGCGGCACGCAGGTGCTGCACGACGTGTCCTTCACCGCCGAGCCGGGCCGGATGGTCGCGCTCGTCGGATCGTCCGGAGCCGGGAAGTCGACGATCGCACAGCTGCTCCCCCGGCTGTACGACACCGACGCCGGCGCCGTGCGGCTGAACGGCGTCGACGTACGCGATCTGACGGCCGACTCGATCCGCGAGACGCTCGGCATGGTCACCCAGGACGGGCACCTCTTCCACGAGTCGGTGCGGGCCAATCTGTTGCTCGCCCGGCCGGAGGCCACCGAGGAGGAGATCTGGGACGCGCTGCGCCGCTCCCGCCTGGACGGTCTGGTGGCATCGCTGCCCGAGGGACTGGACACGGTGGTCGGCGAGCGCGGCTACCGTCTCTCCGGCGGCGAACGCCAGCGGCTCACCATCGCCCGGCTGCTGCTGGCCCGTCAGCGGGTGGTGATCCTGGACGAGGCGACCGCACACCTGGACTCCACCTCGGAGGCGGCCGTCCAGGAGGCACTGACCGAGGCCCTGGCCGGCCGTACGGCCGTGGTGATCGCCCACCGCCTGTCGACGGTGCGGGCCGCGGACCTGATCCTGGTGGTCGAGGACGGCCGGGTCGTCGAACGGGGCACCCACGAGACGCTGCTGGCCGCCGGAGGGCGGTACGAGGAGCTGCACCGCGTCCAGTTCGACCGGCCGGGAGCGGAGAAGGCGGTCCCGCCCGTCCGTTGAACGGCGTACGCCGCGTGGTCCCGTCCGTGCCGGCCGGTCTCCCCGGCCGGCACGGACGGTCGCACGCCCTTGCACGGCGCCGCCGGACAAGCCGTTCCGCCCCCCTGACCCCCGGGGCGCAACAATGATACATACTACGGATTCTTGTATCTCACCGAGGTGGAAGGAACCCCATGGGTATCCACTTCAAGGCGGTCGACGACCACGGCCCTCGGGGGCGCCGTGTACGTCGCGGGCCTGGCGGGGAGCGGAGGAGACCTGACGCTGTCACTGCCCCGGCTGTTGCTGCAGCAGAAGCGGATCCAGGGGCTGATCATGGGATCCGGGAACCCGCGGCGTGACATCCCCCGCTACGCGGACCTGTATCTGCGGGGGCGCATGAACCTCGACGACCTCGTCTCCCGGAAGATCACCCTGGCCGACATCGACGCCGGATACGCCGCCCTCCGCGACCCCGATGTCGCACGGGTCGTCGTCACGTCCTTCTGAGCGCGCCCTTCGGGGCCCGGCAGGGGTGAGGGCCGACGGCCGCCGACCGGAAATGCGCTTGGGCGAGGCCGCGGGTTGTGCCAAGGTCACCCGGTGAACGCTCCCCGATGTGACCTGCTGCGCCGCCAGTTCGACCTGATTTGGTCGCTCTTCGAGTACCACCTCGAGCGGCTCGATCCTGAAGACCTCCTGTGGGAGCCCGCCCCCCTCTGCTGGACCGTGCGTCAGCAGGCTGACGGACGGTGGATACCGGACTGGGCCGAGACCGAACCCGATCCCGTTCCGGTTCCGACGATCGGTTGGCTGAGCTGGCACATCGACTGGTGGTGGAGTACGACGATCGCGCATTCCCTGGGCCGGAAGCCGAAGGACCGGACCGAGGTGGCCTGGCCGGGTGACGCCGGGAGAACCGTCAGCCGGCTGCGTGAGCTCCGGGAGGAGTGGCTGGGGGTGCTGGAGAGCCTCGACGACACGGATCTTGACGCCACCGCCCCGTTCTCGTGGGCGAACGACCCCGAGCACACGGTCGCCCACACGGTGGCGTGGGCGAACGCCGAGCTGATGAAGAATGTGGCGGAGATCGGCCAGATCCGCCTCATGCGTGCCGTGTCCACCGGCTGAGCGGCTCGTCGGGTCCGGTCCGGCGGAGCCTGCTCCGGGCCGCCGACGTGCGGCCCGTCGGCGTTGCACGCCTCCGTGGGCCGCTCGTAACGTGACCGATGCCCGTCGAGCCGGTCATCCCGGCCGCGGCCCGCACTGCCCCTCCCACCGCTGAAACCGGGTACGCATGAGTCAGTCACACTCCCCCTTCGGCGCATGGATCCGCCCGATGACCGCCCGCCACACCGGCGAGGAACACCGTTCGGCGACCATGCTCGAGCTGTTCTTCGACCTGTGCTTCGTCGCCGCGGTCGCCCAGGCGTCGGTCGCCTTCGAGCACGAACTCGCCGAGGGCCACATCGGGCACGGGATCCTCGGCTACGCGATGGTGTTCTTCGCGATCTGGTGGGCCTGGATGAACTTCACCTGGTTCGCCTCCGCGTACGACACCGACGACGTCCCGTACCGGCTGCTCACACTGGTCCAGATCGCCGGTGCGCTCGTCGTGGCCGCCGGGGCGGGTGAAGCCCTCGCACACGAGGACTTCACCGTCATCACCTGGGGCTACGTCGTCATGCGGCTCGCCATGGTCACGCAGTGGCTGCGCGCCGCCCGCTCCGACCCCGAACGCCGGCGCTCCTGCCTGCGCTACGCGGTCGGCATCCTCGTCGTGCAGGTCGGCTGGGTGGCCCGGCTGGCCTTGCCCGAGGACTGGGGGCTGCCGTTGTTCGCCGTCCTGGTCCTGGCCGAGATCGCTGTCCCCGTGTGGGCCGAGAGCGCGGCCATGACCACCTGGCACCCTCACCACATCGCCGAACGGTACGGCCTGTTCACCCTCATCGTGCTCGGCGAGACCATGACCGCGGCCACCGCGGCCGTCCGTACCGCCCTCGACGACGAGGCGGCACTCGGCGACATCGCGACCCTGGTCGTCGGCGGCGTACTGACCGTGTTCGCCCTGTGGTGGCTCTACTTCTCGCAGAACGCCCCGCGACGGCTCACCGGCCTCAAGGCGGCGATCCTGTGGGGCTACGGCCACTACCTGGTCTTCGCCTCGGCGGCCGCGGTCGGCGCCGGACTCGCGGTCAACGTCGCCCACGCCACCGGTCACGGTCACCTCTCCGACCGCGCCGCCGCAGCGACGTTCACCGTCCCGGCGGCCGTCTTCATCACCCTGGTGTGGCTGCTGCACCACCGGGCGGACGAACTCCGCAGCCGGAACGACCTCATCCACCCCGTAGCCGTACTCGCCGTGCTGGCCATGACGTTCACCCCGGTTCCGGTACTCGGTACCGGCATCCTCGCCGCCGCCCTCGTCGCCGCGACGCTCGTGGTGGCGGAGCGAGCGCGAGGCGGGGCGGATCTCCCGAAGGACGCTACGTGAACCGCAGTTCGGCCGGGTGCGCTACGCGCCGCAGGAGGGGCAGCGAGGTCGCCGCGGCCAACAGACAGGCCGCGTGGACGGCCACGGGTACGAGCAGCGGCAGCAGGGGGACGGGTCCGCTCGCGACGGTGGCGTACGCCACGTACACCACCGTTCCTCCGGCGCCCGCGAGCAGAAGTGCGGGGGCCAGAGGGACCGCCGTCTCCAGGAGCGTGGCTCGGGCGAGGATCGTGTGGGGCACGCCGGCGGCGGCCTGCGCCGCCAGCCCCCTGCGGCGGGTGGCCAGCGACTCGGCGGTGCCCACGGCGAGTCCGCAGAGGCTGATCGCCAGGGCGACCAGCACGGCGGCTCCGGCGAGGTCGATGCCGGTGGTGTAGAAGGCGAGGTCCACCGGCCGGTAGCCGACTTTCCCCAGCGCCGCGAGCAGTACCCCGCGGACCCCCACGAAAGCCACGCCGACGACCGTGACCAGCAACAGGGCGGCATGGGTGCGGGCGGCCGCCCACGGGTCGTGCGCGAGGCGGCTCGCGGCGATGAGTACCGCCGGGCTCTTCGCGCGGAGGGTGAGCCTGCGGCCCATGAACGCCGCGAACGCACCTGCCGCCCAGATCGAGCCCGCCCCGGTGAGGAGCACCACACCGAGGACCAGCAGCGCGAGCGGCTTCACGCTCCTGCCGGCCGGGGACAGATGGAGCAGCCCCGCCGCGGCGATCAGCCCGACCGCGAGCAGGGAGACGATCGCCGCCCGGCGTCCTCGGTCCGGGCCCGTTCCGCGCATCCGGTCGAGGGGTGAAGCGGCCACGTGACGCAGCGCGAAGACGCTCACCAGCGCGGCGACTACCGGTACGGCGAGCACGACCACCACGAAGCCCGCCCAGGCCACCGGAGGCGGGGTGTGTCCCGCTACGGCGAGGAGCACGGCGAACGCGGCGAAGCCTGCCGACGAGCCGGCCAGGCAGGCGAGCGCGGACTCCACCGCGGCGATTCTCCGCACCTGTGCGGGAGATGCCCCGGCGAGCCGCATCCCGGCCATCCGACGACGCCGGTGCACGGCACCGATGCGCGCGCACTGGCCGAGGAAGCCGAGCACCGGGATCAGCAGCAGCACGAGCGTGAGCACCACCCCCGCGCGCTCGCCGGGCCGGTCGAGCAGGCCGTGGGCGTACGGGATCGAGACCTGCCCTTGCACGGCGGCGACCGTCGCCGCCCCGAGGGCGAAGCCCGTGGCGAGCAGGGCACCCAGCAGGGTGAGCGAGATCCTCCACCACTCGCGGCGTTCCGAGCCGCGCGCGAGGATCCATGCGATGCGGATGTCAGCCTTCATGGCGAGCCGCCTCCCGACCGACGGTATCGGCCGAGCCCGAGTGGACGACCCCGTCACGCAGCGCCACCTCGCGGTCCGCGTACGCCGCGATCTGCGCGTCGTGGGTGATCAGCAGCACCGCCGTGCCCGCTTCCTTCGCGGTGTGCACCAGAGCGGTCATCACCTGTTCCCCGGCGAGCGTGTCGAGGGCCCCGGTCGGCTCGTCCGCGAAGACCGCCTTGGGCCCGGTGACCAAAGCCCTTGCCAGGGCGACCCGTTGGCTCTGCCCGCCACTCATCTCGCCAGGGCGCAGGTCCGCCTGCCCACGGACGCCGAAGCGCTCCAGCCACTCCCCCGCCCTCTCGTTCGCCGGGCCTCGACGGATACCCGCGAGCAGCAGCGGCAGCGCCACGTTGTCGAGCGCGGTGAGCTCGGGGATCAGCTGCCCGAACTGGAACACCACCCCGAAGTCATGGCGCCGGAACTCGCTCAGCCGTGCCTCGGACAGCAGGCCGAGCTGCTCGCCCCCGTAGGTGACGACGCCCTCGTCGGGGCGGACGATCCCCGACAGACAGTGCAGCAGGGTGGACTTCCCGCTGCCGCTCGTGCCCGTGACGGCCAGGATCTCGCCTTCGTGGAGGTCGAGGGAAGCGCCTCGCAGCGCCTCGGTCCTCCCGTACGACTTCCGCAGACCGCGCGCCGAGATCAGCGCGCCCGCCTCCGATGAGGGCTGTTCTTCCCGTGTGTTCATACTGCGTTGACCTCCGCGGTCAAGGTGTCGATGCGGGCCGTGGTGGTGGTCATCCACCGCACGTCGGCGTCGAGATGGACAAGGGCGTAGTCGGCGGAGAGCACCGTGCTGAGATCGGCGCCCGGCGCGGTCTTGAGCGCGGTGAGCTCGCGCATCCGTTCCATGTGGGCCGCGCGCTGCGCCCGCAGATGCGCTGCGGCGTCGGGCTTCCGTCCGTCCCGACCCGGCTGCGCGGGGGCCGCGGCGACGAGGATCGAGATCACGACCTTCGCGAAGATCTCGTTCGTCACGAAGGGGGCGGGCGCGGTGATCTCCTCGGCCCAGCGGCCCAGTTCACGTGATCCCTCACCGGTGGACCGGTACAGGGTCCGTTCCGGTCCGCCGTCGGAGTCGGTGCCGTCGACTGCGGCCAGACCGTCGCGTACCAGGCGTTGCAGCGTCGTGTAGACCTGCCCGTAAGCGAGTGGGCGGGCCTGCGGGAAGCGGGCGTCGTACTGCCGCTTCAGGTCGTAGCCGTGGCAGGGCCCGGCCGCGAGCAGGCCCAGGAGGACATGACGGGTACTCATACGCGCACTATATCCTCAGTACATGTACTGAGTGAATAGAAGCTGCTGAGGACCCGACACGCGCCAGCCGCCACGGCAGGTGCCGCGGCGGCTGACGGCGAGGCGGAGGGGTCCCCGGCTCAGGTCACCGGTCCAGCCACTTCTTCCAGGTGGCGGGGTGTTCCTCGATCCAGCGTGCGGCCGCCTCGTCGGGCGACAGCCGATCGGACGCGATCAACTTGGACACCTCGTTCTGGTCCTTCTCCGACCAGGTGAACTTCTTCAGGAAGGCCGCCGCGTCCCCGCCGCGCTTCGAGAAGTCCGCGTTGAGGTACTTCTGGAGCGGGGTCGTCGGGTACGCGCAGTCGATGTCCGCCGGGTCCTTGGCCGCGCAGGCGTCGGAGTACTCCGGGAGCTTCACCTCGACCATCGGCACGTCGTTGAACAGCCACTGCGGCTGGTACCAGTAGCTGAGGAAGGGCTTCTTCTCCTTGGCGAACTGCTGCATCTGGGTGATCTGCGCGGCCTCGGAACCGGCGAAGACGACCTTGTAGTCCAGGCCGAGATTCTTCACCAGCGCCTTGTCGTTGGTGACGTAGGACGGCGAACCGTCCATCAGCTGGCCCTTGTCGCCGCTCTCCGCGGTGCGCAGTTCGCCGGCGTACTTGTCGAGGTTCTTCCAGTCGGTGACGTCGGGGTGCTCGTCCGCCCAGTACTTGGGGACGTACCAGCCGATGTGGCCCGTGACTCCGAGGTCGCCGCCGGAGACGATCGTCTTCTTGTCCTTGACGTACAGCTGCTCCTGGTCGGGGTGGCCCCAGTCCTCCAGGATGGCGTCCACCCGGCCCTGGCTCAGGGCGTCCCAGGCGGGTACCTCGTCCGTCTGGACGAGATCGACGCGGTAGCCCAGTTCGTCCTCGAGGATCTTCTGCGCGACGGCCACGTTGGCCTGCGCGCCGACCCAGGACTGGACGGAGAGGGTGACGGTCTTGATGTCCGCGGGGGCCGCGAACGGGGACGCCTGCTTGGTCATGTCCGCCGCGCCGCAGCCGGTGACGGCCAGCAGCGCGCCGGCCGAGGCGACGATCGCGGACGTACGGAGACGGGCGCGGGTACGGGTACGGGTGCGAGCCATGTCAGCTCTCCTTCCGCTGGCGGCGGGCGGTGGGCTGGGTGACCCGGTCCAGCATCAGTCCCAGGCAGACGATCGCGGCGCCCGCGACGAGGCCGGTGGCCAGGTCGCCCTGGGCGAGACCGAAGACGACCTCGTAGCCGAGTGCGCCGGAGCCGACGAGGCCGCCGATGATGACGACCGCGAGGACCAGGACGACGCCCTGGTTGACGGCCAGCAGCAGTGCGGGCCTCGCCAGCGGGATCTGGACCTGGCGCAGTTGCTGACCGCTGGTGGCACCCAGCGAGCGGGCGCACTCCATCGCGGCGGGGTCGACACCCCGCAGGCCCTGGGTCGTGATGCGGACGACGGCGGGCAGCGCGTAGACGACCGCCGCCGCGGCGGCGGGGGCGCGGCCCACGCCGAAGAGGGCGACGACCGGGATGAGGTAGACGAACTGCGGCATGGTCTGGAAGACGTCCAGGACGGGGCGCAGCATGCGTTCGAGGCGTCGGCTGCGCGCGGCGCCGACGGCGATGCCGAAGCCCAGGACCAGGGTGACCGCCACGGCGGCGATGACCTGGCTGAGGGTGTCCATCGACAGGTCCCAGACGCCGAGTACCCCGATGGCCGCCATGGCCAGCACGGCGGTGAGCGCGGTGCGCCAGGTGCCGATGGTCCAGGCGAGGGCGGCGACGATCAGCAGGACGGACCACCAGGGAAGTCCCTGCAGTCCGCTGCGGAGCGGGTTGAGGATCCAGTTGGTGAAGTGGGCGGCCCAGTCGGCGGTGCCGCCGACGACGGGGATGCCGGTGTAGAGGTGGTCGACCATCCAGTCCTTGGCCGTGTTGACCGGCCCCGCGATGGCGACGACGCCGCCCTCGGGCCAGATGCGGCCGCCCGTGAAGCGGCCCACGACGGCGACGGCCGCGGCGATCAGGGCGGCGAGCCCCCAGCCGCGCGCCCCGCGCAGGGCCACCGGACCGGTGGGTTCCGTGCCGGCCTTCCGGCCTGCCGCCTCGGTCGTACGGTCCAGGACGACGGCCAGCAGCACGATGGGGATGCCCGCGGCGAGCGCGGCGCCGACGTCGACGGAGGAGAGCGCCTGGTAGACGCGGTCGCCGAGACCGCCTGCGCCGATCACGGAGGCGATGACGGCCATGGACAGCGCCATCATGATGGTCTGGTTGAGGCCGAGGAGCAGCTCCTTGCGGGCCAGCGGCAGCCGGGCGCTGAACAGGCGCTGCCGGCCGGTCGCGCCGAGCGAGGCGACGGCTTCCATGACGCCCGCGTCGGCGCCGCGCAGTCCGAGTGCGGTGAGCCGGGCCATCGGCGGAGCGGCGTAGACGACGGTCGCGAGGACCGCGCCGGGGACGCCGATGCCGAAGACCAGCACGACGGGCAGCAGATAGGCGAAGGCGGGCAGCACCTGCATGGTGTCCAGCACGGGGCGCAGGACACGGAACGTACGGTCGGAGAGGCCGGCGGCGAGCCCGAGGAGCAGGCCCAGCACCACCGAGGCGAGGACGGCGACGGTCATCAGGGCGAGGGTCTGCATGGTCGGCACCCACATGCCGAGCAGCCCGCAGACGAGGAAGGACGCTCCGGCGGTCAGCGCGAGGCGCCAACCGGCCGTCCGCCAGGCGACGAGCGCGGCCACGGCGGTGACACCGGCCCAGCCGAGTGCGAGGAGCGCGAGGTAGACGCCGCGCACCGACAGGACCACGGCGTTGCTGATGTGGCCGAAGAAGTAGAGGAACAGCGGGTGGCTGTCGCGGTTGCCGATGATCCAGTCGTTGACCTCGCCGAGCGGTCCGCTCAGGTCGACGGTCAGTGCGCCGGGCCAGACCCCGCCGCCCCAGCGGGCGTGCGCGAAGGGCACTGCGGCGAAGGCGAGCACGAGCAGCAGAAGGATCTTGCCCAGGGCCGGCCGGGCGCGCAGGACGGCGAGCGGGCCGCTCCCCGGGGGTCCGGAGGCGGTACGGGTGGTGGCTTGCGCGGTGGCCATCAGACGGTCACCTCACGGGCTCCCGGGGCCCCGTGAGGCCCCGCGACGACACCGAGCAGACACGCGTGGTCGACGACGCCGAGCAGCCTGCCGTCCTCCATGACGCGGGCGACCGGGTCGCCGGAGCGGGCGACGGCCTCGATGGCTTCGGAGACGGTGGCCCCGGGGAGGACGGCGGGGCCGTTGCCGCTCTCGTCGGCGGTCGGCGGACGCATGGCGCTGGCGACGGTGAGGACCTGCTCGCGCGGGACGTCCCGGACGAATTCGCGGACGTAGTCGTCGGCGGGCGACCCGACGATCTCCTCGGGGGTGCCGAGCTGGACGATGCCGCCGTCGCGCATCAGCGCGATGCGGGTGCCCAGGCGGAGCGCCTCGCTGAGGTCGTGGGTGATGAAGACCATGGTGCGGCCCTCCTCGCGGTGCAGCCGGACGACCTCGTCCTGCATCTCACGCCGGATCAGCGGGTCGAGTGCGCTGAACGGTTCATCGAAGAGGAGGACCGAGGGGTCGACGGCGAGCGCGCGGGCCAGCCCGACGCGCTGCTGCTGCCCGCCGGAGAGCTGGGCGGGCCGACGGTCCTCCAGGCCCGCGAGGCCGACCTTCTCGACCAGTTCGGCGGCCTTGGCGCGCCGTTCGGTCCTGCCGAGGCCCTGGATCTCCAGGCCGTAGGCGACGTTGTCGAGGACCGTGCGGTGCGGCAGCAGCCCGAAGTGCTGGAAGACCATCGCGGCGCGGTGGCGGCGCAGTTCACGCAGCCGGGTGGTGTCCATGCCCAGGACGTCCTCGCCGTCGATGGCGAGGGTGCCGCTGGTGGGCTCGATGAGCCGGGTCAGACAGCGTACGAGGGTGGACTTGCCGGAGCCCGAGAGGCCCATGACGACGAAGACCTCGCCCTTTTCGACGTCGAAGGAGACGTCGCGCACGGCGGCGGTGCAGCCGGTGCGCTCGCGCAGTTCGGTGGGGCTCAGGGCCGCGTGTTCGCTGCCCGGGATGCGATCGGCCTTGGGCCCGAACACCTTCCAGAGGTTCCGGACGCTGAACACAGGGGTACTGGCTTCGCTCATCGGACATCGCCTCCGGTGGTCGGGGTCGCTCGGAGCAGCTCGGCGCACTTCTCGCCCACCATCAGCACACCGATCATGGGGTTCACGGCGGGCATGGTCGGGAAGACGGACGCGTCGGCGATGCGGATGCCCTCCAGGCCCTGGATGCGCAACTGCGGGTCGACGACGGCGTCCGGGTCGCCCACGGACCCGATGCGGCAGGTGCCGGCCGGGTGGTAGACGGTGTGCGCGACCTTGCGGGCGTACTCGCTGATGTCCTCGTCGGACGTGACCTCGGGCCCGGGGCACACCTCGCGCTTGAGCCAGTGCGCCAGTGGTTCGCTCTTCGCTATCTCGCGGGCGAGCTTGATGCCGTCGACCAGGGTGCGGCCGTCGTAGTCGTCCTCGTCGGTGAAGTAGCGGAAGTCCAGGGCGGGCTTGACCTCGGGATCGGCGCTGGTGAGGTAGAGCCGGCCACGGCTGCGCGGCTTGGGGATGTTCGGGGTCATCGACACACCGTGCTCGGGCTTCTCGTAGCCGAGGCGCTCCGGGTTGTCGGTGAAGGGGATCTGGTAGAAGTGGAACATCAGGTCGGGGCCTCGGGAATCGGGGTCCCGGCGCACGAAGAGGCCCGCGTCGGAGTCCATCGCGGAGTTCTCCGGGATGGGCCCGTCCGTCTCCCAGACGATGACCGACTCGGGGTGGTCGAGCAGGTTCTCGCCGACGCCCGGGGCGTCGTGGAGGACGGGGATACCGAGTGCGGTGAGGTCCTTCGCCGGTCCGATTCCGGAGTGCATCAGCAGCCGCGGGGTGTCGACCGCGCCCGCGCAGACGATGACTTCACGGGCGGCGCGCAGCAGCAGCTCCTCGCCGTCCTTGGTGCGCACGTGCACCCCGGTGGCCCGGTCGCCGTCGAACTCCAGGCGGTACGCCCATGTCTCCAGCAGGATCGAGAGGTTGGGGCGGTCACCGGCCTCGATGTGCGGGTGGAGATAGGCGACGGACGCGGAGGAGCGCTTGTTGTTCTCCGGGTGGTAGGCGAGGTCGAAGAAGCCGGCGCCCTCGTGGAAGGGCTTCTTGTTGAAGCTGTCGACGCGCGGGACTCCGGCCGCCGCCTGGGCGGCGTCGACGAAGTCGCGGGCGATGGCGTTCCGGTCCTTCTCGTCGACGGGCACGATGTTGTTGCGCAGCCGGGCGAAGTAGGGGTCCATCGCGGCGGCGTCCCAGCCGTCGGCGCCGGCCTCGGCCCATTCGTCCCAGTCGCCGGGCAGCGGCTTGAAGCTGATCAGCGTGTTGTGCGAGGAACAGCCGCCGAGGACGCGGGCGCGGCTGTGCCGGATGTGGGAGTTGCCGCGGGGCTGTTCGGTGGTGGGGTAGTCGTAGTCGAGGTCGCCGCCGAGGAGGCCGAGCCAGCGCCGGAGGGTGAGGACGTCCTCGCGGTCGATGTCGGTCGGGCCGCCCTCGATGACGGTGACGGTGACGTCGGGGTCCTCGGTGAGGCGGGAGGCGATGACCGAGCCGGCGGTGCCGCCTCCGACGATCACGTAGTCCACGGGTTCGGGGCGTGCGGTGCTGGGGGACGGAGGCATCGGTCACTGCTCCTTCTGCAAGGTGCTTGCGTGTGCGTGGTACTGCGAACAGGTGGGGGGGGAAGGGCCGTTCCCGGTGTCAGCCCGCGAACCAGCGCTGGGGGCGGGGGTTCAGGTTCTGGTAGATGTGCTTGGACTCGCGGTACTCGGCGAGCCCGGTGGGGCCGAGCTCACGGCCCGTGCCGGACTTCCCGAAGCCGCCCCACTCGGCCTGCGGGAGGTAGGGGTGGTAGTCGTTGATCCACACGGTGCCGTGCCGCAGCCGGCCCGCGACGCGCCGGGCGCGGCCCGCGTCGGTGGTCCACACGGCGCCCGCGAGGCCGTAGTCCGTGTCGTTGGCCAGGGTGACGGCTTCTTCCTCGGTGCGGAAGGTCTCGACGGTGAGGATCGGACCGAAGGTCTCCTCGCGGACCACCTTCATCTCCCGGTGGCAGCCGTCCAGGACGGTCGGCCGGTAGAAGTAGCCGCTCGCGGGCCGGATGTCCGACGGCTCGGGGCGGGCGCCGCCGGAGCGGACGACCGCGCCCTCCTCGCGGGCCGACGCGACATACGCCTCGACCTTGGCGAGCTGCTGCGCGGAGACGAGCGGGCCGCACTCGACTCCGTCGACGGTGCCCCGGCCGAGCCGGATCGCGTCGGCGCGGCGGGCGAGTTCGGTGACGAAGCGCTCGCGGACGGACTCCTCGATGATGAGGCGGGCCCCGGCCGAGCAGACCTGGCCGCTGTGGAAGAACGCGGCGTTCAGCGCCTGGTCGACGGTGGTGTCGAAGCCCTCGTCGGTGGCGCACGCGTCGGCGAACACGACGTTGGGGTTCTTGCCGCCGAGCTCCAGGGCCACCTTCTTGACGGTGGGCGCGGCGGCCTGGGCGACCTTCGTGCCACTGGCGAGTCCGCCGGTGAAGGAGACGAGGTCGACGTCCGGGTGTTCGGAGAGCCGGGCGCCGACGGGGTCACCGGCGCCGGTGACGAGGTTGGCGGCACCGTCGGGCAGTCCTGCTTCGGCGAGCAGCCGGATCAGGTGGACGGTGGAGAGCGGGGTGACCTCGCTGGGCTTGAGCACGAAGGTGTTGCCGGCGGCGAGGGCGGGGGCGATCTTCCAGCTGGACTGGAGCAGCGGGTAGTTCCACGGGGCGATGAGGGCGCAGACGCCGACCGGCTCGTGCACGACGACGCTGTGCACGTCGGGGTCACCGGCGTCGACGACGCGGCCGCCGCTCTCGTTCATGACGAGGTCGGCGAAGTAGCGGAAGGCGTTGGTGACGTCGTCGACGTCGACGCGGCCCTCCTCCAGGGTCTTGCCGGTGTCACGGCTCTCGGTGATCGCGATCTCCTCGCGGTCCCGCTGGAGGAGCCCGGCGACCCTGCGCAGCAGCTCGGCTCGCTCGGCGACGGGCCGGTGGGGCCAGGGGCCGTCGTCGAAGGCACGGCGCGCGGCGGCCACGGCCGCGTCGGTGTCCTCGGTGCCGGCCTCGGAGACGAGGGCGAGGACGGTGGCGTCGGCGGGGTCGAGGATCTCGCGCGTCGCGCCTGACGCCGCCGCGCTCCAGGTGCCGTCGATGTGGAGGGTTTCCAGGGCGGCGGGGGGATGAGCCGACGAATGGGGAGCCGACATGTAGTGATCTGCCTTCCGTGCCTGATTGCTCCGCACCGGTCCGGCCGAGCACATGAGCCGGCGCGCAGGGTTCGGCACCAGCAGCCTGGACCCCTCCCCGATCCGGCGAGATGTATGCCGATGAATTCACTCTGGGTGACACGGCTCACGTGAGGGGTCCGGCGACCATGCCGGCGAAGTCACGGAGGGTGGCCGTTCGGGCCGGTCTGTGACCGGATGGGGCGCCCCGGCGGCTTCGCGTGGTGCACGTCGGCACGCGAGCTGTACGTGGCACCGGCGTCACCGGCCCCCGTGGGCGGCGTGGGCCGGTTCACGGGCGGGGACCGGGCCGCGTTCGGGGCGAGCGGGGCTACCGGGACGGCACGGGAGACGTGGGGCATGGACGATCAGCGACAGCAGCCGGAGCACGAGCACGGAGTCGGTTCGGGCATCCTGCACGTGTTCGGCCGGACCTCGCAGCTGTTCCAGGTGCGAGGACCACGCCATGCCGTACCGATCCGGACGTTCCACCACGGCTCACCCACGTACGCGTCACCTGTCCGCCCCGGCAGCACGGCTACACCGGGCCCGGCCGCTTCCCCGTCCCGTCGGCGGCCGTCTCCGTCAGGTCCGCGGTGGCCGGGGTCAGCAGGCGTGCGAGGAAGGATCGGGTACGGGCATGACGGGGCGCGCCGATCACCCGCTCCGGGGTTCCCTCCTCCACGATGACTCCGCCGTCCATGAAGACGACGCGGTCCGCGACCTCCTTGGCGAAACTCATCTCATGGGTGACGACGAGCATCGTCATCCCCTCGTCGGCCAGTGAGCGCATCACGGCCAGGACGTCCCCCACCAGTTCCGGGTCGAGCGCGGAGGTGGGCTCGTCGAAGAGCATCAGTTCCGGATCCATGGCCAGCGCCCGCGCGATGGCCACCCGCTGCTGCTGGCCGCCGGACAACTGCGCCGGGTAGGCGGACTCCTTGTCGGTCAGGCCCACCCGGGCCAGCCGTTCGCGAGCGATCCGCGCCGCCTCCGCCTTGTCACGCCCGAGCACGCGCCGCTGGGGGAGCGTCAGGTTCTCCAGTGCCGTGAGGTGTGGGAACAGGTTGAACGACTGGAAGACCATGCCGATCCGCCGGCGTACCTTGTCGATGTCCACGTCCGGGTCGGTGACTTCGGCACCGGCCACCGTGACCGTCCCCGACGTGGGCTCCTCCAACAGGTTCACGCAACGCAGCAGCGTGGACTTGCCCGAACCGGACGGGCCGATGACACACACCACCTCGCCCCGGGCGACCGAGAAGTCGATGCCCGCGAGCACCTCCAGCGTGCCGAACGACTTGCGCAGGCCGCGCACGTCGATCGCCGGCCCGCTCACCGCCGCCGCGCCGTCTGCCGTCGAAACCTCCTTCACCACGGTCACCTCGCCTTCGCCGTACGCGCTTCGAGCCGCCGGACCAGGTGGCCGAGCGGCAGAGTGATGATCAGGTAGCACAGACCGGCGATAAGGATCGGCGTCAGGCTGCGATTCTGGTTCAGGGCGTCCCGGCCGAACTTGGCCAGCTCGTACTGGGAGAGCGACAGGCCCAGCAAGTACACCAGGGACGAGTCCTTGGTCAGCAGGATCAGTTCGTTGGTGAGCGGCGGCAGGACGATGCGCAGGGCCTGCGGGATGATGATGGACACCATGGCCCGGGGCTGCGACATTCCCAGCGAACGCGCCGCTTCCATCTGCCCCTTCGGGACCGCCTGGATTCCCGCCCGTATCGTCTCCGCCATGTAGGCCGCGCCGACGAGGCCGAGTGCCAGCATGACGGTCACGTACTGGTTGAGCGCCACCTGGAAGGCGAGCGGTACGCCGAAGCCGAGGGCGATGAAGACCAGCAGCGCGGGGACTCCGCGGAAGAACTCGATGTACGCGACGGCCAGCCAGCGGTACGGCGGGACGCGCGACAGTCTCATCAGTGCGAGCAGCAGCCCTGCGGCCAGTCCGAAACCGAAGCCGAGCAGGGTGTAGACCACGGTGTTGAGCAGGGCGGTGGTGATGATGTCGGGGAACTGCGCCTTGGCGACTTCGACATCGAAGAACGCCCGTCGGATCTCACCCCAGTCGGCGGCAAGGGCGACTACGAGCAGTACGACGGCGAGGACAGCGTACTGAACTCCCCGGATGGCACGGGTCCGCTGTCTGCGGGATAGGGACATCGGTAACGGTTTCCTCACTTCTTGGGAGCGGCGGGGAACCACTTCTTGTAGATCCGGTCGTAGCTGCCGTCGGACTTGGCGTCGGCGAGCACCGCGTCGATCTCCTTGCGCAGGGCGTCGTTTCCGGTGCGCACCCCGATGCCGTACTCCTCCCCCGTGTCGAACTCGGCGGTGACCTGGGTGTCCGGGTTCTTCCGTACGTACTCGAAGAGCACGCCGTTGTCGTTCACCGCGGCATCGACCTGTCCGGTCTTCACGGCGGTGAGCAGCAGGGCCAGGTCCTCGAACTGCACGGTCGTCACGCCCTTGGCGTTCTTCTGCGCGTAGGTCTCTCCCGTGGTGCCCTGCTGGACCCCGAGCTTCTTTCCGTCGAGGCTTGCCAGCGAGGTGAAGGAGGAACCCTTCTTGGTGATCAGGGCCTGTGTGGCGTCGAAGTAGCCGACGGAGAAGTCCAGGTTCTTCGCGCGTACCGGCGTGATCGTCATGCCCGCCGCGGCCAGATCGCACTTGCGGGCGTTGAGGTCCTCGCCGGTCTGGATGCCTTCGAAGGGTGTGTCCACGATCTCCTGGGTGACCTTGAGCTTCTTGGCGACCAGATCGACGAGGTCCACGTCGAAGCCGACGACGGCGTCACCCTTGCGGACCTGGAAGGGTTCATACGGCAGGTGCGTGCAGGTGGTGAGCTTGCCGGACTTCACCAACTCCAGTTCCGTTCCGCCGGACGCGGAGGGCTTGGTGCTGGTGCAGCCCGTGAGTACGGCGACTGCGGTGAGGGTGGCGGTGAATATGACAGGCAGTGCGGAACGAGCGGACACGACGTCTCCAGAGTTTGTCCGGTCAACGACCCCACTTCGTCAGTGAGTTGCATTGATCTTGCCATCGGATGCGCCGGATCTCGCCTGTGGGGCCCGTGTTCCCGTGACCTGACGGCGCGACAGAGGCCCGGCACCTTCGCACCGGACCTCTGTGGGGGCTGCCTCGCCGCGCTCGGGCGGTCAGGCGGGAGACACCGTTCCGGTTCCCTCCCCCACCGTCCCGGACTCCTCGACGACCACGCGGTAGGGGCGGTCCGTACCCTCCGCCGTGACGCGTGTGCCCGAGTCGTCGCGTACGACGCGGAACGTCGCCGCAGGGCTGCCGGTCAGGTCCGGGACGACGACCGTGCGCTCGTCCGTCCCGGACCCGAAGACCCGCAGGGTGAGGCCGTCCAGCCAGTCGCCGTCCGGGCGCTGGTCGTCGGCGCCCCACGGCAGTACGGCGCCGTCCCTGACGAGCAGGGGCAGGCTGTCGAAGCCGTGCGTCTCGTGCCGCCAGGCGGGGCCGGTGAGCCGCTCACCGGTGAGCAGCGAGGTCCAGGTGCCCTCGGGGACGTAGTACTCGACCGCGCCGTCCTCCGTGAAGACCGGGGCGACCAGCAGGTCCGGGCCGAGCATGTACTGCCGGTCCAAGGTGCGGGAGGCCGGGTCGCCGGGGAACTCCGCCAGCATCGGTCGCATCATCGGGATGCCCGTACGGTGTGCCTCGGCGGCCACCCCGTAGAGATAGGGCATGAGCCGGTGTTTGAGGAGGGTGAACTTCCGTGCCACGTCGACGGCTTCCTCGCCGAACTCCCACGGCACACGGTAGGAGACGTTGCCGTGGAGCCGGCTGTGCGAGGAGAGCAGGCCGAAGGCCAGCCAGCGCTTGAAGACCGCCGGGTCGGGGGTGCCCTCGAAGCCGCCGATGTCGTGGCTCCAGAAGCCGAAGCCGGACAGCGACAGCGAGAGGCCGCCGCGCAGGGACTCCGCCATGGCGGTGAAGGAGGCGAAGCAGTCGCCGCCCCAGTGCACCGGGAACTGCTGTCCGCCCGCCGTGGCGGACCGGGCGAAGAGCACCGCCTCCCCGGCACCGCGTTCCTTCTCCAGGAGTTCGAAGACGGTGCGGTTGTAGATCTGCGCGTAGTAGTTGTGCATCCGCTCGGGGTCGGAGCCGTCGTGCCAGACGACGTCCGTCGGGATGCGCTCGCCGAAGTCCGTCTTGAAGCAGTCGACGCCCTGGTCGAGCAGGGCCCGCAGCTTGTCGTCGTACCAGGCGCGGGCGGCCGGGTTGGTGAAGTCGACCAACGCCATGCCCGGCTGCCACAGGTCCCACTGCCAGATGTCGCCGTTGGGCCGCCGCACCAGGTAGCCGTGTTCGGCGCCCTCCGCGAACAGGGCCGACTTCTGGGCGATGTAGGGGTTGATCCACATGCTGATGCGCAGTCCGCGCTCCTTGAGGCGCGCCAGCATCCCCTCCGGGTCGGGGAAGACCTCGGGGTCCCAGAGGAAGTCCGACCACTGGTACTCGCGCATCCAGAAGCAGTCGAAGTGGAAGACGCTGAGCGGGATACCGCGCTCGGCCATCCCGTCGACGAAGGAGGTGACGGTCTCCTCGTCGTAGGAGGTGCAGAAGGACGTGGTGAGCCAGAGGCCGAACGACCAGGCCGGGGGCAGCGCGGGCCGGCCGGTCAGGGCGGTGTAGCGGGACAGGACGTCCTTCGGGGTCGGGCCGGCGACGATGTAGTACTCGAGCGACTGGTCCTCGACGCTGAACTGCACCTGTCCGACGGACTCCGAGCCGACCTCGAAGGAGACCTTGCCGGGGTGGTTGACGAAGACGCCGTAGCCGCGCGAGGACAGATAGAACGGGATGTTCTTGTAAGCCAGTTCACTGCTGGTGCCGCCGTCCGCCTGCCAGATGTCGACGGTCTGGCCGTTCTTCACGTACGGCGTGAAGCGCTCGCCGAGGCCGTAGACGTTCTCGCCGACATCCAGGGCGAGTTGGGCGATCATGTGGTGGATTCCGTCGGGAGTGGTCGCGAACGCCGTGCCTTTCGGGTCCACTCCGGTGAGGCGACGGCCGTCGGCGTCGAGGAAGGTGATGCCCCAGGGCCCGTCGCCGTCCATGCGCAACGTCAGTGGACCACTGGTGAGTTCGGTGACCGCGCCGTCCCGGCGGGTGCGGGCCGCGGGCGCCGTGGTGCCGTCCGCCAGGAGCGTGAAGTCCGGCCCCCGCCGGACCGTGCCCGCGTGATGGGTGGTGCGTACGCCGATGATCCCCTCGGCGGGGGAGAAGCATTCGACGGTGATCAGCGGGGTGTTGAGCGTGTCGCCGCGCGCCGCGACACGCTTGACCGCCGCGTACGCGGTGAACCGGTCGGCGTCGACCCGCAGATCACGGATCTCGGTCGCGTACGAGGCGCGGACGCCCTCACGCATCAGCCAGAAGCCGTCGGTGAACCTCATGCGGACTCCTTACCGGGAACGACGTCGATACGGGCGAGACGCACGGTCCCCGTGAGGCCGATGCTCAGTTCGTGCACCCCACTGAGGCCGAGTGCGACCTCGACGGCCCGGTAGTCGTACGGGCCACCCGTGGACGGGAAGTGGATCAGCGAGCCGTGCCCGCCCGCGCTCACGGAGACGGTCCCCGCCCCCGAGACCAGGAACGACAGGCCGGCCACGCCCTCCCCGAAGTCGCAGGCCCGGTAGACGAGCCGCCCCTCCTCGCCGGTGGAGGCGGGCGCGACGGCGTCACCCTCCGTCTTCGCGCGGTCGACGATCTCCGTGCCCCGCTGCTGGTCGTAGTCGGCGGCGTCCAGGCCGTGTGCAGCCACCGGGCGGGGGCCCTGCGCTTCGCCGTCGACGACCACCGTGGCGGTGAGCCGGATGTCGGCGCTCGACGCGCCGGCGAGGATCTCGTACGTTCCGGGCTCGACGCTCCACCGTCCGTGCGCCACGCTCCAGTGACCCAATTCCTCGACGGCCACGTCGAAATCGACGCGCTCCGCCGCGCCGGGGGCCAGGTGCACCCGGCGATGGGCGGCCAGCTTGAGCCGTGGCAGGTCCGAGGGCTCGCGCAGGGCGGGCAGCCGGGGCCCGAGGCCCTTGACGGCGGGCCGGTCCGGCTCCGTGGGCGCAGCCGCGCGGACGTAGATCTGGGCCACCTCGTCGGCGGCGGACCCGCCGTCGTGGATGACGGTCAGTGACACCCGCAGCCGCTCGCCGTCCACCTCCGCCCGCAGTCCGGAGTAGGTGAAGCCGGCGTAGCCGAGGCCGTGGCCGAATGGGAAGAGCGGGGTGCGCTGGAAGTAGAGGTAGGTCTGCCGGGAGCCGATGATGTCGTAGTCGAACAGGTCGGGCAGATCGTCGTCGCTCGCGTACCAGGTCTGCGGGAGCCGGCCGGCCGGGGACACGTCACCGGCGAGGACGCGGGCGAGCGCGGTGCCCGCGGCCTGGCCGCCGTGTGCCGTCCAGAGCAAGGCCGGCAGCCCGTCCGCCGCGTCAGTGACCGCGTACGGGTAGGCGGAGGCCAGGACGAGGACCGTGCGCGGGTTGGCGGCGTGCGCGGCGCGCCACAGGCGGTCCTGCTGGGCGGGGAGGGCGAGGGTCGTACGGTCCTCGGTCTCACGGCCGTTGATGTGGGGGTCGTTGCCCGCGACGACGATCACGGTGTCGGCGGCCGCGGCGGCCCGGGCCACGGCGTCGGCGCCGTGCTCGACGGTCTCCTGCTCGAAGACCGTGGCGGCGTCCCGGGAAATCTTCTCGCCGGAGTCGGCAACCTTCGCGCCGTCGGCGGCGACCGACACGTACCCACCGGTCCCGATGTGCAGAAGGCGGTGCCCGCCGTCGTGTCCCTCCACCGCTTCCAGACGGAACGTCTCCTGGACGACCCAGCCGCCCGGCTCGTCCGCGGACGCCCTGACGTATCCGTCGTCGGCGACGGACAGGTACAGCCCTTCGTCCGTGCGCAGGGTGAGGACACCGTCGCCCCAGTCGACGAGCGCCAGTTCGGTGGCCTCCTCGCCGCAGGTCAGCGGGGGCAGATCGGTACGGCCGGCGAGGAGGGCCGGGTCCAGGGCGCCTTCCGCGCCCCGCGCCTCTCCGTCCGCCGTCCCGTCGGCGGCGGGCACCCGGAGCCAGCCGTCGGAGCACTTCAGCCGGATCCGGTCCGCGCCTTCCGCGAAGAGGACGTTCTCGGCGCCGTACCGCTCGCGGATTCCGTCGAGCGGCGTGGAGCGGTGCATGAGCGTGCCGCTGTACCAGTCCAGCTTGCAGGCGTCCGCGAGGAGCCCGACCACTGCGACGGTCCGGCCCTGCTCCGGCTCCAGCGGCAGCAGGCCGTCGTTCTTCAGCAGGACGACGGCCTGTTCCGCGGCCTCCAGGGCGAGCGCCCGGTGCTCCTCGGTGTCCAGGTCGTCCACGTGCGCGTACGGATCGAGCTCCGGGTCGAACTCGCCGAGTGCGAAGCGCATCGCGAGCAGCCGGCGGACCGCCGTGTCGATGTCGCTCTCGTCGATGAGCCCCTTGGCGAGTGCGTCGCGGATGCGGCCGGTCATGACGGTGGAGTCCGTGCCGTGGTCGGTGAAGCTGTCGACGCCGGCCTTCAGGGAGGCGGCGGTGGCCTCCTCGTGGGTGTCGAAGTAGTGCTCGGAATCGACCAGGTTGGAGGGCGCGCCCGCGTCCGAGCAGACGACGAGCGGCTGGTCGGTCCAGCTCCGCAGGTGCTGCCCCAGGAGCGGGGAGACATGGTTCGGACGGCCGTTGACCAGGTTGTACGCGGGCATGACCCCGGCCACCGCTCCGGCCTGTACGGCGTCACGGAAGGCCCTCAGGTCGTACTCGTGCAGCACGCGCGGGCGGACCGAGGAAGAGGCGGTGTCGCGGTCGGTCTCGTTGTTGTGCGCGAGCCAGTGCTTGAGCACGGGGGCGGTGCGCCAGTAGTGGGGGTCGTCGCCGCGCAGACCGCGGGTGTAGGCGACGGCGATGGCGGAGGTCAGGGCGGGGTCCTCGGAGTACCCCTCCTCGCCACGGCCCCACAGCGGGTGGCGCAGCAGGTTCACGGTCGGCGCCCAGACGTTGAGCCCGACGCGGTCGTCCTGGGCGCGCTTGGCGCGCACCTCGTTGCCGACGGCCTCGCCGATCCGGCGGACCAGGGCGTCGTTCCAGGTGGCACCGAGACCGACGGCCTGCGGGAAGACGGTGGCGGGCCCCATCCAGGCGACCCCGTGCAGGGCCTCCTGTCCGGTCCGGAACGGGCCGAGGCCCAGCCGCTCCACCGCCGGGGCGAACTGGTGCAGCATCGCGATCCGCTCGTCGAGCGTGAGCCGTCCGAGCAGATCGTCGGTGCGCCGGGAGAAGGACAGCTGCGGGTCGCGGAAGGGAAGCGGATGGTCCGTCACGTGCGGGTCCCCTTGGAGAGGTGGGAGGTTTTCGGGGCGTCGGGCAGCGAAAGGACCGTCGACGCGAAGGGAAGATCTTTCGAAGCGCTTCGATGCTCTGCGGCCGACCCCGCAGGTGTCAAGGGTGTGACAGGCCCAAAGAGACTCTTCCGGACACATCGAAGCCGCGCCACACCGAGAAACGGTTCGGAAACACGTCGGAGGAATATCGAAACGAACTCTTGTGCGGCCGGAACCCTTCACTTAATCTCGCTGCAACATCGAAGCGCTTCGACGAGGCAGCCCGTTGACCGCTTCAGCCCAGCCGGTGCCGTGCCGACCGGCTGGGCCGGTAACGCCCCTACCTCAGACACAGGGCCGAGCGGCAGCCGCCGCCGCGGGCCGTCCTGTTGCACCACGAAGGGTTGACGCAATGACGCCGAACTCCCCCTCCGCTCCCAGCCGGAGACGATTCCTCGCCTCCTCCGTGGTTGTCGCGGCAGCCGTGGGCGGCGGGATGCCGCTCCTCGCCGCCTGCGGCGGCGGTTCCGGCGGCGCGAAGAACGAGGGCACGACCACGGGCAAGAAGCTGAAGGACATCCTTCCGGCCTACGTGCCCTCGAAGACCGTCACCCCTGACATCCCCAGCAAGAACGGCTCCGCCGACGGTTTCACCACGGCGCTCCCCGCCGACAAGCTGGCCGTGTCGGTGCCGAAGAAGCTGGGCAAGGGCAGCGAGATCAGCATCATGGCGCCGCTCTGGGGCACCTCGCCCGGTCAGGGCAACGCCTACTGGACCGCGATGGACACGGCCGCCGGCGTCAAGGTCAAGTGGCAGAACCAGGACGGCAACGTCTACGGGCAGAAGCTCGGCGCCGTGCTCGCCTCCAGCGCCATTCCGGACGCCGTCGTCGTACCGGAATGGGAGCTCAGCGGCAAGATCCCGAGTGCCATCGCCAACAAGTTCGCCGACCTGGGTCCCTACCTGTCGGGCGACAAGGTCAAGGCGTACCCCAACCTGGCGGCCATTCCCACCGGCGCCTGGCAGCGCGGCATCTTCGCCGGCCAGCTGCGCGGCATCCCGATGCCCGCCGAGGCCACGCCCAACATCGCCCCCTTCTACCGTGCCGACATCTTCGAGGAGAAGGGGTACGAGGTCCCGACCACCACGCAGGAGTTCTACGACCTCTGCAAGGAGATCAACGCGCCCAGGAGCAAGGTGTGGGCGTGCAGCGACATGACGTGGTCGGCGTTCAAGTTCTTCGGGGTGCTGCTGGAGAAGCCCTACTACTGGCAGCTGGTCGACGGCAAGCTGGTGAACCGCTACGAGACCCAGGAGTACCTGGAGGCGCTGGAGTGGTCGCGCTCGCTGTACTCGGCGGGCTTCGTGCACCCGGACGCCAAGGCGGAGACGGGCGACATTCGCACCACCTTCTCCTCCGGCAACGTCCTCATGTACAACCAGGACATCTCGGACTGGTATGCCGCGACCGCCGTCCAGCGCCTGGACAAGCCGGACTTCCGGATGGCTGCGATGGACTACTTCGCCCACGACGGCGGTGACCCCGTCCTCTGGGAGTCCGCCCCCTCCAACATCTGGTGCTTCGTCAGCAAGAAAGCCGACAAGAAGGTCGTCGAGGACCTCCTCGCGCTGGCCAACTTCACCGCCGCTCCGTACGGGAGCAAGGAACAGCGCCTGCGGGCATACGGTCTTGAGGGCACCCACCACACCCTCAAGGACGGCGTCCTCGTCAAGAACGAGCAGGGCAACAACGAGGTCTTCGCCACCTACGAGTACGTCGCCACTTCCAAGCCGTACCGCGCCTACCCGGACTACCCGGACGTCGCCAAGGGGGTCATCGAGTGGCAGCAGCGTCAGGGCGCGCACCTGAAGAAGCCGCTGTTCCACGGGATGCAGATCCAGGAGCCGACCCGGTACACCGAGCTCAACGCGCAGTTCGAGGACCTCGAGAAGGACATCGTGCGCGGCCGTAAGAAGGTCGGCGACATGCAGCAGCAGGTCTCGGACTGGAAGACCAAGGGCGGCGACAAGCTGCGCGACTGGTACAAGAAGCTGCTCGACGAGACCGGCGAGTCGGCTTCCTGACATGGCACTGAGCACAGAGGGCCGGCGCGTGCGGGAGTCACGGACGCCGCCGGTCAAGACGGAGGCGTCCGGCGTACCGCCGGTCGCGAGCAAGATGCCGCTCCGGCACCGGCTGCGCCGGGATCGCACGATGATCCTGATGACGCTGCCGGCGATGGTGCTGTTGCTGGTCTTCGCGTACGTCCCCCTGGCGGGCAACGTCGTCGCCTTCCAGGACTACGACCCGTACATCGCGGACAACGCGTTCCAGGCGATCGCGCAGAGCCCGTGGGTCGGGTTCGAGTGGTTCCAGCAGATGGTGAACGACCGGCTGTTCTGGTCGGCGCTGAAGAACACGCTGGCGATCTTCCTGCTGCAACTGACGCTGTTCTTCCCGGTGCCGATCCTGCTCGCGCTGTTCATCAACAGCTTCGTGCGGCCCCGGGTCCGGGCGGTGGCGCAGGCGATCCTCTACCTGCCGCACTTCTTCTCCTGGGTCCTGGTCGTCACCGTGTTCCAGCAGATGTTCGGCGGCGCCGGGCTGATCGCGCAGACGCTGCGGGAGAACGGTCACGAGGGTTTCGACCTGATGACCGACCCCGGACTGTTCAAGTTCCTGATCACCTTCGAGATGATCTGGAAGGACGCCGGCTGGGGCGTCATCGTCTTCCTCGCCGCCCTGGCGGCCGTCAGCCCCGACCTGTACGAGGCGAGCGCCATGGACGGCGCGAACCGCTGGCGCCGGATGTGGCACATCACCCTGCCCGCCCTGCGTCCCGTGGTGGCCCTGCTGCTGGTGCTCCAAGTGGGCAACGCCCTGACCGTCGGCTTCGAGCAGATCCTGCTCCAGCGCACGGCGGTCGGACCGGGTGCCTCCGAGGTGCTGGACACCTATGTCTGGAACGTCGGTATCACCAACGGCGGGTTCAGCTACGCGGCGGCCGTCGGGATCGTCAAGGGAATCTTCGGTCTGCTGCTGGTCCTCGGGGCCAACAAGGTCGCCCACCTCATGGGTGAGCAGGGGGTGTACAAGAAGTGAGCAGCCTGCTCTCCGGTATGACCGGCTTGGCCGGTGTGAAGCCGGGAACGCGCGGCCGTCTGCGCCCGGTGTGGGAGGAGGAGCCGTCGAAGGGGGGCCTCGCCTCCAAGGGCGTGGTCCTGGTCCTGATCTGCCTGGCCGTCCTCTTCCCGCTCTGGGTCGTGGTCGTCACCAGTCTGTCCTCGGTGAGGACCATCACCGAGGCCGGCGGACTGGTGGTGATCCCCCGCGGCATCACGTTCGTCGCCTACCAGGAGCTCCTGGGCGGCGGCCAGGTCACCCGCGCGGCCGTGATCAGCATCTGTGTGACCGTGGTCGGGACGCTCTTCAGCATGGCCGTCTCGATCATGTGCGCGTACGGCCTGTCCCGGCCGGGGTCCGTGCTGCACCGCCCGCTGCTGCTGTTCATGCTCGCCACGATGTTCTTCGGCGCGGGCCTGATCCCCACCTACCTGGTGGTGCAGGGGCTCGGGCTGACCGACTCCTATCTGGCACTGATCCTGCCGAGCGCGCTGAACGTCTTCAACATCCTGGTCCTGCGGGCCTTCTTCATGAGCACCGCGCAGGAGCTCATCGAGAGCGCGCGCATCGACGGGGCCGGTGACTTCCGCATCCTGTGGAGGATCGTCATGCCGCTGTCCCGCGCCGTCATCGCGGTGATCACACTGTTCTACGCGGTGGGTTACTGGAGCGCCTGGTTCAACGCGTCGATCTACCTCAGCGACCCGGACATGATGCCGCTGCAGAACGTGATGAACCAGCTGGTCCTCAAGCAGGAGCGGCCCACCGGTCTGACGCAGGTCATCAACACGGGCCAGCTGTCGCTGCTCGCCATCCAGATGGCGGTCATGGTGCTGGCGCTGATCCCTGTCGCGGTCCTGTCGCCGTTCGTGCAGAAGCACTTCAAGGAAGGCATGCTCACCGGCGCCGTCAAGGGCTGAACCCCGCACCGCCCCGCATCCACCCCGTCACTCCCCCACCGGAGGGTCCTCGTCATGCGCGCTTCGTCCGTCCCGCAGCCCGAACCCGCCCCGCACCCTCGGCGCCGTACCGTCCTGGCCGGGGCTGCCGTGGCCGCGGCGGCGGCGTCCGTGCTGCCTTCGGCGGGGGCCGCCGTGGCTTCCCGGCGGCCCGCGAAGACCCAGCCGCACCGCTGGCGCACCGCGGCGATCGGCGGGACGGGCTTCGTGACGGGCGTCCTGTTCCACCCGGCAGTGCGGGGTCTCGCCTACGCCCGCACCGACATCGGCGGCGCCTACCGCTGGGACGACCGGGAGTCCCGGTGGACGGCGCTCACCGACCACATCGGCTGGGACGACTGGAACCTGCTGGGCGTCGAGGCGATGGCCGTCGACCCGGCGCACCCGGACCGGCTGTACCTGGCCCTCGGGACGTACACACAGGCGTACGCCTCCCCGGGCGCGGTGCTGCGGTCCGAGGACCGGGGCGCGACCTGGGCGCGTACGGATCTCACCGTGCGTCTCGGGGCCAACGAGGACGGCCGGGGCTGCGGCGAGCGGCTCCTGGTCGATCCGCGCGACAGCGGGACGCTCTGGCTCGGGACGCGCCACGACGGGCTGCTGCGCTCCACGGACCGGGGCGCCACCTGGGCCGCCGACGCCTCCTTCCCTGCCACGCCATCGGCGAGCGGCCAGGGCGTCACCCTGCTGGTGGCGGCCGGCCGGACGGTGTACGCGGGCTGGGGCGACGGCGGCACGGCGCTCCACCGTACGACCGCCTCCGGCGGCTGGGAGGCCGTCCCCGGACAGCCGTCCTCCGGAGCGTCGGCCAAGGTGCCGGTCCGCGCGGCGTACGACGCGGGAAGCCGCGCGCTGTACGTGAGTTACGCCGACGGGCCGGGCCCGAACAACCAGGCCGACGGCTCGGTGCACCGCCTCGACACGGTGACCGGGGCCTGGACCGACGTGACCCCGGTGGCCCCGGGCGACGGCGACGCGTTCGGGTACGGCGGAGTGGCCGTGGACGCCTCCCGTCCCGGCACCGTCGTGGTCTCCACGAACAACCGCTGGGGCCCCGTGGACACCCTGTTCCGCTCCACGGACGGCGGCGCGAGCTGGACCTCGCTCAAGGACACGGCAGTGCTGGACGTCTCGGAGACGCCGTATCTGAAGTGGGGCGGGGAGCCCAAGTTCGGCTGGTGGATCCAGGCCGTGGCCGTCGACCCCTACGACTCACGGCACATCGTGTACGGCACCGGCGCCACGGTCTTCGGGACGCGCGACCTGGTGCACTGGGCCCCGGAGATCCGGGGGCTGGAGGAGTCGTCGGTACGCCAGTTGATCGCACCGCCGTCGGGGACCCCGCTGCTCAGCGGCCTGGGGGACATCGGGGTCATGCGCCATGACTCCCTGGCCGTGTCCCCGTCGCGCGGTATGGCCTCGAACCCGGTCTTCGGCACGGCGACCGGCCTCGCCCTGGCCACGCTGAAGCCGTCGTACGTCGTGCGGACGGGCTGGCCCTCGGGATCCGACTCGGCCGGGGCGTACTCCCACGACGGCGGGGCGACCTGGCAGCCCTTCGCCACCCAGCCGGCGATCGCGCCCTCTGCTCCCGGCCCGGTGGCGGTCTCCGCCGACGGGGCGACGCTGCTGTGGTCGTTCGTCCACTGGGACGGCACCAAGTACGCCGCGCACCGCTCCACGGACGGCGGGGCGACCTGGGCCGAGGTGGCCACGTTCCCCAAGGGCGGCACACCGGTCGCCGACCCGCTCGACCCGGCGCGCTTCTACGTCTACGACACGGACACGGGTGCGGTCTTCCTCTCCACCGACAGGGGCGCGACCTTCGCCGAGGGCGCGAAAGGGCTCCCGTCGGGCGATGTGCAGTTCCGCATCGCGGCGGCCCCCGGGCGCTCCGGCGACCTGTGGCTGTCCGCCAAGGACAACGGGCTGCTGCGCTCCACGGACGGCGGCCGCACGTTCGCTCCGGTGGCCGGCTGCCAGGCCTCGTACGCCCTCGGCTTCGGCAAGGCCGCCCCGAGGAACGGCCGGGCCGGATACCCGGCGGTCTTCCAGACGGGGCGGGTCTCCGCGACGTACGACGGCGTGGAGGTGCTGCGCTCGGACGACGCGGGCGCGACCTGGGTCCGGATCAACGACGACTCCCACCGGTGGGGGTGGACCGGTGAGGTCATCACCGGCGACCCCCGGGTCCACGGCCGTGTCTACCTGGGCACCAACGGCCGCGGCATCCAGTACGCAGATCCCCAGTAGCGCTCCCCGTAGAGACTCCCCGTAGAGGAACGAGACGTCCATGCCGTCCCTGCACGACGCCACCCGTGGCCGCGTCCTCTTCGGAGGCGACTACAACCCCGAGCAGTGGCCCGAGGAGGTGTGGGCCGATGACGTCCGGCTGATGAAGGAGGCCGGGGTCAACACCGTCACCGTCGGCGTCTTCTCCTGGGCGATGATCGAACCCCGCCCGGGGGCACGCGAGTTCGGCTGGCTGGACCGGCTGCTGGATCTCCTGCACGCCCACGGCATCGGTGCCGTCCTCGCCACCCCGACGTCCTCACCGCCGCCGTGGATGGGAGCGCTCCACCCGGAGACGCTGCCGCGCACCGAGGACGGTGCGGTCGTCAACTACGGTTCCCGGCAGCACTTCTGCCCGAGCTCACCGGTGTACCGGCGCTATGCGGCGGCCCTCACCGAGGATCTCGCGGCACGGTACGCGGAGCATCCCGCGCTCACCGTGTGGCACATCAACAACGAGTACTGCACGCACTGCTGGTGTGACGAGACCGGCGCCCACTTCCGCCGCTGGCTGGCCTCCCGCCACACCACCCTGGACGCGCTCAACGAGGCCTGGGGCACGGCGTTCTGGAGCCAGCGCTACGACACCTGGGAGGAGATCCTGCCGCCGCGCCGGGCCCAGTACATGCGAAACCCCGCGCAGGAGCTGGACTTCAAGCGGTTCACCTCCGACGCCCTGATGGAGTGTTACCTCGCCGAGCGGGACATCGTCGCTCGCCACACCCCGCACATCCCGGTGACGACGAACTTCATGCCGCTGTGGTCGGGCCAGGACGCCTGGGCATGGGCGGAGCAGGAGGACATCGTCTCCGTCGACGTCTACCCGGACCCGAAGGACCCGCAGGGCGGACAGTACAACGCGATGCTCGCCGACATGACCCGTTCGCAGGCCGGCGGGCCGTGGATGGTGATGGAGCAGGCGGCCGGGCCGGTCAACTGGCGTGCCGTCAACCATCCCAGGCCCGCCGGCCTCAACCGGCTCTGGTCGCTGCAGTCGGTGGCCAGGGGCGCGGACGCGCTGTGCTACTTCCAGTGGCGGCAGTCCCGGCAGGGAGCGGAGAAGTTCCACTCCGGAATGCTGAGCCACGCCGGCGAGCACGGCCGCACGTTCCAGGAGGTCAAGCGGATCGGCGCCGAACTCGCCCTGATCGGCGCCGAGGTGAGCGGAACCGGGGTGTCCGCCGAGGTCGCCGTGCTGCACGACTGGGACGCCTGGTGGTCGAGCACCCAGCAGGGCCGGCCGTCCTCCCTCGTCTCGTACCCGGAACTGCTCCAGGCGTGGCACCGGGGGCTGTGGGAGAGCGGGATCGGCACCGACTTCGCCCGTCCTGGAGCCGACCTGAGCGCGTACCGCATGGTGCTCGTGCCTCAGCTCCAGCTCCTCGGCGACGCGGCGATCGACAACCTCGTCGCGTACGTGCGGGGCGGCGGCACCCTCGTGTGCGGGTTCTTCACCGGCGTCGCGGACGTGGACGACCGGATCAGGCCGGGTGGCATGGACGGCCGGCTGCGTGAGCTGTTCGGGATCCGCACCGTGCACGAGTGGTGGCCGCTGGACGCGGGCGCGACGGTGGAGTGCGACGGTTTCGGCGGCACCCTGTGGTCGGAGGAGCTGGAACCCGACGGCAGCGCGGAGACGGTGGCCGCGTACCGCGGCGGGGAGCTGGACGGACTCCCGGCGGTGCTCCGCAAGGGCGACGCGTGGTACGTCTCCACGCTGCCCCAGCCCGAGGCGCTGCGCGAACTGCTCGGCCGGGTGGCGGCCGGGGCCGGCGTGCGCCCCGTGCTGGAGGGGCTGCCCTCCGGAGTCGAGGCGGTGCGGCGCGGCGAGCTGCTCTTCCTGCTGAACCACGGGCGGTCACCCGCCCGGGTGGAGCTGCCGGGCCGGAACGTCGACCTGCTCACGGGCGCCGGGACCGACGGCTGTGTCGAGCTGGACCGCTACGGCGTGGCCGTGCTCGCGGACGCCTCACGCCGGGACGGCTCCGCATGATCGACGGCACGTGGGAGCCCTGCCCCGCCACCCGCTGGGAGGACGCCTTCCTCAGCGGCAACGGCCGTCACGGGGCCATGGTGTTCGGCGATCCGGCGGACGACCGGGTGATCGTCAACCACCACACCCTGGTGCGGCCCAACGGCAGCGAGGGCCTCCGGCCGCCGGAGCTCGCCGACCGGCTCGGCCGCCTCCAGGACGCGCTCCTGTCCGGGGACACCACGGCGGCCGAGGACTTCGGCACGGGGCGCCCGCTGGTGTGGGTGCAGCCCTTCCATCCGGCGTTCCGGACCCTCGTGCGCCGTACCCGTGGGCTGCACGAGGCCGTCGCCGGTTACCGGCGCGAGGTCGACTTCACGACGGGCGAGGTGACCGCGTCGTACGAGGCATGGCACAGCAGCGCCTTCGTGTCGCGGGCCGACGACGTGATCGTGCAGCATGTCACCGACCTCGGGCTGACCGCCGACGTGGTCCTCGACCCTTGCCTGCCCGGAGCCCCCGCGCAGTTGGCGGTCGGCCGCTCGACGGTGCTGACCCCGGAGGGCGCCCGCCTGGCCCTGCGGGTGGGCTACCCGGGCACCGGGCTCGGGTACACGGGCGTCACCGTGGCCCGGGTGGACGGCGGCAGGGTGTCCGTGGGCGGCGAGGGCATCCGGATCGAAGGCGCCAGGAGCCTCACTCTGACGACCAGGGTCGTCCGCGGTCCGGGCCATCCGGACCTCGGGGAACTGTGGGCCGCTCTGCCCCCCGAGGACTACGCCACGCTGCTGGCCCGCCACCGGCCACTGCACCGGACCGCGTACGGGCGCGCCTCGTTCGTGCTCCGGGATGCCGCGCCCGCGCGGGAGCTGTCCGGGAGCGAGCTGCTGCGTACCCCGAAGTCCCCCGCGCTGCTGGAGCGGCTCTTCGCGGCGGGCCGCTACCACCTGCTCTCCTCCTCCGGGCTGCTGCCGCCCCGGCTGACCGGCCTGTGGACCGGCGACTGGGACACCGCCTGGTCCGGGGCCTTCACCACCAACGCCAATCTCAACCTGCAGGTCGCCTCCGCCGCGGCGGCCGCCCTCCCGGAGGTCACCGAGGCGCACGCGGCGCTGGTGCACGGCCAGTTGGCAGACTGGCGGGACAACGCCCGGGCGCTGTTCGGGGCCCGGGGCATCGTCGCGCCGTCCCACACGGACGGCGAGTCCGGGCACACCCGGCACTTCCAGCGTGCCTATCCGCTGCATCTGTGGACGGCGGGGGCGGACTGGCTGCTGCAGCCGCTGCTGGAGCACGTGGAGGTCACGGCGGGCTCCCCGGACGCCGCCCTGACCGGCGCTCTGGTCGAAGTGGCGCTGTTCTACGAGGACTTCCTCAGCCGCGAGGACCCGGACGGAAACGTGGCCGTCGTGCCCTCGTACTCCCCGGAGAACCGGCCGGCCAACGCGAGCTGGGTCACGGTGAACGCCACGATGGACATCGCCGCGGCCCACCACGCCCTGACGACGGCCGCCGAACACGCCCCCGGGCATCCGTCGGCCGGCCTCTGGCGGTCACTCGCGGCCCGGCTCCCGGCGTACGCGGTGAACGAGGACGGGGCACTCGCCGAGTGGGCGTGGCCCGGTCTGCGGGAGACGTACGACCACCGCCATCTGAGCCACCTCTACCCGGTGTGGCCGCTGGACGGGATCAATCCGTACGACACCCCGGAGCTGGCCACGGCCGCGCACCGCGCGCTGGAGCTGCGCGGGTCGGAGAACGACTCCGCCCACGGGCATCTGCACCACGCCCTGATCGCCGCCCGGCTGCGGGACCCGTCCCGGGTGGCGGCGGCGCTGGACGCGGTGCTGGGCGGTGACTTCTTCCACGATTCGCTGATGAGCGCGCACTACCCGTCCCGGAACGTCTACAACGCCGACGCGGCGCACACCCTGCCCGCCGCCGTGATCGAGTCGCTCGTCCAGTCGACGCCGCGCCGCCTGGTGCTCCTGCCGGCCGTCCCGGCGACCTACCCGGCGGGTGAACTCCGGGGCGTACGCACCCGGTTCGGCGCGCACCTGGACCTGAGGTGGTCGGAGGACGGCGCGACCGCCGTGCTGCGTCCCACCCGGGACGCCCGGGTCGATCTGCGTACGGGTGACGGGCTCGTCCTCACCGAGACCTCCGCCGGACATCCGCCGGCTCCACTGGAGTTGACGGCCGGCGTGGACCGCGTCCTCACCCTGGAGGCGCGGTAGCACGTCCTCCATCCCCACATGGAAGGAACACCCATGGCACGATCCACCCTGACCCGGCTGCTCCTGGCCCCGACGGCAGCCGTGGCCGCGCTGATCGGCTTCGCGGCAGCGCCCGCCCACGCCGCGATCTGGACCTCCTCGGAACAGTGGGGGAACTACACCACGTCCGACAACTACATCCTCTACAACAACATCTGGGGCTCCGGAGCGGGCACCCAGACCATCTGGGCCAACTCGTCGAGCAACTGGGGCGTGACGGCGAACCACCCGAACACCGGTGGCATCAAGTCGTACCCGAACGCGAAGAAGATCGTCAACAAGCCGATCACGTCGCTGTCGTCGCTGACCAGCGACTACAACGTGACCGTCCCGGCGTCCGGCGCGTACAACACGTCGTACGACATCTGGGACACGGATTACGACTACGAGGTCATGCTCTGGGTCAACCACAACGGCGCCGTCGGTCCTCTCGGCACCTCCCAGGGAACCGTCAGCCTCGGCGGCCACACCTGGGACGTCTACAAGGGCGACAACGGCGCCAACGAGGTCTTCTCGTTCCTGCGGACCTCCGACTCGTCCGCAGGAACCGTGAACATCCTGCCGATCCTGAAGTGGATCAAGGACACCAAGGGCTGGTGGGGCGACGAGACCATCGGTGACGTCCAGTTCGGCTACGAGATCACCTCGTCGTCCGGCGGTCTGGACTTCGTGACCAACGGGTTCGACGTCTCGTCGAGCTGATCCGGACACCGACGGGCCGGGGGGACACCCCCGGCCCGTTCTCCACGCGCTCGTCGATCCTCGTCGGTCAGGCCGGAGCCGGCCCCGTGCTCGCGCGCTCCGTCAGGACGGGTTTCAGCAGTTCCACTTCGTCCGTGCCCCGGCCGGCGAGCTTCGCGACCACCTGTTCCACCGCGCGGCGCCCCATCTCCTGCGCCGGAATGGCGACGGAGGCGAGTCGCACCGAGGCCTGGGTGGCCACCTGTTCGGGGCAGACGGCCACGACGGACACGTCCTCGGGCACGGCGCGCCCCTGCTGCTGGAGCAGGTTGAGCAGCGGCTCGACCGCGGCCTCGTTCTGGACGATGAACCCGGTCGTCGCCGGCCGTTCGTCGAAGATCCGGCCCAGGGTGCCGGCCATCGCGGCGTACCCTCCCTCGCAGGGGCGGTGCAGGATCCGCACCCCGGCCTCCCGTGCCTTGGTCCGTATGCCGTCCACGGTCCGTTCGGCGAAGCCGGTGTGCCGTTCGTAGACGGCGGCCGCTTCGCCGATCACCGCCACCTCGCGGTGACCGAGGCCCGCGAGGTGTTCCACGCAGAGTGCCCCGGTGGCCTCGAAGTCGAGATCCACGCAGGTGAGCCCCGAGGTGTCGGCAGGCAGGCCGATGAGGACGGCGGTCCGCCCGGAGTCACGGAGCAACGGCAGTCGCTCGTCGTGCAGTTCGACGTCCATCAGGATCATGGCGTCCGCCAGCGAGCTCCCCGCGATCCGGCGGACGGCCGCCGGGCCCTCCTCGCCGGTGAGCAGCAGGACGTCGTATCCGTGGATCCGGGCGCTCGTGGCGACGGCGATGGCGATCTCCATCATCACCGGCACGTACATGTCCGTGCGCAGCGGCACCATCAGCGCGATGATGTTGGATCTGCTGCTGGCGAGGGCACGCGCGCCGGCGTTGGGGTGGTAGCCCAGCTGCTGGATACTGCGCTCCACGCGTTCCCGGGTGGAGGCCGAGATCGACCGCTTGCCGCTGAGGACGTAACTCACCGTGCTCGCGGAGACTCCGGCGTGCTGGGCGACCTCGGCAAGCGTGACCATTCGGCTTCTCCCCTACAGATGGCGACCACAAGGGAGAGCGGGTGAAGCACTTCGACAGCGCCTTGCTGTGCTCCCCTTCGCACTCTGACATGCACAGACACCGTGGAGCCTAGACTCGCTCACAGGCACTGTCCAGAGTAGGAGTCGAAGCGCTTCGACCGCCGGGTGCCACTCCTGCATACCGTGACTCAGGATGCCGAGGGTGTCCAGCCTGCCAGCCAGTCGGCGGTCTCCTGCTGCGCGGCCTGGGAGTCGCTGAGCTGCGGCCGGTTACTGCTCGCCGAGCCGGATCCGGGCCCGGTGTTCCGGTACTCCGCGAAGCGGTCGTCCCTCCAGGAGAAGCCGCTCATGTCCGTCCACGGGTCGGACTTGATCGCTGAGCTCAGGGTCGTGCCGCGGAACGTGGCCATCGGGTCGAGCGAGGCGTCACCGCCCGCGTGCCACGGCCGGCCGAGGTAGAAGGACGACGCCGAGACATCGCCGTCGACGGTCGAGCCGGTGATCAGGAAGCCCTTCCGGTCGGCGGCCGTGCTGGGCGCGGCGATGTAGCCGGCGGAGCTGCCGTCCCAGCGCTTCTTCAGGGTGATGACCGACTTGTCGATCACGGCGGTGGCGCGTCCGAAGATGAAGTCGACGTTGCCGATGACATAGGAGTTGGACATGTACACGCGGCCGAGCGTCGCCTTGGAGGCGGTGTCGAGCAGCAGGGTGTCCTGGTCACCGGTGACGATCACGGAGTCGAGGAAGACCTTGTCCGCGGCGGTGCGCAGGGCGACGGCCTGGAGTCCGCTCATGTTCTGGTTGGCGGCCTCGTCGAAGTCGTTGGAGATCGTGAGGTTGCGGGCCTGGAAGCCGTTGGCCTCGGCCGCTACGGTGGCGCTGCCGCTGGTCCCGTAGGGGCCGGAGCCGTCGGGCTTCTGGGTGCCGGAGGCGTTGTTGTAGACGATGACGGTGTCCTTGCGGCTGGAGCCGCTGCCCTGGAGGGTGACGTTCTGCTTGGTGGAGGGGATCTTCACCAGTTCGCGGTAGGTCCCCGGCTTGATGGAGACGACCACCCGCGCCGTGTTGCCCGCGGGGATCGCGTTCACCGCGGCCTGCACCGAGGTGTACTGCCCACTGCCGTCCTTGGCGACGGTGAGGGTGGTCGCCGCCGCCGCGCCGGACGCCGCCCCGAACGTCTGGAGGAGGGCGACGGCCAGGACCGCGCTCGCCCCTGCCGTCAGTGCCCTGCGGGGTCCGGGCCGGAGGGCGGTACGTCGTCGCTTCGCTGCCATGGTGTGGTCCATTCGGTCGGGAGCGGGAAGAGGTGGGGTTCCGGGGAGTAGTCGCCACGGCCACCCCGAAGGTTGCCGGGGTGGGCGCGCCACATCCGGGCGCGTCACATCCGCCGGAACCGGGAGTCCCGCACCCGGACAGCGGTTCCGGGGCCCGCCGAGCGGAGCACCACGTCGAGGGCGCGGGCGGGGTCGGCGGCGTACACATTGCTGAACCAGGCCATGTTGGCCTCGACCACCGCCCACCGCCCGTCTCCCGCGTCGCCGGCTCCGCGCATCAGCCCGACGTCGAGCACCACCCCGCTCGGCAGGGTGTCCGCATACGCCTCGGCCAGCCGCCGGGCGAATGCGCGTACCGCGGGCTCGTCGGCGTGGCCCGCCAGCGGTGCCACGTCGAGCCGGCCGAAGGTGGCGTACTGCGAGCCGGTCCGTATCTCCCCGTCCAGCAGATGGAGCCGGAACTCCTTGACCCAGGTGACCACTTCGCTGACCTGGACGAGTGGGTCGTCCTCGGTTCCCGAGGGGGCGGGCAGGGCGCTGCCGTCCGCGTGGACGGCGGCCGGGAAGCTCTTGTCGGTGGGCGGCTTCACGAAGAGGGGGCCCTGTGCGCGGCGGGCCTCGCTGAGCGGTACGCACCGGACATGGCGGCCGGTGAACGCGTACGGCAACGCGTCGAGCCAGTCGTCGGCCGGCTCGAGGAGGGCGGTTCCGAGAAGGGCGGCCCCAAGGCGGCCGACAGCAGAAGCCGCGAAGAGCGGACCGCCGTAGTAGTACGCCCGGGTGCCTGCCGGCGGCCGCACGGGGGCTCCGTCGCGCGGCAGAACGGTCACGTCCATGCCGCGCTCACGCGCCGCGCCGGCCAGCAGGGCGGCTGTGGTGGAGCGGTGCGGGGCGAGAGCGAGGAGATCAGCCATGCCGCCGCAGCTTACGGGCGCCGGGGCCGTGAGCTGCGGCGGACCTGGGTCAGGCCGGGGTGAGCTTCCACTGCTGGCAGGTGTTGTTCAGCCAGGTCCACTGCCGGACGTCGGCTCCATCGGCTGTCGAGCAGTCCGCCACGTCGGCGACCTTCCCGGTGGCCTGGTTGACGATGCGCACCCAGCCACCGGCCTCGGTGGTGACGAAGCGGAAGCGCTGGCAGGTGTTGTCGAGCCACGACCACTGCCGCAGGTCGGCACCGTCGGCCGTCGAGCAGTCCGCCGTGTCGAGCACCTTGCCCGTCGCGACGTTCACCAGCCTGCTCGTGTCGTCCCCCCTGTCGTCGATGCGCCACCGCTGCTTGGCACTGCCGTCGCACGTCCACTGCCGGACGTCGGCCCCGTCGGCGGTCGACGCACCGCTCACGTCGAGGCACTTCCCGGTGGCCCGGCTGACCACGGTGTACGCCGTCGGGGTCGCCGCCGTCTCACCGGAGGGCCCCGCCGGTGTCGTACCGAGGGCGACGGGCGTGCCCAGGTCCGGGGTGCCGTCGGAGTTCCAGCTGAACTTCTGCGCCCGCGCCGTACGCCCGTTGTCACAGCCGTCGGACGCCGAGTCGTTGGCGTGGTAGACGATCCAGCTCTCCGTACCGTCGGGCGAGGTGAAGAAGCCGTTGTGCCCCGGACCGTAGACCCCGGCGGCGTTGTTCCGCTGGAAGACGGGGGTGGACTTCTTCGTCCAGGAGGACGCGGAGAGCGGGTCGGAGCCGGTCAGCGTGAGCTGCCCCAGCTTGTAGTCGGGGGTCCAGCAGCCGCTGGCGGAGTAGACGATGAACGTCTTCCCGCCCCGCTGGAGCACCTCGGCTCCTTCGTTGACCGCGCCTCCCGACTTCTCCCAGCCGTAGGTGGGCGTCGAGATCGTCGAGAACGAGCCGCTGAGCGTGTACGGATTCGACATCGGTGCGATGACGAGATTCTGCGTCCCGCCGCCGCTCGCACTGCCCAGCAGGTACGTGGACCCGCCGAGCGTGAGCACGCTCGGGTCCAGCATCCAGCTGCCGCCCAGCTGGTTCTTGTACGTGTACGGCCCCGTCGGGTCCGCACCCGTGCTCTGCAGCACATGCACGCGCTGCGTCGGGTTGTAGTCGGTGATGTCCTGGCCGGCCACGTAGTACAGGTACCAGCGTCCGCCCGAGTAGTGCAGTTCGGGTGCCCAGATGTTGCAGCAGCGCGAGGCGGCGTCGCCCTGCCACACCTGCACGCTCGGCGCGGTGGCGAGCCCGGCCAGCGTCGGCGACTTGCGCATGGTGATGACGTCGGTCCAACTCGTCGAGACCAGGTAGTAGTTGCCGTCGTGGTACGAGATCCAGGGGTCGGCCCCCTTCTGCGCCTTGACCGGATTGGTGTAGGGGCGGCCCTCGGCAGCCGACGCCGACGTCGGCTGCCCCAGGGCGAGCGCCAGCAGCAGGGCGCTCAGCAGGGTCAGTAGGCGACGGGCCATCCGCTGCTCCAGTTCAGGAGGTTGACGCCGAGCTTCGGGGCGCCGTTGTCCTGGCCGTCGTAGTAGTGGTAGACGAGCAGGTCGCCGTCGGAGTCCGCCAGGATCGACTGGCCGCCGGGGCCGATGTAGCGGCCGTGCGACTCCATGACGGGCGTGCCGCCGTTGCTGAGCATGCTGACGCCGTTGCGGTCCTTATAGGGCCCGGTGACGCTGGTCGCCCTGCCCACCTTGATCTTGTACGTCGAGCTGGTACCGGCGCAGCACGTGTCGTACGAGGCGAAGAGGTAGTAGTAGCCGTTGCGCTTGACGATGGAGGGCGCCTCGACGGCCTTGGTCCCGGTGGGGCGGGAGGCGAGCGAGCGACGGGCGGTGTCCCCGGCGTACTGCTTGCCGGTCGACGGGTCGATCCGGATCATCTTGATCCCGGTCCACCAGGAGCCGAAGGAGAGCCACCACGTGCCGTCGTCGTCCACGAACAGGTTGGGGTCGATGGCGTTGTAGTCGCTCGACGAGCTCGACGTGTAGACGATCCCGTAGTCGCTCCAGCTGCCGGCCTGGCCGGTGGTGGAGGCCGCCAGGCCGATGGCCGACGTGTTGGAGCCGAAGGACGAGACGGCGTAGTACATCAGGTACTTGCCGCCGTGGTACGAGATGTCCGGGGCCCAGGGGTCGGACGCGGAGGAGTAGTTCTTCCACCAGCTCGGCTTGGTGGTGAAGGCGTTTCCGGAACGGCCGAAGGCGGTGCGGTCGGTGGAGGTGCGGAGCTGGAGGCCCTCACCGGTCGAGTAGAGCAGGTACTGGCCGGAGGAGCTTCGGATCATGCTGGGGTCGTGGACGACGATGTCGCCGTTGACCACACCCGGGTTGGGGTAGGCGGACGCGCTGCCGGGCACGAGGGCCAGCAGGAATGCGACGGGGAGTACGGCGAGGCTTCTCCTCAGAGTGCGGCTCACGAGGAAACTCCTTGAAGGTCGGGGATGGGGGGTGCGCCCCGCAGTCGCCACCGCTCACCGCATCGGTTGCCACGCGCCACCCACTTTCTTCGAAAAACCGGACGCCGTCCGTGATGTCGAACACCGATGCGGCAAAGGGTAGTTGTGCCGCCGGACGAGGCGGATCCGGACGCCGGACGTGCGTGAGTCCCGTACGTCCCAGTACATCCGGCCCGGGAGCCCTCCCCCGCCGACCGCGCCCTCAGCCGTGGAGCAATCGCGAGCTTCAACCGCGGGAACCGTCCGGACAGCGCGGGCAGCGCGATGCCGGCCTCGACCCGGGAGAGCCCGGCCCCGGGGCAGATGTGGGGCCCGTGACCGAAGGTCATGTGTCACCTGGTCGCCGACCCGGATGTCCTCGGTGGCGAACCGCATCAGCAGGTGGGTGGTGGGCGTGTCCCAGCGCAACGTCTCCTCGATCACCGTCTCCCACGGGATCTCCCCGTCCAGCACCTTGCGCAGCCGGCCGGGGTGGGCGAGCGCCTGCCCGGAACTTGGCGACGGCATGGCCACTCCGGACCGCCAAAGGATTCCGTGATTCCGAGGTTCCGGGGTTCCGGCACGAGCGGGGTGGACAGTGACCCGCGCCCATGTTCTTATGCTGCACGTCGCCTGAATTTCCAACGTAGTACAAGCGAGCCCCTCCGAAGTGACGCATCCTCACCGCCCGGCCCGCACCACCCCCTGAGAACGTCCCGACACCTTGCCACGCACCTCGCCCGACAACGTTGTCGCTCACGAGAAAGGCCCTCCGCCCTCATGGTGCGCACCATCCGCAAGCTCTCCGTCGCCCTGACCGCCGCCGCCCTGCTGGCCGGCTTCGCGCCCTCCCTCGCAGGTGCCGAGCAACCGGCGCCCTCACCGTCGGCCGCCGCACCGGCGCCGAGCACGGCCGAGGCGGGGAACCCGCTCGTCGAAGGGTGGTACGCCGACCCGGATGTCGCGGTCTACGGCGACCGCTACTGGATCTTCCCGACCACGTCCCGCAGTTACAGCGAACAGACCTTCATGGACGCGTTCTCCTCGACGGACATGGTGAACTGGACCAAGCACCCCAAGGTGCTGGACATCGCCGACGTCTCCTGGGCCAAGTACGCGCTGTGGGCGCCGGCTCCGGTGTTCCGCGACGGGAAGTACTACCTCTACTTCGCCGCCAACGACATCCAGAACAACTCCGAGCACGGCGGGATCGGCGTCGCCGTCTCCGATCGCCCCGACGGCCCGTACAAGGACGCCATCGGCGGTCCGCTCATCTCCCAGTTCCACAACGGCGCCCAGCCGATCGACCAGGACGTCTTCATCGACGACGACGGTCAGGCGTACATGTACTACGGCGGATGGGGCCACGCCAACGTCGTCAAGCTCAACCCGGACATGACCAGCCTCGGCACCTTCCCCGACGGATCGACGTACAAGGAGATCACCCCGGAGAACTACGTCGAGGGCTCCTACATGTTCAAGCGCAACGGCACGTACTACATGATGTGGTCCGAGGGCGGCTGGACCGGCCCGAACTACTCGGTGTCGTACGCGATGTCGGACTCCCCGACCGGCCCGTTCAAGAAGATCGACAAGGTGCTGGCGCAGGACTCGGCCGTGGCGCGTGGCTCCGGGCACAACTCGGTCCTCAACGTGCCGGGCACCGACATCTGGTACATCGTGTACCACCGCCGCCCGCTCAGCGAGACCGACGGCAACCACCGGGCCCTGGCCTACGACCGGATCCACTTCAACGAGGACGGCACGATCCGGCCGGTCACCATGAAGGTCAACGACAACTTCGACGACGGCAACGCCGTCGGGTGGCGCACCTACGGTGACGCCCACTGGGCGCCGAAGAACGACGCCTACTCCGCCGCCTCGGCCACCGGTGGCCTGGCCCTCCAGGACACCGACTTCTCCGACCTGATCTACGAGGCCGACGTGACCCTGCGCCACGGCCGCAGCGAGGCGGGCCTCGCCTTCCGCGTCACGCAGCCGGGTACCGGCACCGAGGGCTTCCACGGCTACTACGCGAATATCGGCCCGAACGGCCTGGTCCTCGGCAAGGCGACCGGCGACGAGCGGACGCCGCTGGCGACAGCGCGGCTGGCGGGGGCGGTCGGCAAGACCCACCGGGTGAAGGTCGAGGCGATCGGCTCGTCCCTCAAGGTCTACGTCGACGACATGGCCAAGCCGAAGATCAGCACGACGGACACCGGTTTCGCCTCGGGCGCCAACGGCGTACACATCGACAGGCTGTCACCGAAGGCCGGTGCGACGGCACCGGACAAGCCGCAGGCACGCTTCGACAACGTCTCGATCCGCTCCAACGTGTTCAACTTCGAGGCGGCTGACGCCCCGAACCGGTTCATCCGGCACGCGTGGAGCCGCGGCCGGATCGACCCCGACGTCACGCCGTACGCCGACATGCAGTGGAAGGTCGTCCCCGGGCTGGCGGACCCCTCGGCGGTGTCGCTGGAGTCGGTCAACTTCCCGGGACACTTCCTGCGGCAGCGCGACGGAGAGGTGTGGATCGACGCCCGCGCCGACGAGGCCGGCTACCGCGCGGACGCGACGTGGCGACGCGTCCCCGGGCTCTCCGACCGGTCACTGGCGTCCTTCGAGTCCTACAGCGAGCCCGGCAGCTACCTGCGGCACCGTGACGCGCTGCTGTACGTCGAGGACATCGCCGCCGACGACCGGCCCGAAGCCACCTTCCGGCCGTGGTGACCCGATGAACCGGTGAGGCGGTCCGGCCGGGCGGTGCGCCCGGCCGGACACCCTTTTCATCGGATGGTGCGAGTCTGCCGGGAGACGGTGAGGTCCGCAGGGCCTTGTGGGCTGTCAGGCCGTCCGGCATGATCGCGAGCATGACGAACAACCGAAAGGCCCATGCCGCGTAGACGGCCCGGCGCGCTTCGCGCCGAAGATCCGGTCCCGCCCGTCTGGACCCCTTGGACCGATCGAATTCCCGGGCTGTCCGAGCGCACCTGTGCCGCGATCCGGCGCACGGAGCGTGAGCACGGTGACTCCTGGGCCGGACTGTGGGACGGAGCCGTGGAAGCCGCGCTCCGGCACTACCGGGCGTTCCTGCGACAGCCCGGCCGGTACCTGGACCTGTGCTTCCCGGTCTCTCCCCATCCGGAGTCCTCGCTCGTCGACGTGGCGAACGCTCGGGACATTCTGCAAGAAGCGTTGCGTTCGCTTCCACAGCCCTCCCGCGCCGAACTCGGGCTGGTGGTGGCGTGTCTGGACGCAGAGTTCCGCCGCCGGACCTTGCCCGATCCGCACGCCTACCGGCGGCTGCACCGGCATGGCGAATGGTGGCATCGACGCCTCTACGACGGTGTATTCCGGTGGTGAGGGGCTGCAGCCCGACCATTTCCCGCCTCAACTCCGATGAGGCAGGGCGACAAGCGACCAAGATTTCCGCGAAACACCGCGCCGGCCCATGGCATGAGGGAAACCGCACAGGTTGCAGAGATCACGCCGTCCGTCCCGGCCCGTACGCATATTTCGCATCGCGACTGCACGGGCTGATCGCAGTGGGGTGGCGCCCCCCACTCCTTTCCGGGTTTCGCAATCTTTCCGACATGCTCGAAGATGGGTTGAACAGAAGTGAATGATACCGCCCGGATGTTACGTCAGGCTGCTGCTTCCGGAGACACACATCGGGTCGCCGGGATACTGGCGTCGGGCGTTTCCGCCGACCTGCGCGAAACCGACGTGGCCCGCACCGCCCTCGATCAGGCCGTATGGAACAACCATCCCGACGTGGTGCGCGTTCTCCTTGCTGCCGGGGCTGCCCCTGATGCCGAGATGGGCGAGTTCCGTGAGACGACCGCGCTGCGATATTCCGCACCGAGAGGCATGCGCGAGGTCGCTCAACATCTTCTCGACGCGGGTGCGAACCCCAACGGCCGAGCCGATACCGATCAGTACACACCGCTGATACTCGCTGCCGCACAAGGTGAAGTCGACATGGTGGAACTGCTGCTGGATCGTGGCGCTTCCCCTGATTTGACAGTGGAACCACAGTTGGTCGCGGGTGTTGCCGAGAAGCTCGGAATTTCGACAAGAGCGAGCCCTTTGTCCAGTGCGGCCTGGAGTGGGCACGTGGAGACAGTGCAACTTCTTTTGGCGAGAGGAGCGAGGCCGGACTTCGAAGTACTTGACTCCGTGACGAGGGGCATGGCGAGAGCCGAAACGGATCCCTCTGTTCACCACCGTGGCAGCCTTCGTGCATTCACCTTGATCAGGGAGCTTGTCGAGCAGGCACGGAAATTACCATGAGTGAGGTCTTTCAGCGTGGCAACCGATCGGATGACAGGGCCGTGGCCACGACGGGCAGGGCTCCCGTGCCGTCAGGGGAGGCGTGCGAAGTCCCAACCCATCGGCGCGGAAGCCTTGTTGGTCCCACATCGTGCCGCACTCGACCTGCCGCACGCCTTGGTCGAGTGGGTCACCAAGGGGCGACCGCATGAGCCGCGGCTCCACCGTGGATCGCCCCCGAACCGGAGTGGCACAGAATTGTGGCTCGCGGGATCATCACGGTCCACCTCAGCATGCGCCTCGACCGGGAGCCGGTCCCACAGAGCGTTCCCCATGCCCGTATTGAACCCGACGGGCTCGCGGGCGACGACGGCCTTTTCGGATCACCTCTTGATCATCACGATCCGTTCCGCGCTCGGACCACGATCCGCCCAACAGGCGCGGGAGGACGTGATGTTCGACGCGATGCCACGGGGTCGGCATGCCCGTTCGGGACTGGACCTGATCATCCGCAGAATCCGCCGATCACCCGTCGCACACACGAAAGAGGGCTTCGATGAGGAGAGAGCCGGTCTCCGAGGAATCAATCGCCGAGGCACGGATACGGTCTCGCGACCAGCCGGCCACCGGGCTCCCCGAACTGGCCCGGCCCCTGCTGGCGTTCGGATGGCGGATCGATCGCGCGAGGCCCTCGGAGGGCCTCCCCTACTTCGAGGAGGCCGCGGCGATCTACCGGGGCCTTCTCGCCGACGGGTCCGATGAACACCTCGGACCCGCAACGCATGCGATCCATGCACTCGGCCGGTGGTATTCGCTCGCGCATGCCGACGATCGCTCTCTGGCGGCGAAGGAGGAGGCAGCCTCGCTCGCCCGGCAGTTGAACCGGCACCGCGAGGACACCCGGAAGGAGACAAGGATCCTCGGCGCATCCGCACACGGCCTCGCCGAGGCCGGGCAGTTCGCGCAGGCCGTGACCGCTCAACGCGAGGTGGTTGACATCTACCGCGCTGCGGAGGATTCGAGGGACGTCTCGTGGCCCTCCGGTGTGGTGTGGTCGCTCCTCGATCTGGCGATCTACCTGGACCTGGCCGGGCAGACCGACGAGAGTCTGGAGATCGAACGTGAGGCGCTCCGGATCAAGCGCCGCACGACCGAAGATGAACCACGGGGACTCTCCGGACTGGTGATCTGGCTGGCGGGGGTCTCACCCCGTTTCAGTGAGACCGGGCATCCACGGGAGGCGGAGGCACTCCTGGACGAGGCCGTCGTGGTCTGCGACCGGCTTCCGCCCGTCGGCGACTGCAACAACTTCGGGTTCGACCAGGGCGTGCAGGCCGCACTGTTCGCCAGATCCGGTACCCGCGACGAGCGGCCCGTCGTCGGCGGGGCATTCCCGATCGGCGTCAGCCCGGATCTCCGGGCTCTCCAGCCAGTGCACGGCGTGAGCTTCGACTGGTGGGCCCACAGCGTCCGACAGACCTACCGTGTGGGAGGGAAGGCCATCGACGACGCGATAGCCACGACAGGGGATCGGTCCGCACTCGATCCCGCGGGGTCGGCCGAGCTCGGGACCCTCCTGCGTCGCCGCAACATCCGCCGATCGGTTACCTTCGACCATCTTTCGCAGCATTTCATCGAGCAGGTCATCCCCGCCCTGGGCGAGAGCGTCGATCTCGAACGCCGACTCGCTTCCGCTCGTCCGGAAGACGGGCCTCGGCGCTTGATCCGCTCTCTGACGGACCAAGCCGTCGGGCACCTCGTCGCCGGTTCGTACTCGGTGGCAGGTGACACCCTTCGTGAAGCCCGCGACCTCTGCGCAACTACGGAAGGCCGGGACGCGTTACCCCTGGTCGAGGCCGAAGCGGGCAAGCAGGTCCCCCGCTCGCCGCGGGAGGGGGCCGAGTAGAGCGGCGGCGGAATACTTGCGGACTCCCCTTGGGCGAACCTGGCTGAATCAACTCCCGCTGTGGGAGAGGGGCTCCCGCAGCGCCGTCCCACCGACGGCGGGACGGGCTTCCCCTGCACGCCCGCCCTTCGCCGGGCACCGGTATACGCTGCCTGATCATGCGCATACCAGCACGCGGATCCGCCGTCGGCGCCGCCGCTCTCGCCACTGTCCTCCTTGCTGCGGTCACCGGTTGCTCGTCCGGGCCCGACGACGGTGACGGCGGCTCCAAGCTGCTCACAGAGCTCGGGGCTCTCGCCGGCGACAGTGGGAAGAAGCAGGTGACCTTCCTCGACGCCGCCCGCGTACGGGAGCTGAGCAAGGGCGACTCGAAGCGGTTCACCTCCGTCGCACAGCCGGCCAGCCCCCTGCTGAATCCGTACCAGCCCCTGGGACAGCAGTTCGAGGTGACCTGGATCAGCACCGCGATCGACACCAGCGAGGCCGGGCACTGGGTGGGTTCGTTCGACGCACCGGCGATCACCAAGTCGCTGAAGTCCAGCGGTTACACGCGGAGCGAGAAGGACGGCCAGGAGGTCTGGACGCACCCTGGGGACACCGGGGCCACGCTCCACGTCTCGGAGGACGAGATCTCCTATTCCACCCGGGACTCCGACCCCATGTCGGCCGTCGACCCGGAGGACGGTTCGTCCCTGGCCGACGACGAGACGTTCCGGCGCGCGGCAGAGTGTTTGGGAGATGTCTACCGTGCGGACTTCAACCCGCTCGGCTCCTCCAACCCGGTGCGCCTGGCAGCCCTGGGCCAGCAGGCATCCTCCGCCGCCAAGAACACCGAGATCCTCTGCTTCGTGGTCAAGGACGACGCGGCGGCCCGGAGCCTGGAGACCGAGCTGCGGGCGATCGTCCGCGCCGAGTCACCGAAGTTCGACGGCACGAAGGTGACCGTGGAAGAGGGCGACCAGCCCTTGGTGCGGGCCGTCGTCCCTGACAGCGCCACTCAGCGGCCGGGGCGGCTGGTCCTCAGCGACGTGGAGCTGTGGATGGCCACCGCCCAGTAGCCACGGAATCGCCGGCAGCAGATCGGCAAGGGCACAGTGAACGGCGAGCCCAAGCGAAGCTGTCCCCACTGCCGGCGGGGTGGGACAGTCACTTCGTACAGGAGTCGATGCCTGACGGTTCGGGCGGGCTCCGGCCATGACTGAAAGCCCGCCCTCAGGTGCGGAGCCGCACGGATTCCGGCTGCGCACGCCTCACAGTCACCTTTGGTGGGCCGCCGGCCCGCACGCGCCACGGACACAGTCCCGTCCCATGCCGTGCGGGCCGAGTCTGCGCTACATTAAAGACGAGACGAGACGTCTCGCCTTGACTGCGTGACGTCTGACGCCTGTCCCTCACAGGAGGAGCACCATGGACCACTTCATCGACGCGGCTCCCGGCGTGCGTCTGTGGGCGGAGGATCGGGGTTCCATCGACGCCCCTCCCCTGCTGCTCATCATGGGCGCGCAGGCCTCCGGCCTTGGCTGGCCGGACGAACTGGTGGACGCGCTCGCTTCGCACCACCGGGTGATCCGCTACGACCACCGCGACACCGGCCGATCCACCTGGGCGTTCGACCAGCAGCCGTACGCCGTCACCGACCTCGCCGAGGACGCGGTCACGGTCCTGGACGGCCTGGGCATCGACCGCGCCCACGTCGTGGGCATGTCCCTCGGCGGAATGCTCGCCCAACTACTCATCGCCGACCATCCGGACCGCCTGCTCAGCGCGACCCTGATCGGGACGTCCGCGCTCAGCACCACCCCGTACGTGCAGCCTGACGGCACACGCGTCCCGCCCGAGGAACTTCCCGGCATCGCTCCCCACGTGCTGGAGATCTGGGCCCGGCCTGCCGAAGAACGGGGCCCGGAAGGTGAGTTGGATGCCCGCGTCGACCACTGGCGGGCACTGGCAGGCGACCAACTCCCCTTCGACGCGGAGAGCGCCCGCGCACTGGAGCGGAGGATCATCGAGCACACCGGCCACCACAACTCCAGTACCGCGCACGGCCGCGCCGACAGTTCCGGCATGCTGCGCACCGAGGAACTGGCGAGGACCGACGTGCCCACCCTCGTGATCTCGGCCCCGGCCGAACCGGTCTTCCCTCCCCCGCATCCGCAGCATCTCGCCCAGGTGATCCGCGGGGCTCGCACGGTCGAGATCCCCGGAATGGGGCACGCGCTCCCCCGCGAAGTCCTCGCCCCGCTCACCGCCGCGATCCTGGCCCACACCGACGTCGAGGACCACGCCCGCGCCCGGGACCGCACTGCCGGACGCTGACGCAGGGCCCCGCCCCCTGATGACAGCGCGGCCACACGCTTTGCGCCGAGGCACAGATCACCGTTCCCGGCGCCACTATCCCTTCCTCCCGCAGTCCAGCAACATCGCTGCGGAGCCGGTCTCCGGTGAGGAATCATGCTGTTCATGGCTCAGCTCGAAGCGCGCGAAGTGCCGCTGCACAAAGTCTTCTGCAGTGACTACGACTTCCGAATCCCGGACTACCAGCGTCCTTACGCCTGGCAGACCGAACAGGCCCAGCAATTACTCGCCGATCTCGAGGAAGCCCTCCTCCGGGGCGACGGCGAGCCCTACTTCCTCGGCTCCCTGGTACTCGTCAAGGACAGTCGCGCCGCCGAGGCCGATGTCATCGACGGTCAGCAGCGGCTGACAACCCTGACCATCCTGCTGGCCGTCCTGCGTGACCTGGCTCAGCAACCCGATGTGGTGACCAACCTCGTGGCGATGATCGCCGAGCCCGGGAACACGGTTCTGGGACTGAAGGCCAAGCCTCGGCTCACTCTTCGTCCTCGAGATGCCGACTTCTTCCACCAGCACATTCAGACGTCTGATTCCATCAGGACCCTCCTGGAGCTGAACCCCCACAATCTGAGGACCGACGCGCAGAGGGCCGTCCAGGCCAACGCGCGGGTCCTGCACACCACCCTGGCTGCCTGGACCGACGATCAACGTCTCGCGCTGTGCAAGCTGATGGGCGTCCAGACCTTCCTCGTCGCTGTCAGTACTCCTGACCTGGACAGTGCCCACCGAATCTTCAGCGTCATGAACTCCCGAGGCCTTGACCTGTCGCCTGCCGACATCTTCAAGGCGCAGATCATCGGAGAAATCAATGAGCAGGCGTCGGAAACCTACGCCAGGCGGTGGGAGGACGCGGAGGAGAGCCTGGGACGCGAGGAGTTCTCCGACCTGTTCTCCCATATCCGCATGATCTTCTCCGGTGAGCGGGCCCGGCAGGAGCTGCTCAAGGAATTCCAGACGCAGGTCCTCTCCCACTACAAGGGCGGGCGGGCCGAGGAGTTCGTCGACGAGGTACTCGTTCCCTATGCCGAGGCCTCTGCGGTGATCCGCGACAAGACATACGCGGCCGGAGACGGGTCGCCGCAGGTCAATCTATGGTTCCGCCGACTGCTGCAGTTGGACAACAACGACTGGCAGCCGGCCGCGCTGTGGGCGCTGCGGTCCCATGGGGACGATCCCGTATGGCTCGGCTCGTTCCTCCGGTTGCTGGAGCGCCTCGCGGCAAGCATGTTCGTCCGGCGCGTCTACACCACTCCTCGTGTGCTCCGGTTCGCCGAACTGCTGACGGAGCTGACCAACGGATTCGGCCTGGAGGCCCCTGCCCTCCAGCTGACCGAAACCGAGCGGACCGAGACTCTGACCCGGCTCGACGGCGACGTCTACCACGAATTGAGGACGCGCCGTTTCATCCTGCTGCGACTCGACGAGTTGGTGGCCGAGGACGACATCGTGGCCACGTACGAAGCTCCCCGCATCACGGTCGAACACGTACTCCCTCAGAATCCCGGGACACAGTCGCAGTGGCTCGCGGACTTCACGGTGGACGAGCGGAAGAAGTGGACGCACAGGCTCGCCAACCTGGTGCTGCTCAGCCGTACGAAGAACTCCCAGGTCCAGAACCTCGACTTCACCGCGAAGAAGGAGAGGTACCTCAGGCGGGGCGTCGTCACCTTCCCCCTGACCACACAGGTGCTGGGGCAGGACACGTGGACACCTGAGCACTTGGAGAAGCGGCAGACCGAACTGCTCGGCCTGCTGGCCGAGGAGTGGCGCTTGTAGACCGGGTCCCATACCTCGGGCCCGCCCAGCATCCGCATGTGCGAGTACAGAACCGAATCCGGAGGATGGGCGACCGCGACCTGCCTGTCGGTCACCCAGGGTCTTTGAGAAGTGCCGAGGTGGGTGGTTCGCCTGCTGAGTGCCGGATGTGACGGCTTGTCGACTTCTGTCGGAGCGCCCCCTGGATGCAGAACAGGCATGGCCGCTGGTGATCATGTGGGTGTCGAGTCCGTATGAGCACCGAGCGAGTCCATGCCTGCGCACCCATCTTCCCGCATGCCGTCATGCCTTCGGCAGCTGGGGGACGCCTCCGGCCCAGCCCTGCTGGAGACTGCTACTGACCTGCGGAGTTATTAGGCCACGGTGCCTGATCCACGGGCCCGTCGCGGCATCCGTCACCCATGGAAGGCCCTGCTCACCGCTGGGGCCGCCGCTGTTCTGGCCGGCGCCGCCTCGGTCACGGCGATCGGCGAGTGGGTCGCCGACGCACCGCAGCGCGTCCTGGCCTGCTGGGCTTCCGCCCCGACCCGTTGACCGGCCTGGTCCGCCCGCCTCATGCCACGACCATCCCCCTCGTCCTGGCCGCTGTGGACGGTAACGCCCTCGGCGATCTCGTCGATGCGAAGAGCATGATCGACGCCAATCCCCGCGCTCAGAGCCGAAGCCGCCGAAGCCAGCAGAGACTCACTCACTCACCTCCCCGGCAACGAATCCCCAGCGGTACTCTCCAAGCCAGTCGGCAGGGACGAAGTATCGCCGTCCCTCCTGGACATCAGGATGCGCCTCACCGAGCTACCCGAGGCCACCGACGCCTACTGGGCCGTACCCAGGAACGCCGAGGAACGAAGCGAGTGGATCGCGGCGAACAAGGACATCATCGCCGACGCGGCCCATCGCTCCGGCCTGCCGACCGACATGGTGGCGGGCATCGCGTGGCAGGAGGTCGGCGGACCGTGGGGCTGGATGGACGACGGCGTCGACACCGTCCGCGGACTGGCCGAGGACGGCTGGTTGTACGTCACCCCGGAGAACCTGCCCTCCCAACTCGGCGGCACCCTGGACGAGACATCCTTCGGCCCCATCGCCATCCAGGTGAGACAGGCCGCGAAGGTCCTCGGATACGCCCCGGCAAACCTCACCGATGGCCAACGGGACACCATCGAGGCCTCACTCCAGGACCCGGGCCAGGACAGCTTCATCGCCTCCGAATACCTGGCGATGCGCAAGGGAGAGAGCGGCTTCGCCGACGTACCGGCGGACGAGATGACACGAGAACAGCGCCAGGAACTCGCCGCCCGCCACAACGGCGGCCCCTCCTACAGGATGAAAACGACGTCACCCAGCCCCTCGCCCTGGTCGACGGGATCCCTCCCGTCGCGGGCCGCCCCGGCCGGCCCCGCCGCAGGCCCCGACGCCCTGCTCGGGGACAAGGGCTACGACTCCAACCCAACCGCGACGAGCACCGTCACCGGCGGATCCCGCCCGTCATCTCCCGCAAGGAATCACCCAATATCAAGGGCCTGTGCAAGCTCCGCTACGTGGTGGAGCAGACCTTCGCTCTGCTCCACCACTTCAAACGCCTCGCCGTCCGATGCGAACGCCGCACCGAACTCCACGACGCCGCCTCAAGAAGGCCCGATCATGATCGTGTTACGAGCTCTTTTCGAGGTTCAGCCCTGTGGAAGTGGTCACAGGATTTTGATACCGGACACATGTGCCGCGTTCGACGGCTTGTATACGGTGTTCCGCTTGATTGACACCGTGGACCCGTTGATGTCGTAGAAGACGACGTCGTTGTTGCCGGTGGTGATTCGGCTCAACCAGACGGAGCCGAACTCCCACGTGCCGCGATTCGCGAAGCAATCGGTGAAGGAAATCCCGAATTCATCGTGTCCCTCGACCTTCAGGTAGCCTGCCCCGTCCCGGCAGGTAACCCGGTCGATGGCATAAGCGTTGCCGGCTGGTACGGCGACAGTGAGAGCGACAGCCGCAGCAATTGCCGCGGCGGAGGATGATGCTATCTTCCTCATGTGCGTCATTTCGTTTCTTCCCGATCAGCGAGTGTCGAATTGCGCGGTCACATCACGGGGCAAAACTTCTTCCCCGTGCCTTCACTCAGGATCACTCACGGGCCCCTATTGCGTCACTGTGATTCTTTGTGTCGACCGAAATTAATCATCGAATGTCCTGAAAGTTTCGACATGGCCGATAAGCTGTTATCGGTGACCTGAATTCGCGCTTGAGGCGCGCAACGCGATCATGGAGCTGATTCCAACCTGTCGTCGGCGTCCGTCGGTTGAGCGGCTCCGCAACGCGATGAAGCGGTCACAGAGCCGCGATGAAAGTCAGGGTCTTTTCGTCAGGTGAGTCCGCGGGCGGTGAGGGGCCGCGAGTGGTCGCGGGCGGTGCGGCGGAGGGCTGCGGCGATGTTGGTGTGGCCGTCCTGGCGACGGGTGCCGATGGCGAGGTTGCGCAGGCCGGCCATGACGCGGGGCAGGTTGCGAGTGCGGACCTTCGAGGCGTCCTCGCGGAAGGTGCGGTCGCGGACATGGTGCAGCTGGTTCTCGATGCGCCAGTGGCCGCGGATCCAGGCCGCGAGTTCGATGCCTTCGGCCGCTCCGGGCGGCAGGCTCGTGACCAGGTAGATCCGCTCGATCGTCAACTTGCCCGTGCCCAGGTCACGTCTCCAGCGGACGGCTTGGAGGACCTGGCGTGCCTGCGGGTAGTCGAGGTGGGCGAACGAGGCCGTCCTCAGACGGCGGATCTCGTCGTGGTGGTGGCCCCGTCCGTGTTCGTAGTGGTCCAGGCGGATGTCACGCCAGGGCAGGCGGCGGACCTTCTCTTGGAGAGCGGGGTGGTTCCGCTTCAGGACGGCCGGATAGTGACCCCGCTTCCGTGTAGGTAGGCGGCGTGGTCGTGCTGGGTGTACAGGGCGTCCGCTGTGATGACGGCACCGGTCAGGTCGATGCCGTCCAGGAGCGGGGCGAAGGCCGGAATCTCGTTGCTCTTGCCGTCAATCTGTCGTTGGGCGATAACCTGTCCGCTGTGAGTCATGGCGGCGATCAGGGCGGTTGCCGTCCGCCCGGTGGTGCGGGAGCCGCGGAGTGTCTTGCCGTCGACGGCGATGACCTTTCGTCCCGAGACCGGGGCCTTGCGTTGCTGGAGGAAGGCGCCGATGGCGCGGTCGAGGGCGTTACCGTCCACAGCGGCCAGGACGAGGCGGATGGTCGTGGCATGAGGCGGGCGGACCAGGCCGGACCCCCTTGGGCTTCGGGGCTTGGGCGGCGGGGCCGTGACCGTCGCGGTCTTCGTCACGGTCACCGTCGGTCCCGGCACGTCGACCGGCTTGACGACGTCTCCCCCTCCCCGGAGGGTTCGACCGATTTAGTTCGGCACGGACTTCACCGAGGAAAACGTCTGGAAGCCGTTCAACAAGACTACGGAAGACCCCAAGGTCCGTGCGGCGGCCGTCGTCAACGGCGAGGCCAACTTCGGCAAGATCTTCGACCGGCTGTCGCCGACAACATGGCCGACCGCATCGAGGCGACCGCCGGCATAGGGCGTCAGCACTTCGGCCCAAACAAGAGCTTCCGGTCCAACCTGGACCGCAGCGCACGCCGGGCCGCGTGGCGGATGATCCGCCGTGTGGAGAACGTGGACGAGGAGTCCCGTACGGACGAGGGTCCGTCGCGCACCGATACGGTGCGCGACGGACCTTTTCACGTACGTTACTCAGCCAGCGACAAGCCCGACGAACCCGGCCCACGCACCGGGTCCCACGGTCAGCACGGGGCCGTTGCCCTGCTTCGAGTCGCGGATGTGCACGCGGGTGGCTGCGGCAACCTCAACACAGTCGCCGCCCTCAGCCCCGCTGTAACTGCTCTTACGCCGGGCGACCTCGACGCACTCGCCGCCGTCACCGGTGCTGTGACTGCTCTTCCGCCAAGCAACCTCCAGGCACTCGCCACCGTTCCCGGTGCTGTAGCTGCTCTTGAACCACGCCAAATCGAGGGTTGCCAGCCTGGTGGAGTGAATGGTCATTTCTCTCCCAGAAGTTTCTCGATGAACTCCGAGGACTCACGAGGAGTGAGAGCCTGTGACCGGATGATGCCATAGCGGGCTTCAAGCTCGCGGACCGCTGCACGGCCCGTGTAGAGACGGCTGTCTCCCTGCACTTCGGCATAGGCGATGCGCTGCCCTTGTGCGGTGCCGATCAACGTGAACGGCCCTCCGATTGCCGCATGATCCTCTCGATCCAGAGGCATCACCTGCACTTCGACATTGCGCTTCTCACCAAGGTGCAGCATGCGCTCCAACTGACCGTACAGCGTTGACCGGCCACCGATCGGCCTGCGGAGTACGGCCTCATCCACGATGAAGCTCAACAGCGGCGCCGGACGTCGGTCGTAGATCTCTTGCCTGGCCAGCCGAGCAGAGACCCCTTGCTCAATGAAATCGTCGTCAAGCAGCGGACGTTCCTGCTGGAATCCCGCCCGTGCATACTCTGGCGTTTGCAACAGACCCGGCACCGCATACAGGCCATACACACAGAGGGCCACCGCCCTCGTCCCCAACCGCGCAGCGTCCCGGAAGAACGCCGGGTACTGCGACCGCGCAAGCTCCTCCTTCAACGCCACCAACAGCCCACCGGCCCCCGTCACCTCGTCCGCCTTGTCGACGAACACCGGTTGCGGAATCCACCGCCCCTGCTCGAACGAGGCCACCGACTGCGCCGCGTATCCCACCCGCCTGCCGAACTCCACCCGGTCCAGCCCCGCCCGCAACCGCAGCAGCTTCAGCTGCTTCCCGAACGCGACCGCAAACCCCGTTCTCCGACTTACCCTCCGGTTGCGTCCCCGGCGAGAGCTGCGCGCCCTCCCCCGTACCCGCGTCCGCGCTCAACTCGTCCTGCGTCATCGCCACCGCCTGTCCCACGTACGCACACGCCTCGACCTGTCGCGTACAACCAACCAGCGAAGGGCGGCACTTCGAGGCGCCGCCGCACCGAGGAGGCCCGGCAGGAAGGCAGCACCCGCCTCGGCTCGTCCCACTTGGGCACCGTAACGAGCCGTTCGTTCGCGCGCGCAACTTTCCAAGCTGCCTTCCATCGAAGAAGTGGTTACCCCCGCACCGGAGGGCTCGGCGCTCGGGACCCAAGCGCCGAACTTCAAGCGACGGAAGCGGGTCGTTTCACTCGTTGGGGGTACGGAATCGATGGCCGAGCCCGATGCTTGAGCTTCGGGACACAAGGTTCGGGATGCGAGCTCCGGGATTCGAGCGATGTTGTTCACCCGGTAGGTAAAAGAAGGGGTTTGGGAAACCTCCCCACCCTCCCTAACCCGTCACGGCCAGCTGATATGACTAAACGTGATCAGCTTGCGGCGCTCCGTCACGCCTGCTTACGGTGCCCCCAACGAATCGACCCCGACGCGGTGCAGCAAACACCAGGCCGGGGTCTCACCCCAAGATCGAACGGAAGACGATCTCGTGGCTACCGAGCACCCTAGCCCTGCCCTTCGCGCACCCGCATCCTCGCGCCCGTACGCGAAAGCCCGCCCCGGCTACGGCAAACGAACCGCATCAGGCCAACGCGCGCCCCATGCGGACGACTTCGCCCTGATGCCGGAACGCGAGCGGTACATCGCCGGTTACGTCGACCGGCTCCCCGACGGCGCGGCGATGGACATCAAGTCGCTCGCCAAGCACCTGCCGCTGTACGGCCAGATGGCTGTCTCCAGCGCGTTGAAGGCCCTCGGGGTGGCCGGGCATCTGCGGCGCGTACGCTGCCTGGCCGGCGAGGGGAGCCAAGTTCGCTGGGTCTCCCGCACCTACTGGTCCCGCACCGCCCGGGACAACGAGTGGTGGGACGCGTTCCTGAACACCGAGGGCAGCCACCCCGCACCGGAAGCGACGCCCGCTCCCCCGCCTGCCGACACCGGTTCAGAGGCCCCGGCCCCGGCCTCGCCCCTGCACGCGACCGCATCAACGACGGCCCCGCCCGAGCCCACCGCGCACCCGGCCTCACCCCCGGAAGCCCCCGCACCCACGACACCCGTCGTGCCCGAACAGCGCGCGCAAGCGACGACGCCCCCGGTCGCCGTCTCCCCCGCGTACCTCGCCTTGGCCGAACTCGGCCGCAAGGACGCGCGCCTGGCGCTCTCCGCAGCCGACTGCCGCGCCCTGGAGCCGCTGGCCGCCACCTGGTTCACACGCGGCGTGGATGCGGACTACCTCACCCAGGCCCTCACGGCGGGCCTCCCCGCGCAGGTCGGTTCCCCCGTCGGCCTCGTACGCCGCCGTCTCATCGACAAGCTGCCGCCGCAGATCACCAGCAGCCCGGCCCCTGCCACGGCCGTCACTCCCGGACGTCGCCTCCTCGCGGAGTGCACCGAATGCGGTCGCCCCGGCGCACCCGAAGCCCTCCCGGACGGCCTCTGCCGCCCCTGCCGCGCCACGGCGTCGGACGCCACTCCTGCGGCTCCTGCGGCGCCTGCCGCTCCGCCCGCCGAACGCGACGTACACGCACTGGTCAGCCAGCTCCGCGACCTGACGCGGCTGCCCTGACCACCACGCCACCGCAGACGGCGGGCAGCACACTTCGGCGCACGTCACTTCCGGGGGTCGACCAGCACCTTGGTGTGGCTGCTCCTGCCCGAGTCGAGCTCTTCCAGCATGGAGCCGAGGTCGGACAGTCCGATAGTGCCCGTGTGCAGCGTGGTGACGTCGAGGCGCTTCCCCGCGATGGCACGCAACGTCCCCACGAAGTCCTCGTGGTTGTAGGCCAGTGAGCCGATGACGGTGAGTTCCCGGGTCTGCCAGTCCGCGTAGCTGACGCTCGACTCGGCCATGGGATAGCCGAGGAGACTGAGGGTGCCACCGCGCCGGACCAGCTCCGCCGAGGGCTGCAGCAGGGATGGAACCCCGGTGCATTCGAAGAGCACGTCGGCGCCCAGCCCGTCAGTGATCTCCGTCAGCAGCGCTGCGAGTTCCTCCGGAGCCACCACGTCGCGGAAGCCGAGCTTCTCGGCCGTGGAGCGGCGTGCAGCCGACGGCTCGGACACGAGGACCCGTCCGGCGCCGGCGTTGCGCGCGTGCTGGGCGGCCAGCAGGCCGATCGGCCCGGCGCCCTGCACGACGACGACCGAGCCGAGCTCCATGGCCGTACGGCGTACCGCGTGGAAGGTGACGGTCGCGGGTTCCACCAGAGCCGCCTCGACGTCGGTGACGCCTTCCGGCACGGGGATGACCCGGCGCGCCGACACCCGCACCTGTGCCCCGAAGCCCCCGTGCGCCGGAGCCGCCTCGTCCACGCCGTTCGCCTCGGCGAACACCAGCTCGCACTGCCGCGCGTGACCGGCCGCGCACTGGCGGCACCGGCCGCATGCGGGCCCGACCCCGCCCACCACGCGCTGTCCGACGCTCAACCCGGTCACCTCGCCGCCGACGGCGCTGATCACGCCCGTCCACTCATGACCGAAGACGGCCGGCGGCAGCATGTGCCCGTCGGTGTACCCGTGGACATCCGTGCCGCAGACGCCGCAGTACGTGATGTCGACGACCACACCGTCCGGTGCGGGCCGCTCTTCCGCGCTCTCGGTCACCTCCTGCAGTTCCCGCGGCCCGGACACCCGCACATACCGCTCTTCAGCACTCATGACCAGCACTCTCCTCAAGACCCAGCGCCGGAACTCTCGCTGATTCCGGCAAACACCAGTTATCCAACATCATCACGACAAGAGGCGAGAAGAAGCCCCCCGTCGCGGCAAGGCGGGTGCGCTGTGGGGTGGGCGGCAGAGACGTTGACGGCAGGCCGGGACCTCAGAGGCCGCCCAGCTCGGCCGCGAGGTCCGGATCGCGCATGCCGGGGAAGGCGTAGCCCTCGGCCTCGTCCCACGGGACGTCGAGGTCGTCCATGTGCACGCGCCACTCCGCGCCCGGCAGCGCACGGCGCAACTCGCTGACCGAGCGCAGCACATGGTCGAGCACCAGCAGTGCCTTGTCCGGATCGAACGTCATCTTGGTGGACCCGGCAACCAACTCGTCCGGTCGGCTGTCATCGCTGGCGTAGAGGTACAGGCTTTCCTGGTCCTCGTACGGGAAGGACGCGATATGGGCGGCAACAATGCGCTCGACAGCGGCCGTCTCGGCATCTGTCAGCGGCGTGGCCCGGTTCGCACAGTAGTAAAGGGAGACGCTCATGCCCTGAGCGTACTGAGGGGGTCTGACAGAGCCGCCCGGCAACGGACCGGCCTGTGGTGGGATGGTGCCGTGAGCCGCACCGTGGAAGACACCAACCGCCGTATGCTCCGAGCACGGGACGCTATGGACCGTGCGTACGCGCAGCCGCTGGATGTGCCGGCACTGGCCCGAATCGCCCACGTCTCCCCGGCGCACTTCGCCCGTACCTTCCGCGCCACCTTCGGCGAGACACCGCACCGCTATCTGCAACGGCGCCGGGTCGAGCGGGCGATGTTCCTCCTACGGGAGAGCGACAGGAGCGTCACGGACATCTGTTACGAGGTCGGCTTCGGCAGCACCGGAACCTTCAGCCGCACGTTCAGCGACATCGTCGTCCGGTCGCCGCGGACGTACCGCAAGGAAGCGGTGTCCACGGGCGTGCCCACCTGCTTCACGAAGGCGTGGACGCGGCCGAGTGCCTGAGCGCGCCTATGCAGCCGGGCCTCCTCGGCTGAGCAGTTTTGGATAAGTTTTCGCCGGGCCCGCCGACTAGCGTGATGCACATGTTCAACGCGATCACGCACTCACAGATCTACGTCCTCGACCAGGACCAGGCCCTCGACTTCTACGTCGGCAAGCTCGGCATGGAGGTCAACGCCGACGTCGACATGGGCTTCATGCGCTGGCTCACCGTCAACATCCCCGGGCAGCCCGACCGCCAGGTCCTGCTCGAGAAGCCGGGTCCTCCGGCCATGTCCGAGGAAACAGCCGAACAGGTCCGCGAACTGCTGACGAAGGGCGCGCTGGGCAGCGCGCTCATCCTCACCACGGACGACTGCCGCAAGACGTACGAGACGCTGCTGGCGCAGGGCGTGGAGTTCACGGACGAGCCGACGGAGCGCCCGTACGGCATCGACTGCGGCCTGCGCGACCCCTTCGGCAACCACCTCCGCTTCACCCAGCCGAAGGGCTGAGAACCAGAACCGGGAGCAGGGGCGGGGCGGGGGCACCCGAATCGGTTGCCGACGGCCTGCCCCTCCTGCGTACAGGCCCTACGCATGCCACGTACACCCACGTCGCGACAGCGCGTCACCTCTGGTCACGGTCAGCCACGATGCATCAGCGTTGAGTCATGACCAGCAAGAAGCCACCCCTCCCCGTGCGCCCCGCACGCACCGCGCACACCGCGCACACCGCTCGTGCCCGTTTCGCCTGGCACGACTTCACGATGCGTTTCAGTTCCACCCCGCGCGGTGCCCGCCTCGCCCGCCGCCTGGCCGGCGAGCGCCTCGACGCCTGGGGCATCCCGTACGGGAGCGACGCGCACGACGCCTTGACGCTGGCCGTGGCCGAGCTCAGCAGCAATGCCGTGCGCCATGGGCACGTATCCGGCCGGGACTTCCGTCTCCGCCTCTGCGCCGAAGGCACAGCCATCCGCATCGAGGTCACCGACACCCGGGGCGACCGCCTCCCCAGCCCTGCCGAAACGGTGCCAACCGACCATGACGGCGGCCGCGGCTGCTCCTGGTCGCCGCCGGACGCTCTTCCTCGTTCCTGTCGGCGCGTCGGTCCCAGGGTGTCATCAAACCCTGTCGTCAGCCGTCATCGGATCTGATTGGATCCGTGCCGCCGACGAGCCCCGAAAAGCCGGGGTTCGTTGGACAGCTGCGGTGCCTGTCGTCATTCGTTCGTTCACAGACACGATTGGCGCACGGCAGAGATCCCCTTCGAGCCGAACCACACTGAGATCGGTTGCCGGGCTCCGCAGGCGGGATCACTCAGCGGTGGGCATCGCGCGCCCGGAGCGCTCGGCTTTCGCGTACTGGTCCAGCAGCTTGTGGTACGTAGTGGACGGGAGTGCCGAGCCGCTTTGGCGCAGGGCGTCCCGGAAGGCTCGGGTGGCCTCGGTGACGTGGTGGCCGGGGCCCAGGACGCGCAGGCAGTCGTCGAAGAGCGCGGCGAAGACGACGAGGCCGTCAGCCGAGGCGCCGTCGCACCGGATCCGTACCTCGGCCAGGCAGCCGCGGATCATCAGCGAGCCGAGGTGTTCGGGACCCCAGATCCGCAGGGCGACCGGCAGCAGGTCCTCATACGCAGTGACCGACCCGGCGAAGTCTTCGCTGTCCGCGAGCAGCTTGGCGTAGGTGGCGCGGACGGAAAGGGTCTCGATGTGGCCGGGCGGCATGACCCGCTGGTAGTCGCGGAGCAGTTCGCGACACTCCTCGGCTGCCCCTGTCGGGTCGCCTGCCTCTGCCCGGCAGTCGAGCAGGCGGCCGCGCATGCCGAGCGTGCTGGGATGGTCGGGGCCAAGGGCGCGCGTATAGTCCGCGATCAGCTCCTGGTAGACCGGGATCATCGCACCCGCCTCCGCGTCGTCGGAGCGGCAGTCGGCAAGGGCACTGCGCAGCCGGAGGGTGTCCGGGTGGTCCGGGCCCAGCACCCGGCGGTGCACGGTGATCAGGTCCTCGTACGCCGCGAGGGCCGCGGCCGTGTCGCCCGCTGCGTGCAGCTTCTCGGCGAGCATTTTGCGGGTGCCCAGGGTCTCTGGATGGTGCGGGCCCAGCACCCGGGCCATGTCCCCCAGCAGGTCGCGGAGGTCGGCGATCGCCCCGGAGTAGTCGCCTGCCTCGCCGCGCCAGTCGGCCAGCTCCGCGCGGGTTGCCAGGGTGAGGGGGTGCTCGGGGCCCAGGGCCCGTCGGCAGTCGGCGAGCAGCGCGGCGAACCCCTCGGCTGTCTGGCCAGGGTCACCGATCACGCCCTCGATACTGAGGAGGAAACGGCGGGACTCCAGCACCTGGAGGTGGTCGGGGCCCCAGACTGAGCGCAGGGCGGCAATCATCTCCCTCAGGGCCTCGGCGGCGGCGACCGGATCGCTCTCCACCAGCGCGTGCTGCCACGCCTGGAGCGCGGCACGGTTGCCGATGACCAACGGATGGTCAGGCCCGAACGTCTGCTCCAGCAAGCGGGCCGACTCGTCCATGCCGGCCGGTGCCGCGGTGGTGTCTCCCGCCTCGTTGCGCAGCAGTCCCAGGGTGTAGCGGGCCCGGGAGACATCGATGTGGTGGGCGCCCAGGACCCGCACTGCGTCGTCGATCATGTCCGACAGCTCGGCGGCAGCTCCGGCCGGATCTCCGGCGGCGGCGCGCCAGTCGGCCAGCTCGTGCCGCACCAGCAGGGTGCGGTGGTCGTCGCGGCCGAACTCCGTCAGGTGCTCGTCCAGCAGTTCCTCGTACTGCGCACGGGCCCCGACAGGGTCGCCCGCCTTTCCCCGCAGGTGCGCGAGCTCTCTGCGTATGTCCAGGGTCATCCTGTCGAAGGGCCCAAGGTGCGTCCGGCAGTCGCCGAGCAGTTCCTCGTACAGGGCGACGGCGCGCGACGGGTCTCCCCTATCGCTGTGTAGGGAGGCGATCTGGGAGCTGACCGAGAGGGTGCGGTGGTGGTGCGGGCCATGGACGCGGCGGTGGTCGAGGAGCAGTTCTTCGTAGTCGGCCAGCGCACCGGCCAGGTCGCCCCCGATGGCCCGGGCGTCGGCAAGATCACCGCGGGCGCTGAAGGTGAAGTAGTCGTCCGGTCCGACCAGGTGGGTGCAGTCCGCGGCCAGCTCCGTGTACGCCGCCACGGCCTCTGCGGGGCTTGCGGTGACCTTCAGGAAACCGAGGGAGTTGCTGCGGCAGGCGAGGGTACGGCGGTCGTCGGCGCCGTACTTTTGCGCGGAGGTGGCCGCGAGCTGCCGGTAGTGGTCCGTCGATGCCTGGTAGAGCCCCGCACGGGCGAGGCTCTGGCCAGTCCGGAGCAGTACCTCGTGCACATCGTTGTCCGACCACAGCAGGTTCTCGTCATGGGACCGCAGCGCCTCGGTGTTGGCGCGGAACCGCTGGCCGGTGGCGAAGTCACGTTCCGTCTGTGGCCATGCCTGGAGCAGGGCGTCGGCCGCCGCCCAAACGGTCCGGGCCAGCAGTTCCGGAGGAAGCTGCTCGCGCACACTACGCTGCACCAGCCCGTGGACCTGAACCGGCTGGCCTGGCGCGTAGGTGACCAGGCTGAGCCGGTGCAGGGCGTGCAGCGCGCCTGCAGCGTCCTCGGTTGTCGCGGGGATTGGTTGCTGGGTGTCGGGGGGGCGGTGGCGGGTGAGGTGGGTGAGGGCGGGCCGGCTGGTCAGGACATCGGTGGGGATGCCGTTGGGGTCGAGCATCGCGGCGAGTTGGAGCATGGGGCGGGCCAGGCCGGCGGGGCGGAGCCGGTCGGCGTGTTCGATGGACAGGGACCAGGTGGCCGCCACCGTGACGGCTTGGTCGTCGGGCAGGGCGCTGGGTTCGGGGAGCAGGTTGGCCAGTTTCCTGAGCCGGTCGGCCAGCAGACGGCGATAGCGGGCGCAGGTGACGTTGGTGTCGATGATGTAGGCGGCGGCCTGGGCCAAGGCGAGGGGCAGGTGTCCCAGGTCGGCGGCGAGGCTGTTGATCTGGTCGGTGGGCTCGTGGCGGTCGTGCGCGGCGAGTACGGCAGTGAGATAGGCGGCGGCATCCTGGGGGGTGAACAAGCCCACGGTGACCAGGCGTCGGCCGGCGCCGGTCAGGGCGGCCTCGCGGCGGCGCGTGGTGACCAGGACACGGCCGCGCGGGCTGGCGGGCGGCCACCAGCCACGTATATCGGCCGGATCCGTGACGTCGTCCAGTACGACCAGCCACCGGCACGGCTTCTGGCCGGCCTTTGGCTCCAGCCAGGCCAGGAACGCCCGCGCGGACTGCTCAGGGTCGCTGGGGTCGGCGGCAAGGACCTCCACACCGGCCTGCGCGTAGCCGGCCGTGATCGCTGAGCGGCTGCTCGCGCTGATCCACACCAGTACGTCGACCCCCCCGCTGTCCCAGGCGGTACGGGCGTAGTCGGCAGCCAGCTGCGTCTTGCCCACCCCGCCGGTCCCGGTCAGTACCTGGCTGAGCACGGCAGTACCCCCGCTGTCGACCGCCGCCCGCAACTGGTCGACCTCGGCCCGGTGCTGGAACGACAGGGCGCGGGGCGGGAGCACGCCGACCTGGTGCGGCCAGGGTGCCCGTTCTCGCGGGGCGGCCTGTTGCACGATCAATTCGTGGACGTACCCACTGATGGCGGTGCCGCCCCCGGACGCGATGGCATCCCCGGTCCCCGATACCTGCACCAGCCTGCTGGTCGAAGGCCCAGCATGTTCTGGAACTGGTCCGCGGTAGCCGGTCAGCGCGGTTGCTCCGTCGTGGGCGTGGGCGTCGCCGGTGTCCGTAACCACCACCGGGTGCGTTGGTACACCGCCCTCGGCTTCGGGCCCGGCTTCATCCGGGTCGGGCGTGGAGCGGCGCTTCCGGAACCTCATGGCAGGAAGAGTCCCCTCTCGTGACGTGTTGCGGGCCCAGGAATCAGCTGTAGTCGATACCGGTACTTGCGCTGCTGTCAGGCCCGTCCGAAGTGGCGTCCCCGGTTCGCTCCGCCCGAATCGCCCCGCTCCCGGCATCTTGCGGGCGTCGCACGCCGGTGGACGCTCGGCCTCCACCGGTGGCCTTGGCCTTCCCGGTATCGACCACCGCGATCTCAGACTGTGGGGTGGCTGAGGACTGCATCAGCGCCCATGCCAGGGCGGCAATACCGGTGGCGCCCTGGACTGAGGCGGCAACCAGTTGGCCGGTATCCGGGTTGTCCAGCAGCCAGAAGAACGGCGTCGACACGGTCAACACGACCGCGACCACCATGACCGTGATCTTCCTGCTTCGCGACACACCCACTCGCCCCCTCCTCGCAGCCGACCAACGCTCGCCCTCAGCAGCATTGGATGATTCACTGATAGCACAGGACGCCTCCGCACAACCATCAGTTCCCCGCACGCCGTTGGAACTCACCGTCCCCGCCGCCCGGCACAGGCAGCAGGCTTTGGAACGGCCCTGCCACCGCTTTGCCTGCATCGGCAGACGAACGCCGTGCGCACTGCCCGTCCGAGCTCTTCGATGGCCTGGTAGGTGGGGTGCTTGGGGCCGCCGCGGGTGAAACGGCGCAGGACCTGCTCGGCCCCCGCGGCCCCCAGGCGCAGGGCGGTGGTGTACTTCACGATCTGGTCGTACTGCTGGGCAATCAGCTCCCAGTTGATCGTCTTGGTGGACAGCACCGGCGCGAGGTGCGGCCACTTCTCGCCCTGACCGGCCGCCGGCCGGTACAGCTTCGCGGAGCCGATGTTCTTCAGCCTCGGCATCAGCTTGAAGTCGAGCATGTGGGCAAAGGCGAAGTCGACGATGGACGCGCCGTGGGTGTCGGTGTACTGCCGGTCCACCTCCATGTCGGTGCAGTGCCGCAGCAAGCCCTCGATCATCGAGGCGACCTCGGAGGCCGAACAGGACTTCAGCTGGGAGTAGACGCACACCGAATTCCGTTCCACATGCCAGTAGATCATCACCCCGGGGCCGCGGTAGCGCTGGTGCCACTCGGTCATCAGGTTGGAGGACCAGGCGCCGAACTTGCGGCTGTCGGAGGCGCACGCGGCGCCGGTGCCCCACCACATCTCGTCCCGGGCGGCGAAGGTGGCGTTCACCAGCTTCCGCAGGGCCGCACGCATGTTGGCCCGGTTGACGAACAGGTGCCGCACCCGCCGCAAGGTCGCCTCGGACTCGCCGTGCTTGCCGGTCACCGCGACCCGCTTGATGCCCATGTTCGGTACCCAGGCCGAACAGGACCAGCAGCAGGCGGCGCCGCAGTACGTCCGTGGACAGGTTCTCTCTGGTGGCCACCGAGGTGAACTCGGCGATGAAGTCCGTCTCGAACTCGGCGTACTTCAGGATGTCCAGCAGGTCGATGGTGCCCCAACGCCGTTCGATCTCGCCTTTGACCGCCACCAGGTTCTCCGGCTCCTCCTGCTTGCCGCGCGGGGAGACACGAATCCACGGCTCACCGTGCTTCTTCACGATGGCCACCCCGGCCCGTCGTGCCCTCAGCCAGCGCCTGCTCGAAGCGGTCCAGCGAGGTACAGAGCCGCTCTCGCAGGGCAGTGATGAACTCGCCGGAGTCCTGCGGCTGACCCAGCGCGGCGTAGTGGATGGCCCGCAGAGGTCGACCGGCTCCAGCACGATGCTGACCTCCTGGCAGAGCGCTGCCTGCTGTTCGTCGCGTGCACCCGCGCCCGGGACGGGCTGTACGTTTCCTGGTGGGGTGACCCGAGCGAGTTCCTGGTGGAGGCGGGGAGGGTCTGAGGCGCGCAGCCCTTCAACCGTCCCTCTCCTCCACGCTGTCGTGCCCAGGCGTCGGCGGCCCACTTCACGATGCGCTCGCCCCGGTCTCCTGGCTCCCCTGGCTCTCAGGCTCCCCCGGCCAGGTCTGCCAGCAGGTCCTCGAGTACCGCCTCCTCCTCCACCCGGACTCCCGATTCGGTGAGGGCCAGGGCCAGTTCGGGGTCCCAGGGCGACTGTGCCGACGAGCCGGTGAGGCGTGGCCCGTTCGAACCGGCCACCGCCTTGCGGTAGTCGTCGGCCCTGTACCGCCAGGGTGTCCAGGGCACCTGGCGCAGCAGGCCGGACGCGATGCGCAGGCCTCCCCAGTCGAAGTCCCCGTGGTAGAGCAGCGACGTGCCTTGGGCGTGGAGCCGGCGGAGCAGCGTGACGGCGGCCGTGGACGGCTGCCCCTGGACGCATATCAGCGCCTGGCAGCCGGGCCCGTGGGCGTCCGCCGCGGCGGAGAGCACTGCGGGGTTCTCGCAGATGCGGACCCTGTCCCCTGCGTCCGGAGCCGACAGGCCCGGCAGCCGGGCTAGTTGACGTAGCGTCAGGACCGCTGGTTCGCCCGTGTCGGCCAGGAAGTCGAGTGCGGGGGTTCCGCGCAGGTTGAGGGTGAGGACAGTCGATGAGACGTCGTCCCTGAGCAGCCCTGCCGATGCCCATGCGGCGCGGCGCCACGCCGCGCCGGTGCCGTCGGGGTGGCCGGTCAGCGCGCGGACGGCGGACAGCAGCAGAGTGGCGTGCGGGGTGCCCTCGTCGAGGCGGTGTGCGCCGCCGAGGTGGAGGGCCGCGAACGCCTGGAGCGATACGGCGGGTTCGCACGGGAGGGACAGGACTGCCGGCACGACGGCGGAGAGCAACTCGTGTGCCCGCTCGGGTTCGCGGGCGAGTCGGCGTATGGTTCCGTCCTCCCGCAGACGGCGTGCCCAGGCCGCCAGTGGCCCGTCGTCGAGCGGGGCCAGGACCGCGTACGCCCGCGCCCAGGACTGTGCCTCGCGTGCGCGGAGTTCGCGCACCGGGCTGACGGCCCCGGTCAGGGCGACCACCGCGGGGGCGAGGCCGTCCGGGCTGATGCCGGAGCGTCGCAGGATCCCGTCGACCACGTCGAGTCGCACGGTCAGGGACCGCCCCCTGCCCGGGGCTCTGCCGAGCAGGCGCTCGGCCGCCGCGCGCTGTGCGTCGCTCGGTCCGGCGAGGGAGACCGGGCCGGTCAGTGGCTCCTCGCGTTCCAGCCGCCGCCGGGCCCGTTCCACGATCCAGGCCGTCTCCGGTGTGCCGAGCAGACGGCGGAGCCTTGCGTCGTCGACGGCGCGCCCGGTCAGGTCCATGGTGTGTTCTGTCCCTGCTCCGCCGCGTCCCTGGGCCAGGGGAGCGGCTGGGCGACGACGGACGGCACGGGGGAGCTCGCTCCGCCGGGTGCCCGGTCGGGCTCCTGGCCCCTGCGGCGTGTCGTGCCGTCCCATTCCCAGCGGGTCACCAGGACGGCTGACACCTCGTCGGTCCGCGAGAGCTGGGCGATCGCGACGCCTGGCACCTGGGGGTAGCAGGCCCACTCCCGTTCGCTGGTCATCACGACGTCCAGGTCGAAGGCGTGCAGCAGGCCCAGGCACTTGGCACGGGAGTCGTCGTCCACCCCGGCGAACGCCTCGTCGAGGGTGACCAGGCGTGGCGCGTGCCGGCTGGCCGCTGTCGCGTAGTGCGAGGAGGCCGCGGCGAAGAGGGGTACGGAGACCGCCAGTACCCGTTCGCCGCCGGAGGCGGGGCCGGTCGCCGGGACCCAGCGGCCGTGCTGCCTGCGTTCGATGCCGAACTCGTGCCAGTCGCGGTAGTCCAGGGCCGCGGTCAGGTGCTCCAGCCAGCTACCCGAGGTGTCGTCCGCCTGGTGGTGCGCGATCTGCGCCTGGAGGAAGGCGCCGACCGCGTTCCGCTCGTCGGCGGACCACGCGTCGGCCGATTGCCGCAGCCGCTCCCGGGCCTGTGTGAGTCCGGCCGGTGCCTTGCGTGAGGGCCGCCAGATCAGCCGCAGTTGCATCCCGGTGGAGGTGGGGCGCTCCTCCAGCTCCTTGTTCATCGCCGCCACCTGCCGCTCGGCAGCGCCGATCAGATCCTGCAGTGTGCCCGCGACCTCCGTCAGCAGATGGGTCTCCAGGATCTCCCGTTCGTGTGCGGACAGGATCCTCCCCAGCTCACCGACCTCGGTGCCGAGTGCCTCGACCAGTTCCGGCACGGCTCTCTCACGGCCCTGGTAGACGATGTCGACGACCATGCCGTCCTCGACCATGCGCGCCGAAGCGTTGTGGCCGTGCCGGGAGAGCGCGTCCTGGAGCTTCTTGTACTCCTCGCTGAGCAGGCGCTGGACACGCTCCCAGGCGCTGTCCGCGTCGTCGGTTCGCGCCAGCTCGGCCTCGATCGACCGGGCGAGGGCGACGGCCGGGGTCGCGGCCCACGGTTCGCCGCCCGCTTCCGGTACGAGGGTGTCCGGGAGGGCGACGGCCAGCAGTCCGGTCGCCGCGAACCGCTGGAGCGCTCCGATGGCCTCGGCCCGGTCGGCTGCCGCCCGCTCCACGTCCTGGTCCAGTTGTTCGATACGGCCGTCGGCGCGGTTCGCCTGCCGCTCCGCCTCGGTGTGCCGCGTCCGTTCGTGTTCCTGCTGCTCCTTGCAGTCGGTGAGCCGGCGCGCGGTGTCGGTGAGCATCCGCTGCAGTTCGGCGACGGCCGTCCCGACGGTGTCGCGCAACGTGGTGTGGTGTTCGTCGGCGATCGCCGCCTCGCGGGCGGTCTCCTCGGCCCGGCGGTCAAGTTCCGCTTCCCGGTCCCCCGCCCGTGTCCTCTCCTCGCGCTCCTCGTCCACGGCGTCGGCCGCTTCGGTGCGTTCCCGCAGCGCGGGCCACAGGGCGGCCAGGACGAGGGCGTAGTCGGTCAGTGCCTGGCGTACGGCGGCGAGACCGGCCTGGTCGGTGGGGAGCCCCAGGTCGGCGGCGGTCTCGCCGAGCGAGGCGGAGGCCGCGGCGGCCTCCTCGGCCCGTACAACGAGCTCGGCCCGTCGCTCTTCGCGGCGCTCCCCGGCCCTGCGGGTGTCCTCGTGCGCGGCCCAGACGAGGGCGTAGGCCTTCTGCAGGGGGGCGTCGTCCGGGAGTCCGGCGAGCTCGGCGTCGAGGCTGCGGCGGCGGACCGACACCGTGGCCTCCTCGTCCGCGACGGCCGTTGTCCGGGCGGCGAGGGAGGCCAGTTCCGTGCGGAGGGCGGCGATCCGTGCGCGCCGTGCCTCCTCCCGGGCTCCCTCACCCAGGTACTCCGCGTGCGGCTTGTTCCAGGCTCCGGTCAGCGCGCCGACCCGGAACTGTCCGTCGGCCGACACCCAGGTGTCCCCGCCCTGCCCGAGCCCGATCGTTTCGAGCAGCAGCCGTACCGCCTGCTCGCCGACGGCCGTGGCCTGCGGGTCACCGTGGTCGACGGCCGGACGCAGGACCTGCGCGAGCGAGGGCCCGGGCAGGGGTGTGCCGGGGGTGAGCAGCACGTCGTGGTCACCGGCGGCCAGGACGGTTCCGTCGGGCCGGACCCAGGCGTCCAGCAGCCCGGAGGCCTGCAGCGCCGCTTCGAGTCCGGCCCGTTCGGTGTCGGTGAGCCCCTGGTGGAAGTCGACGAGGCGCCACAGTGGTGCTCCGGGCGTGCGCGCGCGTACGTCGGGGGTGCGGGTGTGTGGTGCCTCGGGGCCGCGTTGTCCGCCCGCTTCGAGGGCGGCACGTTCCTGTTCGAGGGTCGCCGCGTGCTCGTGCAGGGCCGTCCGGCGCTGGGTGAGTACGGCCGCCCGGTCGGCGAGCCGGGTGTCGAGCAGCCGGTGGGCCTGCTGGGCCTGCTCCCGGGCCGGGTAGGGGCCCGCCAGGCCCGTCACCCAGTCCTGGAGCGTGTCGAGCAGCCCGACCGAGTCGTTCACGGCCAGCTCCGCACACCCGGCCAGGTGCTCCCGTACGGCCTCCACCAGTTCGTGCCCCCGGCCCGCGGCGGCCTGTTCGGTGTCCTGCTGCCGCTGCACTGCGTGGGCGTGCTCGGTCTCGGCCTCGTCGGCCCGGCGAGCAGCTTCGCGTTGGACCGCCGCGGCCTGGACGGCTTGTCCGGCCAGCTGCTCGATGTGGTCGACCGTGCGACGCCTGCGGGCCAGCGACTGTTCGGCTTCGGAGCGCAGCACGGCGGGCGGGGCGCCGTCGGTGCGCAGCTCGCCTTCCAGCCGCGCGGCGGAAGCGGCCTCCCGGCCGGCTGCGAGGGTGTCGGCCAGCCGGGTCTCCGCGGCCCGCAGCCGGTTCTCCGCCTTGCCCAGCCGGACCTGGGCGGCGGCGTGCAGTGCGGCGGCCTGGTCACGGTCCGTCGCCGCCCGGGCGGTCTCCTTGGCCGTACGTGCGGCCTCTGTCGCCGCGTGGTCCAGTTCGCGGGCGCTGCGCATCTCGGGTCCGGCGCGCAGGGCCGCGTCCTGTGCGGTCAGCCGGACTGCCGTCTCGGTCAGTCCGGCGATGCGCTCGGCGGCTGCTGCGGCCTCCTGCCGGGCCTGTGCCCGGTCGGTCTGTGCCTGGGTCAGGTCCCGGTGCAGTTGCTCGTAGCGGGCGTGTTCGCTGCGCGGCAGTCTGGCCCGTCGCCGGGACGCGACCCGTGCGTACCTCCGGTAGTGGCCGAGGAACGCGGAGGCGGCGCGCTCGGCCTCGGTCGCGGCGCGCAGTTCCTCCTTCTCCTCGTCCAGGGAGCGGAACGCCTCGGCGACGTCCGCGATGACGGCCTGGTCCATCGGGGGCAGGGCCTCGGTCAACGCCCGTGACAGGGCGGCCTCGTTGGGCCGTTTCGACAGCTGAGGCTGACGCAGCTGGACGAGCAGGTCCACCAGGGCCGCGTATCGCTGCTCGCCGAGGCCGAACAGCGCCTCGTCGACCGCTCTGCGGTATGCCTTGGCCTGGTCGTAGACCATGCCGCGCCCGGCCACGGCGTCCGCGAGCCGGTCCCGGGAGAGTGCGGTGCCGGTGGCGTCGAGCAGGCTGAGTTCGGCCCCGATGCGCTGCTCGGTCACGAGGAACCAGTGGCGGGCGATTCCCCGCCCTGCGACCGCCTTCAGCCCGCACGCGAGGGTACGGAATCGAGCCCGGCCGCTCTCGTCGACGCGGCCGAACTCGATCCAGGTGTAACCGAGGCGTTCGGAGTGCGGGTGTTCCCCGCCCAGCAGCAGATTCCACTCCATGCGCTTCTTGGGGTCGCCGTCGGGTTCCACCCGTCGCGCGCTCAGGTCGCCGTCGAGCAGGAAGGGAAGAGTGAGGGCGAGCACCTTGGATTTACCGGTGCCGTTGTTGCCGCGCAGCAGGAGCCGTCCGTCGCGGAACCAGAACTCCTCCTGGTCGTAGTGGAAGAGGTCGAGGAGTCCGATGCGCAGGGGTTGCCAGCGGGTGCGCGCCGGGGTGGGGAGGGCGGTCACTGCTTCTTCGCCTTTCGGGTCGTGGAGCGGGCACCCGCGTCGAGTACGAGGGTCTCGCCGACGGCGTACCGGGCGAGGGCGGGCCGGGAGTGGACGGTGTCGTCCGTGCGCAGCACGAGGCCCAGGGCTTCGAGGGTGGTGAGTGCCCGGTCGACGAGCTCGGGCTCGGCCCCCGGTTGTCTGGCGGTCTTGGACCAGAACCCGCCGTGTTCGACGGCGAGTTCCCGTACGCGCCGGTGCAGCTCGTCGGTCCGGACGGGGCGGCCCGCAGCGGCCAGATGCTCGGCGATGAGCAGGGTGAGGTGTCCGTGGGTGCCCTGCTCCGGCATCCTCACGTCGGTGAGGTCGTCGTGAGGGTCCACCATGGCGATGCCCTCGGCACGGATCTCCGGCACCAGGCCGGTCAGTTCGTTGATCCGGGCCACGATGAAGGCGCGCTGCCGTGTCAGGTAGGCGAGTTGGGCGTCGGTGAGTTCGTCGTAGTACAGCACCGGGTCGTCCAGCAGCCGGCGGGTCAGGTGCTGGCGGATGGCCCGGAACCTCAGCTCGTCGCTGTCCAGGGCGGATTCCTCGGTGAGTTCGGCCAGCCGCTCCTCGTGTGCCGTCGCCCGGACGAGGGAGGGGCCGCGGCGGGTGGCGAGGAGCCCGGTGAGGACCCGCCGCTCTACGTCGTAGAGGGCGTCTCCCGCACCGCTGACGTAGGCGTCTTCGTCCCCGGCGACCTTGCGCAGGACCCCCAGGTGCAGGAGGAGGCGGACGACGGCGGCGAGGTCGAGGCGTTCGTCTCGGCGCTCCAGGCTGAATTCCACGCCGGCGGCGATCAGTTGTGGATCGCTCGCGTCCAGGACGACGTGTTCGGCCAGGCGGCCGAGCGCGATCTGGGACTCACCGCGTTCCAGGGCGGCCAGGGCCAGGCACAGCAGGACGTAACGGCGGCGGGTGAAGGGCTGGGCAGTCCGGGTGACGTCGCGTGCCGGGTGGGTGGCGTCGGTGAACAGGCCGGGTGTCTTGTGCAGGCGGGCTGCTTCGGCGTCGACCCGCAGGGCCCAGCCCGTGTTGCGTTCGAACCAGTCACGCAGGTCGGAGGCGTGCCGGCGCACCAGCCGGAACTCGTCGGCGCGTGCTCCCCGGGCGAGCAGCAACGGCTCCGCCAGCAGGGCGCGCGCGGCCCGACGCAGGTCGGCGGACCGCTGCCCGTCCAGGACCTCGGGTGCGGGGGTGCTCATCGTCGGTCTTCTCCAGGGCCAGGGACGGCTGCTGTGGCGTCGAGTGCTGTGGCTTCCACGATCACGGGGGCGGCCGGACCGCTGGTCGTGCTCGGATCACCGGGCGGATCCAGGTCGATGATCTCGACCACGTGGTCGGGCCCCCGGAACACCCCGCCGGGCGTGCGGATCTCGGCCTGTCCGCCGTCGGGCAACTGGGTCAGCCGGATCTCCATCGCCCCGTCGTTGCTGGTCGCGACGGTACGGGTCATCCCTGGCCGCCAGGTCGCGAGCGCGTCCCCGAGGAGGTGCAGGAAGAGCCCGAACGCCGCCGGGTCGAGTTCGCCCAGCAGCGACAGCCGGGTCTCGCCGTGCGTGGCCAGCCGGGCGCGGGCTTCGGCGATCTCCGCGTTCTGCCGGGCGGCGAGTTCGGCGAGCAGCCTGCGGCCCTGCGAGCGGTCTTCGACCTTTCGGGTCTTGCCGCGTCGCTCGTAGCTGCCGGTGCGGCGCAGTTGCGGGCTGATGCGCAGCGGTTCGGCCTCGGCCCACGGGGTGGCCGCCGGTACGGGTGCGGCGTCGCGCTCGGCCAGCGTGTCGGCGTCCACGGTGAGGTGGCGTGAGGGGTGGAGCCCGAACGCGACGCGCCACAGCCGGTGCCGCGCGGCATCGTCCTCGGCCTCGGCGAACCAGCGAGCCAGGGTACGGAAGTCCGCGGAGCGGTCCGACCGGCCGGTGCGCCGCTCGTTGAGGATCCGTACCACGGCGAGAAGCTGCGGGATCGCCCCGAGCGCCCGGCCGCGCAGCAGCCTGGCCTGCGACTCCCTCCCTTCCGCGGAGATGAACCAGGCGGCGAGCCCGTCCCAGCGGCCCGTCCACCGGTCATGAGCGAGCTTTTCGACGCCGGCGGCCTCCCCCGGTGACGCGTCGACGGCTTCGCGCGCTGCCGCGACCCGGAGCAGTGGGTCCACCCGTCCGTCGAGCTCCTGGATCAGCTGAGCGATGCGGGAGCCGAGCGTGATCAGGTCCTGGATGAACTTCTCCAGGTACTGGATCAGCCGGTCCTTGTACGCGAGGAAGTCCTCGACCTCGACCTCGTGCAGGTCGATGGTGCGTTGCACCGAGCCCATGAATGCCCGGGCGTTCTCCGCGAGGGCCGCGAATCTGCTGGTCAGCGTGTCGAGTGTGAGGTACGTCTTCGACGCGTCCGGGTGTTCCTCGCTGCTGAGGACGAGCAAGGCGCGGAGTTGGGTGATGATGTCGTGCAGCGCCACGGCCTGCAGCGCCCCGCGCCGTCCGAGCGCCTCGCCGTACGCGCCGAGGGCTTCCTCCGCGGCTTCCCCGGCCTGGGTCAGCTGGTAGATGAACCGCTTCCGGTAGAAGTCCTCGACGGCGGTGACCCGCGCGGTGTCCGGGTCGGCACGCAGGTTTCCCCACTCGACGAGCTTGTCCAGCGCGTTGACGACGGCATCGACGTCGTCCGGACGTGTCGCGAGGGGCAACGCCGCGTGCACGTCCTCAGGGCGCAGGTGCACGGCGAACCGTTCCTTGGCGGCGAGGAACGCGCCCATCACCTGGCGGTAGAGGACGGCGTTCGGTGCGGTGAGGTGCGCGAACGCGGCGTAACTGGACGGGGGTGCCGCACCGGCGGGCTGGTAGGTCATCGCCGGACATTCTTCCCGATGAACACCCCTATAGATAAACGCTGGCCACAGCATGACGATACGTAGCCGTATGGTTCGTTCCACGTTGCTCCGGCCTTGGGGCACAGCAGTACAGCGGTACCGCTGTACAGCGGGCTGGTCGCGAAGCGGCGCGGTGATCACAACCGGCTCGGGTTCGCTCTCCAGATGTGCACCGTGCGCTACATAGGCCGGTTCCTCCCGGACGACCCGCTGGACGTTCCGTGGGCGGTGGTGGAGTACCTCGGGGAACAGCTCGGCATCGAGGACGTCAGCTGCGTGAAGCAGTACACCGAGCGCAAGCCGACGGCGTACGAGCACGCGTGAGAGATCCGGGACGCGTACGAGTACGACGATGCGGAGTGGGGGCGGAAGTTCCGTACGTTCCTGCACGGCCGGGCGGACGCACACCGAGGGGCCGGTGGCCCTGTTCAACCAGGCGGTGGGCTGGCTGCGCCGGCACCGAGTGCTGCTGCCCGGGGTGTCGGTGCCGGCCCGGAGGGCGTCGGAGGTACGGGCGGACGCGGCTGGGCTCGGGCTGGATGAGGACGACGACGAGTAGAGGAGCTCTTGGCGTCTCCCGCCGGGGCCCGGATCGCTGTCTGGGTGGGAGCGTTTCGTTCCAGGCGGGTGCCGTCGGTGGGCGGCGGTGGAGTGGTGCAGGGTGTGGCCCTGTCGAGGCCCGTGTCGTCAGGCGGCGGAGCCGGCCGTGAGCTGGTCCATGATGTCGGCCAGGTTGTAGTGGGCCCGCTTCTCGATGATCTTCCCGTCCTTGAACGTGAACAGGTTGAACATGGAAAACCGTACGTGCGCTCCGCGTGGGGGGATGTTGTAGTAGTCGCCGCCCTGGTCTCCTTCGACCACGACGTAGGCGCCGACCTTGTCGGCTTCGGCGACGGTGTCGAGGACCGTCAGGCGGTTGCCGGGGAAGGCGTCGAGGTGCTTCTTCTCCGCGTCGATGAACCCTGCGGCGCCGGGCCGGGGCTGTCGATCTGGGGGTAGAAGACGAAGTCCGGGTGGAACATGCCGGTGAGCGTGTCGTAGTCGCCCTGCTGAAGGGCCTGGTAGAAGCGGTGCACGAGGTCGGCGTTGGTTCCGGCGGACATGTGATGTGGTCCTTCTCTGTCGTTCTGGCATGGCGCAGGGGACGCCGCGAAGGGTCGTGCCGGGGTCGGGGCTCGGCGTGCTGCGGGCCCCGACCCCGGCACGAGCTCTCGGTTCCTGAGGGGTGGTCCGGGCTCAGGCGCGTTGCACCCAGTCCTGGTCCAGGCGGTCGGTCAGGCCCGCGGCGGCGAAGGCCGCCTCCAGGGCGTCGCGGCCCTCGGTGAAGTGGGCCCAGCTGTCGTGGTGGACCGGGACGACACGGCGGGCGTCAAGAATCCGGGTGGCCTCGGCCGCCTGCGCACTGTCCAGGACGATCAGGTTGCCGTCGAAGAGCATGGGGAAGCGGGGGGCGCCGGCGAACAGGAGGGCGGTGTCGATCGGGGCGAAGCGTTCGGCGATCTCCCTGACCGCGTCGAGCGAGGCGTTGTCGCCGCTGACGTAGACCGTCGGCAAGCCCTCGCCTGTCAGGACGAAGCCGACGACCTGTCCGGCGAATGGCTCGATCTCCTCACGCGCGCCGGGGCCGTGGATGGCCGGGACGCCGGTCACCGTGATGGTGCCGCCGCCCGGACGCTCCAGTTCGACCGTCTCCCAGTCGGCCAGGCCCTTGGCCTTCGCCCCGAGGCGCTTGCCGCCGGCGGGGGTGGTGAGGGTGAGGGGGACGTCGGCGAGCAGGGCGCGGCCGGAGGTGTCGAGGTTGTCGGCGTGCTCGTCGTGGGAGAGCAGGACCACATCGACGGGGCCGACATCGGCGGGCGTAGCGGTGGAGGGCGCGGTCTTGACCAGGGTCGGGCCGCCGGGCGCGGGATAGTCGCCGGGGCCGTCGAAGGTCGGGTCGGTCAGGAAGCGCAGGCCGCCGTACTCGAACAGGGCGGTCGGACCGCCGAACGTGCGGACCGGGAACTGGCTGGCGCTGAGCTGGGACATCACATCTCCGTTTCTCACGAAAAAAAACCTGCCGTTAACGTGATGCCAGGCTAGGCAGGTGTAACGGAAAAACGCAAGCGTTACCATGAGAGGCATGGACGACGCCCTGGCCACCGACGTGGCACCGACCGCTCTGCCCCCAGCCCCGGGTGCCGACCGGTACCGCTCCCTGGACTTCGCCGACACCGCCGCCACCCTGCCCGCCGGCCAGAGCTACGACCTGCTCGCCGCCCCGGAATCCGCCATGCGCTGGCTCGCCGCTCACAACCTGACCACCCCGGACGTGCAGCTGTACGAGTTCTGCGCCCAGCGGATGCGCACCCTGCGCGGACACGTCCGGGCCCTATTTGCCGCGCGCGTGGACGGCGCACCCCCGCCCGAGGAGTCCCTGCACGCGGTGAACGAGGCCCTCACGGCCGTACCCACCGCCCCCCTCCTCGCCTGGGACGGGGCCCAGGGGCTGCGCCGCGTCCAGGCGCACCCCACCGACCAGGCCGTCAACCACGCACTGGCGACCCTCGCCGCCGACGCCGCCGACCTGCTCACCGGCCCCGACGCCGACATCCTCGCCGCCTGCGGCTCCGCCCCCTGCGACCGGTTCCTGCTGCGCACCCACGGCCGGCGCCACTGGTGCTCCACACGCTGCGGCGACCGTGTCCGTGCCGCCCGCGCCTACGCCCGGCGCAGCGGCGCCTCGGACTGACGCACCACCCCCAGGCCCCTCTTGCGGACCGCCCGGTGGCCACGCGAAACACCTTCAGCAGGCTGCTTCCGGTTGTCGACCGGCAGCCGGGCGCTTGATCACTGAAGATCACCGCTCCGACTCGGGCTCTCTCACGAACGTTCATCTGTGAGAGTTCTGCGAGACCCCCCGCAGTGATCACGTTTCCGCTGGTCGCCGTCCGCAAAAGCCCTCTCGAACCCACACGTTGTGCGAGGCACTTCTGAGAGACCTCCCGGATGGATCTCACGCCCGATCGGGCCTTCCCCGCGCTCCGCGAGGAACTCGAAGTCCTCGTCCCCGCCGACCGCCACCCCGGCCGCGCGTGGAAGCAGGGCCCGGCACTCGCCGCCGTGCCCGCGCCCCGCACAGAGCGCCCGGTCCGCATCGGGTACGCCAGAACCTCGACCGCCCGCCAGGAGCTGGCGAGCCAGCTCGAAGCCCTCCACCGGGCCCAGTGCCACAAGGTCTTCCAGGAGCAGATCAGCATCCGGGTGAAGATCCGGCCCGAGCTGGAAAAGGCGCTCGCCCTGGCCCACCAGATCAAGGAGACCGCCCCCGAGACCCCGGTCATCCTCACCGTTCACGAGCTCAAGCGCCTCGCGCGCAACGCGGCCGAGCTGATGACGCTGTCCGCCGAGCTCCAGGCCGGCGGCATCCAGCTCGAACTCCTCACGGGCCGCTCACCGGCATCTACGACCCCAACGGCATGGGCGCCATGTTCTTCGCCGTCCTCGCCGTCGCCGGGCAGAATGAGCGCGACTACATCCGGGAGAAGACCCTCGAAGGCCAGGTCATCGCCGCGTCCAACGGCAACCACGGTGGACGCCCGAAGGTCATCGATGACGACATGCTCACCTTCGCCGTCGCGCTCAAGGACAAGGGCGTCCCCGTCCCCGAGATCGCGAAGAAGCTGACCATCAAGACCGGGAAGAGCGCGGGCAAGTCCCCGTCGGTCGCCTCGCTGTACCGGGCCCTCGCTGAAGCCGAGGAAGCCGCGGCCGACGACGGTCTGCCGCGGCGGACCAAGCCCGTACGCATCCGCCGGCCCGATGACCCCCTCACCCCCGAGGAAATCGACCTCCGCGAACGACTCCAGGCTCAGCCCCACCCGAACGCCGAGCTGCGGTAGTCACGCCCACGAACTGCCCTGATCCCAAGATCACCGGCTTAGCGTCAACCGCTGTACCGCTGTACCGAGCGCCGCCAATTGCATCGGATGCGAACTCGCGATGGTCTGTGATTCGACCTGGCAGGATGCCGGATTCATCGCCGTGACCAGGGTGATTGTGGTCCTGAAGCGGCATGTGACGCTACCGGGTCTCAGCTCGTGGTTGCCAGCTGTGTCACTCGTACGGATGGCTGGCCTGCGGATTTGCCGCCCTCTCGCATCGGATGCGGTTTTCTCGCACCTGATGCGAGTTACGGAGGGTGGCGGAATGGTGGGGTTCAGCGGGCCGGTGCCGGGGGCGGCGGGGCTGCATCTGGTCGACGGAGTGCCTCTGCTGCGGCCGGAAGAACAGGTCTTCGCGGCGATGCTGACCGGCTTCGCCAACCAGCAGCTCGCCCGAAATCTGGCCCGGACAACCGTGGAGGGCCGGGAGAACACGGTGAAGGCATTCGCGGCCTACGTGAACGCCTACCCGTGGCTGTGGACGCCGGCGATGGTCGACGAGTGGCTCGGTGACCTGCGCTCCCTGCGGGATCTGAAGCGCTCGACGATCCGCTCGTACTCCGAGGCCGTGCGGGCGTTCTGCCACTTCATCACCGATCCGCTCTACGCGTGGACGGCGACCTGCGAGGAGCGGTTCGGCACTCATCCGGTGCAGGTGGTGCACGAGTGGAACACCGCGGTGCACGTCCAGGACAACGAGGCGGATGCGAAGAAGCGAGCGTTCACCAAGGCTGAGCTGCACGCCTTCTTCGCGCACTGCGACGACGAGGCTGCCCGGATCCGGGCCTTCGGCCGCAAGGGCTGGCTGCCCGCCTTCCGCGACGCGACCCTGTTCAAGACCGCCTACGCCTATGGGACACGGCGCAACGAGACGCGCATGCTCGACGCCGCCGACTTCGGCCGCAACCCGCACGGTGGCGAGTTCGGCCAGTACGGCCGCTGCCAGGTCCGGTTCGGCAAGGCCAAGAAGGGCTCGCCGCCCAAACGCCGCGGGGTGCTGACCGTGTTCGACTGGACTCCGGACGTCCTGGACGAGTGGTTCACCGAGGTCCGCCCGCTGTTCGGCACTGACAACAACCCGGCGGCCTGGCCTTCCGAACGGGGCCTGCGGATCGGATGCCAGCGGCTCAACTCCCGCTTTATCGCCTACCGCAAGGCCCTCGGCCTGGACGACGGACTCGACTTCCACTCCCTCCGCAGGTCCTACGTCACCCACCTGATCGAGGGCGGCTGGGACCCGCGCTTCGTCCAGGAGCAGGTCGGTCACGAGCACGCCAGCACCACCTCGCTCTACACCTGCGTGTCCTCGGACTTCCGCACCCGCACCCTGCGGCGGCACCTGGACTCCACCATCGCCGCGGCCCTTGAAACCCAGGCCGGGAGGCACGCATGAAACGCAAGGTCGGCTACACCTGGCGGCTGCGCGAAGTCATGGCCCAGCACCAGATCTTCACCGCGACCGAGCTGGTGCCACTGCTGCGCGAGCGCGGCATCGACCTGTCTGCCTCCCAGGTCCACCGCCTAGTTTCCGGTACCCCGGAACGCCTGTCGTTGCAGGTCATGGCCGCGCTCTGCGACATCCTCTCCTGCACCCCGGCTGCCCTGGTGGCCACCACCGCCGAGAACGCCGGCGTCCGCAAGACCGCCACCGGCGACCTGCCCGCCCCGCCCGCGAACGTCGCGAAGCTCCGCCCCCGCGCCGCCCGCATCCTGCCCGACGCATGACCCGCCCCTACGCCACCGACGAACAGTACGAGCGCTGGTACATGGCCGAGTGCTGCCGCTGCGGCCGCCGCAGACACAAGGCTGGCACCTGGCCGGACGGATACGTCTGCCGGACCTGCTCGGACTACGCCGTCCGGACACGCGGCACCTGCCCAGGATGCGGCCAGGACCGGGCCCTTCCCGGGCATGCTTCGAAGATATCGATGCACTTGCTCGCGCGCTCGACACGCGCCTGAACACCGGCTATCGCGCGATCGGAACGCCGATCCTCCCTCCCCCCGTCTACCGGAGGATGGTTGCGGAACTCCGCGTAGCCGCTCGAAGCGGAGACAAGAATGCTGCCGCGTGGCGTGGAGTCGAACCGAAGGTGCGAAGGATTACACGGGCGTGTTCCAAATGGACAGACGAGATGGCTTGACCATCGGAGGCCGGAGGCAACTGGAGCTGATACGCCGCTGACGACCACACACGGTCACCAGTGGGGGTGGGTTCTGCGGGGAACTGGTGACAGTTGAATAGGCGAGCCCACCAGTAGCTGTGCCAACCGAGGCCGGAAGAGGGCGTGAGCCCCGCGCTCGTCCTGGCAGCCGTGTGATCGATGGGCAACCATTCCTGCGGCCTGATGGTCATGTCCGTGCTACCCGCGTACCGGGTGGGCATTGTCAGCTCCGCCTCGGGACGTTCCTGAGGCGCTGGAACATGGGAGAAACGCCTTTATGCGTCACCGCACCACCGTGGCAGGCTTCGCCGGGGCCCTCGCTCTGTCCGCGCTCACGATTCCGGCGGCCGCCCAGGCGGATGACTTCTCGGGCGACATCAGGATCACGAAGGTGGTCGTCAACGGTGGGAAGGACATCGTCCTGGGGACCACGGACGTGAAGACGTTCACCATCGCGGTGACCGCCACGGACGACTCGGGCATCGAGGTCGGAAATACCTTCCCGGTCATGTGGCACACGCCCCTCCCGAACGGCGACTATTACGGTCTCGTGATCCCCGGCAACATTGCGGGCAAGTGCGTGCGCCAGAGCTTCACCACGACCACCTGCACCCACACGCTGAAAATCAACCCGCGCATCCATCCTCAGGACAACACCACGGCCGGGACCTGGACCGTGAGAGCCCACGCCCTGGCCAACGACGGTGACTACATCACCAAGGATTCCGCCGCGAAGGCGAAGGTCCTGCGCAGCTCCAGGCTGACGGTCAACGCCTCGCCGGAACCGGTGACGAAGAACAAGACGATCACCGTCACGGGCGCCCTGACCCGCGCCAACTGGGAGACCTACAAGTACGCCGGCTACACCAAGCAGCCGGTGAAGCTCCAGTTCAAGAAGAAGGGCACCAGCACCTACAAGACCCTCAAGACCGTCACGACGGACAGCAAGGGCAACCTGAGGGCGACGACGAAGGCCACGGCGGACGGCTACTTCCGCTACTCCTTCGCAGGCACGTCCACCACCCCGGCGGTCGCCTCCGCGGCGGATTACGTCGACGTGAAGTAACCCTCCGGGAGGGTCATCTGTCCTCCAACAAGCGCGGAAGGCCCAGGCCGGAGACCTTTCGGTCTGGGCCTTCTCGAGCCCTGGCTGTTTCCCGGCCGGCGAGCCGGTCAGCCGCTGCATCCCTTCGCGCTCTCCAAGTTGATCGACGATCTCGGCGTCCCCCAAGACTGCCGGCCGCGCCGCAGCAATCCGAAAGCAGGCCCTGGGGCGTCCGCCTCCGTCACCACCCCTGTCTGCCACCGCGTCCTCACATCCTGCTTCGCATCCGAGTCTGATGGAATCCGGAATCAGCACGCCCCCGGCGACCACACACGGTCATTAACAGGGTGGATTCCATGGTGAATTGGCGACAGTTGAATACGCGAGCCCACCAGTACCAAAGTCGTGCTCCGCGTCGGTATGATCGACGGCCGTGAGCGAATACCAGTACTACGAATTCCTCGCCGTGGACCGCCCCTTGACCAGTGCGGAGCTGGTCGCAGTGCGCCGCCTGTCCACCCGTGCGCAGATCACACCGACCCGCTTCGTGAACGAATACCAGTGGGGTGACTTCCGGGGCGATCCGGCCCAGCTCATGGAGCGGCACTACGACGCCCATCTCTACTGGGCCAACTGGGGCACCCGTCGCATCATGCTGCGTCTGCCCGCTCAGCACCTGCCGCTGGAGACCGTCCGGCCCTATCTCGGCGACGACTCCCTCGAAGCCTGGACGCACGGCGCCCACACACTGTTGCACTTCTTCAACGACCCCGAGGAGGCGGACGACTGGGACGAGTCCGGTGATCTCCCGCTCTCCTCGATCATCGGGATCCGGTACGAACTCGCCTCCGGCGACCTGCGCCCCCTCTACCTCACCTGGCTGATCGGCCTCACCGCGTGGGAACTGCACGACGCGGACGAGGAGGAGTACCAGGCGGAGCGCGAACCACCCGTCCCACCAGGTCTGGGCAGCCTCACCGGGCCGCAGCAGGCGCTGGCCGACTTCCTGGGCCTCGACCCCGACCTGCTGGCGGTAGCGGCCGAGGGGGCCCCGACCGGAACAGCGGACGCGGAGCCGGACCTCGCCACATGGATCTCCGCTCTGCCCGCGTCCGAGAAGGACGACCTCCTGCTGCGCTCCGCCCAGGGCACAGCGCCCTCCCTCGGCCCCGACCTCCTGGCCCGCTACCGCCGGGCCGCAGCCTCGGTCACCCCGGCGCCCGCGTACGGCGAGCGCCGTAGCGCCGCCCAGCTCCTGGACGCCGCCCACACCCGGCGCACCCTGAGCGCGAAGCTCCGGGCACAGGAACGCGCGGCTGCCGAACAGCTCCGGCAGGAGGAGGCCGCCAGGCGGCATGAGACGCACTTGACCGCGCTCGCTGCGGATCCTGAGACCGCGTGGCAGGACATCGACCGGCTGATCGCCCAGAAGAAGGCCTCCGCATACAACACGGCCGCCGCCCTCCTCGGAGACCTGCGGGAACTCTCCGACCGGGCCGGCGACCGCACCGGCTTCGACCGCCGAGCCGCCGCACTACGCCGTGCGCACCAGGGCAAACCCGCACTGCTGCGCCGCCTCGACAGCCTCGGTGTGCCGCACACTTCCCCTGCGACATGAACGTACGAGTGGCCGGCCCGGCCCCCGGGCCGACCACATCGAGGTGACCGCCGGCATACGGCGCGAGCGGTACATCGCCGGTTACGTCGGCCGGCTCCCGACGGCGCGGCGACAGACATCAAGTCGTCGGCCAAAGACACCTGCCGCTGTACGGCCAGGTGGCCGCCTCCATCGCACTGAACGCCCTGGGGGCGGCCGGGCATCTGCGGCACGCGCTGCCTGACCACCGAGGGCAGCCACCCCACGCCGGATGCGACACCCGCTCACCCGCCGGCCGACCACGCTGGGGCTGGTATCCCTGCACGGACGGGCCGGGCACGACGGTGTGGGCAGTGGTGGAAGTGCAGCGCCCCTGACCGAGCTGTGGGTTGCAGAACGAGCAGGAGCGGATGAGCACCTGCATGCGTCAACGCATGAGCCCCGCCCCCTGGGCGGGGGCGGGGCTCATATGGAGCGCTGGGCAGGCCTTGCACCTGCATTTCTCCGCAGGAAGCGAAGCGTCTTTCCTTGGACCACCAACGCATGGAAGGGGGCGCGAGATGCGCACCGCCTGACCAAGATCAAGTGTAGCGCACGTCTTCAGCCGATCCGCCCGTGTCCCTACGGCCCGTCGGCCAGCACGGCTCCGAGCAGGCCTGCGAAGCCGGCGACGAGACGACCGACGCGTAACTGCCGTCGTCTCCCCTCCACCTGCCGGCCCATGCTGAGCTGACGGTTCAACCGGGCGAGACGCTCGTGGCGCAGGCGCCAGCCGTTGAGCGGCGGTCCTGAACCCGCTGCCACCGGACCAGGCACAGCTTCAGCAGGGAGACTTGGCCGATCGACGACGGCCCCCGCTCCGGCCCGGTCCGCGCGCCCTGCCCCGATCGGCGGCTTCGATACGAACGCGATGCCGGTTGGGGCCGCCGCACATGTCCGTGGCGAGACGTACGGTACGCAAACACGAACAGGCGACCGGCAGGGTCCAGGAACGACTGCGGGATCTGCCGTCTCGGGTGGTCGTCTACCTGCTGCTGGCCGCGTGTCTGTTCCCGGAGGTGGGATACCCCGGGGTCTGGCGCAAGCTCACGGGTGCGCTGGCCGGTCTGCCCCTGGCCGCGCCGTCGGCGAGCGCGCTGGCCCAGGCCCGCCGCCGTATCGGCGCCGCACCGCTGAAATGGCTGTTCGACCTGTTGAAGGGCCCCGTGGCCGGGCCACGGACACCGGGAGCATGGTGGCGCGGTCTGCTGGTGGTCGCGGTCGACGGCACCACCATGACTGTGCCCGACAACCCCGCGGTCCTGACCCGGTTCACCAAGCAGGCGGGCAACCACGGCGGGACCGGCTACCCGCAGGTCCGTCTGCTGGCCCTGGTCGCCTGCGGCACCCGCACTCTCATCGACGCCGTCTTCGGACCCACCACCTCGGGTGAGACCACCTATGCCCCACGCCTGCTGCCCAGCCTGCGACCGGGAATGATCCTTCTGGCCGACCGCAACTTCGCCGCCCAATGGTTGATCAACGACATCGCGGTCACCGGGGCCGAGGTCCTGGTCCGGCTCAAGAACGGCCGCCGGATGCCGGTTCTGGCCCGCTACCGGGACGGCTCCTACCTCTCCGTCCTCGGACCGGTACAAGTCCGCGTCGTCGACTGCGAGATCACGGTCACCACCAGAACCGGGAAACACACCGGCCTCTACCGGCTGGCCACCACCCTGCTCGACCACCACCGCCACCCCGCCGGTGAACTGGCCACGCTCTACCACCAGCGCTGGGAGATCGAAACCACCTACCTGGAACTGAAGTCGACCATCCTGGGCGGCAGGGTCCTTCGCGCCCGGACTCCCAAAGGCATCAACCAGGAGATCCACGCACTCCTCGTGGTCTACCAACTGCTGCGGACCGCGATGGCGGACGCCACCGGCACCCGGCCCGGCACCGATCCGGACCGGGCCGGATTCTCCATCGCCTGGCAGGCCGCCCGCGACCAGATCGTCCTGGCCGCGGGCGTGATCGCGGACACACTCGTCGACCTGGCCGGCATCATCGGCCGACACGTCCTCGCGGGGCTGCTGCCCGAACGACGGCTACGCGTCAGCCCCCGCATCGTCAAACGCGCCATCTCCAAGTACCAGGCCCGAGGCCCCCGCATCGACCGGACCAGCTACAAAGCCACCACCGGCATCGAAATCCTCGCACCCGCAGGCCCTTGACGACACGCCCCAGCCGCAAACTTCACGGCCTGGGTACCAGCCCGCGCCTGCCATTTTCCGGGTGCCACCGAGCTGACAGACCGCCATGAACCGGGCCCCACACGACTACGCCAGAGCCCTGACCCGCGCACGAGTCCGTAGCGATTTTCGGCACTTCCGCCGGCCCGGCCCAGGACGACCAGCCAGCCTCAGGAACAACCAGCACACAGCACGCTACGACGTGCACACCGCCGACAAAGCCGACCCTGCAAGTCCACGCACGAAGAAGTCAACGACCCCACGGTCACGCCGCGCAGGTTCAAGATCAACTAGGAGGGCTCACGCGTTCGGGACGGCTCACGCGTTCCATAGCTCGGTGAGCAGCGCCTGCACGAGGGGGTTCGAGCTCGTGGGATGCGCGCAGAAGCGGTTCTTGAACTGCGACGTGATGTTCTTCGCCTCCGTGCGGATCGCCGGGGGGTCGTAACGCGCGTGCTTGTAGACCCACATGACGTAGAGCGTCGCGCGGGCGTAGCCGCTGCCGGGTTCGAACTTCGCGTCCATGCCGTTGTTGACGCCGGGAGCGCCGGTCCACGCGGTGCACGTGGTGTGGCCGGGGTCGCCTGGTTCGTTGTGCCGGCTCTCGTGGTTGAACAGGTACAGCGAGTGGACGTACGGGGCGGCCACGGTAGGCGTGGCCGGGTTGTTCCACCAGGTGGTGAATGAGCGGTTGAGGTTGATCACTCCGCCGCCCGCCATGTTGAGCGGGGTGTCCAGCGAGATGCGGATGGTGTGCGTGTTCAGTCGCACCTGCTCGTAGGCGGTCGCGGCCGTCCCGTAGGGCAGTGGCTGGGAGAAGCGCTGGTGACGTAGCACGTCGAGCTTGGCGATGACGGCAGTGCGCGACGGGTTCGGGGAGGTCTGGTCGAAGGGAAACCCGGGATACGAGGCCCACTGCTGGGCTGGGTCGCCGGAGGTGCCGTCCACCCAGTGGAACGTGAAGTCTCCGAGCACGCGGCCGATCTCCGTCGGTGAGGGTGCCGCCTGGTACAGCGCCCCCAGGTCAGCGAACACGCGTACGGTGACGCTCTGCTTGAGGCGCTCCTTCGAGGCGGTGATCACATGGGTACCGGGTGACAGGGTGGCAGTGGGCGAGCCCGTGCCGAGCGCGCCGTCGATGCTCGACTGCCAGGCGATGCCATCGCTGTTCCAGGACGGCCCGGTCGCGTTGAGGATGTTCGCGTCGAGCGAGGTGGTCTCGCCGCTGACGAAGCGCTCTCCTTCGAGGGGGCTCTTGATGTTTATGGACCCGCCGAACCACGGGGACATGCTGATGCCGGCGTGGTTGAAGTGGTACCCGAGGCCCATCCGCTTCACGACGCTGCCGCTGAGCGCGAGCGTCCACAGGTAGGAGAAGCCGTCCTCCTCGTTCGCCACGAAGTAGAAGAGGTTCTCCGACGGCGAGTGGCACAGCCCGCCGAACACGCGCAACCCGGCGCCGAAGAGCTTGGTCACGGTGCTGCTCTTCTTGATGGAGTAGAACCAGGTGAAGTTGTCCTGCGTGATCAGCGCGTAGAAGGTGTCGCTGGCCTGCACGTAGGTCAGGCCGACGGCCTTGCCGAGGGCGATCGTGAACAGTTCGCTGGCCTGACCGCTCATGGTGATGCGATAGAACTTGACGGATCCGTCGAACTCGTTCGAGAGCGCGTAGAAGCAGTCGTCCGCGCCGTGGTAGGCGATTCCGCCGGTCATGTTCTGGCCTGTCGGGCCCAGGATCTCCAGCGCTCCGGCCGTGCTGATGCTGCACAGGAGCGGGCCCTCGGGGTTGGTGGGCGCCACGGTGTAGTAGAGCCGTGTCGCCGGTTTGTACGTCAGCCCCGCCAACCGCCGCGCCGGGGTGATGGGCTGGTTCTTCACCGTGCCCTGGATGTCGATGGTGGTCCAGGTGGGATCGGTACCCGGGTGCTGAGAGCCGATCGTGTACAGGTCGATCATGCGAACCGCCGCTTGCCTAGGGGATCGCCGTGCGGGCGAAACTGCCGCGATGCGGACAATGCTGGCACGGGCGGGGCAGGTGTGCGAGGCGTGCACGTTTACCCGGGTGACGCGGGCTGCGTGCGGGGCAGCCCCGCACGCAGTCGCTACCCAGCGTTGAGGGTGCTGGGCAGCCCGACTGGTAGTGCGCCTCGCGGTGCCGCTCACCCTCGGCACACAGCCGCTCGCCCGGATCTTACGTTCAAGCCCTCCATCAACCCGGTGCCTTCCGTCCCGATGCGTCTGCCCTGTCTGATCGGTGGGTTGATCGTTTGGTCCAACTGATGGATTACGACTTTTTGCGCCAGATTCTCGAGCGTGGGGTCGGCCGGCCGACCGTGGTCGAGCCCGAGGAGTGGCCGGATAAGCACCCGGCCGCGGTGCTCGGCGCGGTGCGGAGCTCGAAACAGATCAATGCCGACCCGACCATGGCGAACCTGCGAGATTAGGAACGGTCCGCGATTGATCTTGAACAGCAGTGGACCCCGACGATGTGATCGCCGGGGTCCACTTCGTCGCTTCGGTCAGACGTCGATGTCGACGAGCGGCAGGAGGTCGCGCAGGGCTGTGGGCAGGTCGGTGATGCCGCGGTGTGCGTACCAGCCGCGGGCCCAGCACAGGATGGCGGCGCCGGCGAGGCGCCATTCGTCGCAGAACTGCGAGAGAAAGCGCCCGGATCCGGGCACGCCGCGGTCAGCCGCAGCAGCCCCCACTTCCACTCCCGCCACCCGGGGGAGGAGTCTCTGGCCGGTCGGAACCTGCTGGCCGGAGGGGCTCCTGCGGCGGGTCGGCCGGCACCGGCCCGTGCGGGACGCAGGGCTTGTGCGGTCCATGCGGCCCGTGCGGCGGGTGGACGAGGCAGCGGCATAGGGCTCGTACGAAGCCGCGCAGAGCTGCCTCACAGCAGGCCGTGCCACACGGGTCGCCGTCCGGCGGCCGGTGTTCGCCGCCCACGACCACCGGCGGGCGCCCCGGCTGGGAGACGATCACGCCAGGCGCGCCGGGCCTCCCCGGGACCCAGGTGACCGGCACGGTGTAGCTACCGTCGCCGTTGTCCTTCACCGGTCCGGTAACCGTGGTGCCGGGCACTCCGTCGAGGGGGAGTCCGTCGGAGCGCCCGGGGCCGAGGTGGTTGCCGTACCGGTCGCGCGGTACGAGCGTGAGCGTGCCCCCGTCCGGCCCGCCGCCGACGGTGACGCCCGTCTGCTCAGGGTCCACGGAGACGTCGACGTGCACCGTCCACTGCGTCTCGCGGCTAGACGCGCACCCCTCCCCGTACACCGCCCGCGCGTGGAAGGTGTAGTTGCCCTCTACCGTGAGGAGTTCGGCCAGTGGGTTGCCGAAGAGGCCGCCGGCCTCGAACGCCCCCTCGGTGTGCTGGGGGTCGTTGAAGAGCGGGAAGGTCTCGCTCGCGTACTCGAAGAGCGGCTTTCCGGCGGCCTTCTCCAGGGCGCGCAGGGTCGCGTGCCGGGCCGGGAGGGTGTCACCCCCGACGGTCACAGAGGCGCCGAGACCCGCCTGCGTGAGGACGCTGCCCGCGCCGGACGTGGGCCGGGTGACCGTGAGGTCGATCCGGGGGTGGTGCGGGCTGCCGCCCTCCGCGTAGTGCAGGAAGACGAGCGGATTGACCACGTCGCCGGTGTAGTAGCGGGTGGGGCCCGGTACCCGGTCCAGCCGCGGCCCGCCGGAGGCGACCACCTGCACGAAGTACCGCAGGTCCACACCCGGCGGCGGGATCTCGCCGCCGCCCGGCCGGTGCACCTGGGCCGTCCACTGGCCGTCGCGGTCCTCGCCGAACGGCAGCGGCACCCGCAGGAAGGCCCAGGTCCTGCCGTTCTCAGAGACGACCCCGGTGCCGGAGGCGGAGACGGAGTTGCCGCCCGGGCTCTCCAGCGAGATCAGGAGCTTCCCCTCCGTATTGTCCCAGCCGACCACCACGGTCAGCGACTCCTCCCCACACACATGGAAGGGGATCGGGTCGCTCCGCCGCTGCGCCGACGGCATGTCGAACTCGGGGTCGAGGAGCGCGCCCGACTCGAAGATGTTCCCGAAGGCGAGACCGAAGAACTTTTTCAGCGCGAGGCCGTTCCCGGCCCGGGTGTACAGCCCGTTGTGCTCCTGCGTGAGCTGGGTGAGCAGCGCCCCGTCGAGGCTGGTCTCGGTCCCGAAGCCGACCGCGTTGATGTCGATACCGGCGAGGGAGCCCTGCACGTCCGCCACCATCGGCGGCGTGTTCTGCAGCCCGTCGGTGAGCAGCAGGATCGAGCGCGGGCTAGCGCCGGGCGCCGGGAACTGGCCGCGTGCGGCGGCGAGACCACCGCCGATCGTCGTCATCCCGCCCGGCCCGAGCGCCCCGATGACCCCGCTGGCGAAGGGCGACGGGCCGGCCAGCGTGGCCTTGGTGGCATCGGTGACCGGTGCCAGGGCGAAGTCCACGGGCGCGCTCGCCGCAGTGCTGAACGACACCAGACCGAGCCGGTTCCCCGTACCGGCGCGGACCAGTCTCACGAACAGCGAGGCCGCGTCCCGCGCCTCCTCGATCTTCGTCCGGTCGCGGCCCGTTCCGGCCTTCTCCTGCATGCTGCCCGAGCGGTCGACGACCACCATTACGTCCCGGTTGACCGCCGGCCCCGGCGGCACGGCGAGTTCGCGGAGCATGCTTGCCGTCGGATAGTACGAGAGCCGGCATGCCCTGCCCCTGGACAGGACACCGATCACCCGGCCCGAGGCGTCGAAGAGCCCGGAGCCGGAACTGCCGCCCGAGACGTCGAAGTCGGTGTCGACCGCCGCCGTCGAACTGCTGAGGACGCCGCCGAACGAGGCGTGCGGCGGGGAGAGCTTCTTCACCGCCCCATTGGGGTGGTGCACCCCGAAGACGGACTCCCCGGCGCCGGGCAGGTCGGCTCTGATCGGGACCGGGGTGATCCCGAGGCCCGCCGTGGGCACCTCCAGCTGCAGCAGGCAGTAGTCGACGCCGGTAGTCGGGTCCCAGCGGTGCCTGATCACCTTCACGACCTTGTGGAAGCGCGCCACGTACGCGGGGGGACGCGCGCCGCCGCAGTTGGTGGCGTAGTCGAAGGTGACCGAGGCCGAGGCGGCCTCCGCGACCACGTCCTCCAGACAGTGACCGGCCGTCAGCACCACGTTCGGCTCGACGAGCGTGACCGAGCACGTCGACAGATGGGTGCCGTGGACCGCCACGATCATGCCGACGCTCTTCCCCACCCGCGCACGGACGTCCGAGGCGGGCGCCGCGCACACCGCGTTCTCCCAGTCGGGTGGCGTACGGCAGAACCAGAACGGGTCGTACTTCGGCTCCGTGTACACCGCCTCGCCCAGGAAGGGGTCACTGTGGGAGAAAGCGCTCGGGTCCTGCTCGCCCGCGTGCCGCTCACCGCGCGCGTACCGGTCGAGCGTGGCCCCGCCAGTGGTGGCGCCGTTGGTGAAATAGCGGATCGGCACCCGCCCCGCGGGAAACGCGTACACATTGACCGGACGGGTCCAGAACTCGGTGCCGTCGGCGGCGGTGAACACGTCCTTGCCGTAGCCGAGATCGACCTCCAGCCGGTTATTCGCCGGCAAGCTCACATCGCGGAAGTGCAGTACGACCAGCTTGGTGCCCGACGGCGCGGGTACGTGCGGGAAGTCGAACGCCCAGGTGCCGGGCGAGGTTGGGGGCGCGCCCGAGGCGGGCCCGATGGTGACAGTGGGCGACAGCGTCTGCACCGTACCGGTGATGTGCGACATGCCTCTCCTGAGGGGTCGTTACTGCTGACTTCGTGGACCGTCGGCGCCCCCACTCACCCACGACAGTAATGACTATATGTGCACATACGGTTGCGAGGAGTGACTATTTCTCGTGGTGGCTACCCCATGTCCGAATCGTCGAGGGAGGTGGCTGACTGGCTGGGCGGGAAGTTCGCCGAGCTGGCGCTTCGGCACGATCCTGCTAGCGGGACTAGGGCGCGTTCCAGGTTCGGATCATGTGGGGCGGAGACTCCGGAGCCAGATGATCGATCCACGTAGGTGGAGTCCGGCGAGGTAGCTGGCAGGAGTCTTGTCGTAGCGGGTAACCAGCCCTCGCCACTCCTTGATCTTGTTGATGCCGCGCTCGACGGTGTTCCTCTCCTTGTAAAGCTCGGCGTCGCGGGAGAGGGGGCGGCCGCCCTTCGAGCCACGCTTCTTGCGGTGGGCGGCCTGGTCCGTCTTCTCCGGGATCACCGCCTGGATCCGGCGTTTACGCAGGTAGGAGCGGTTCGCGCGGGAGGGGTACGCCTTGTCGGCGGCGACGGCCCCGGGGCGGGTGCGGGGCCGACCGACCGGCCCACGGATCCTGACTCGGCCGAGGACCCCGGCGAAACGCGGACTGTCGGCCGCCTGTCCCGGCGTCACCACGAACGACAGCGGGCGGCACCGCCGGTCGGTGGCCAGGTGCGTCTTGACCGTCAGCCCGCCCCGCGAGCGCCCCAACGCGGCAGCTTTCAGGCGGGCCTTGTGGCGGCGGCGTATTCGTCGTCGCTCGGCACCTAACGCTTCCTCGACCGGTCGCCTTCGCCGGTCACCTGAGCGGATTGTCCCTTTGCTGGAGCCCCTTTCCCTCCTCTGCGGCTTTCACGAGTTCCTCCACAAGCTCCGGGTCGACGGCCATGCCGACCGCGTGGTGATGCGCGCCTGCGACGGTTGAATCGACGCTGACCAGGTCCAGATCGGCCTGTCCTCGCCGGGCCGCCTCGGCGATCATCCGCTCCATCAGCGTCTCGAAGGTGCCCGCAAGGGCCCACTTCTGGAACCGGCCGTAGACGGTGGACCAGGCCCCGTAGCGTTCGGGGATGTCGCGCCACGGGCTCCCGGTCCGGAACCTCCACATCACCGCGTTCAACTGTTTACGCAGGTCAGGGATCGGACCGCTCACTCCGAGCGGCAGGTGCGGCTCGAACAACTCCCCCTCTGCATCCGTCAGATCGCCTCGCGTCACCCCGGATGTCTCCCGCCCCGAGCCACTCCGGCGAAGCGACTTGACCCAACAGTGATCTGAACCTGGAACACGCCCTAGGCGTCGGCGACCCACTTCGCGATGCGTTCCAGCAGTCGCCTGCCTGTCGGGTTCTGCTCGGACAGGATCGTGATCTGGAATACGTGCGGCATCGCCTCGTACACCTCGACGGAGACCTGGGTTCCGGCATCCGAGGCCGCCTGCGCGAAACGCAGGGTGTCGTCCAGGAGTGCCTCCGAAGTCCCGACCGTGAGCAACAGCGGCGGAAGGCCGTCGAGGGTGCCCTGGATCGGTGACTGCGGTGCCTGGTCAGGCCGGGCGCCGCCCAGGTACTGGCCGATGAGACGGGTGAGCAGGGCGCGGTCGACGCCTGAGTCGTGAGCGGCGTTCGCGTCGATGGACGGGCTGGACAAAGTGAGGTCGGTGATCGCGGAGTTGGCGATGACGGCGGCGGGGAGAGCGGTGCCGGACTCCTTGAGGGCGAGCAGGGCGGACAACGCCAGCGTGGCACCGGAGGACTCGGAGAAGACGACGATCTTCGCAGCGGGCACCCCCTGGTCGAGCAGGCTCCGATAGACGGCGACGACGTCGTCCAGCGGAGCCGGATAGGTGTGGGCCGGGGCCAGCCGGTAGTGCACGACGAGCACAGGGCGGGCGGTCGCCCGGGAGACCTGGTGGGCCGTCAGGTTCATCAGCTCCGGCATGCGGTGCTCGAATCCGCCCCCGTGGACGTAGAGCACCACGCCTTCCTCGACGGACGCCCCGCCCGCCGTCACCCAGACCGTCGGCACGCCCCCGCTCTCGGGCAGCACCGGGCTCAGCGCGGCGTCAGCAGGCAGCGCGAAGGACCGGCTTCCGAGGCCGGCGAGTTCAGCCATGACCGCGGTGGCGGCTGTGGTGGCGTCGGGCTCGGCGGGGATGCGGGTGATGTCCATGGTCCGAGATCTACCAAGTGCTCGTCAGCACGGCAACACCTTTAGAGCTCGCCCCGATCCGCTGAAACCGGCAGTAGGAGAGGAGGATTCAGGGGCCCGTACCGACGCCGCTTCGGAGCGGGTCCGCTCCGCCGGGCTCATGGCGACGGATACCCAGGTGGGGGTGGAGTCCCGTGAGTGAGCACGAGAACACAGAACGTCGGGATAAGGTCGGAGTCTTGTTCGCTCCGCCGCAGCGTTGTTTCCCGGAGGTGGGGGGTGAACCGCCGACGCCTCCGCTTCGCCGACGCGTCACCCTGTGAAGGTCTGACCATGAATGTTCGGGTTCCTTGATCAGCTCTTGCGGGTCCCGCATACGTCGGCGTAACTAAATGTTTCATGAACCTCTTCAGCCGCAGCTCATTGCTCCGACGTCCGGAGCCCCGTACGGAGGAGCCAGCTGCCGCCCCGACGGCCACCGGCGCGGCAGTTCTGCCCGATCCCCGTCTGGCGGCTCTCACCGGAGAGTGGATGATCGACCCCGCGCACAGCAGGATCGGCTTCTCCGTCCGGCACGCCATGGTGACGACGGTGCGCGGCGCGTTCCTGGAGTACGAGAGCCGTCTCTACTTCGACGGGCGTAACCCTGCCCGCTCGCGGGCCGAGATCTCGCTGGTCACCGCGAGTGTCGACACGGGTGTGGAACAGCGCGACGCGCACCTGGTCGGCCGCGACTTCCTGGACGCCGGGTCGCACCCTCGTCTGAGCTTCACGAGCACCGCCGTGCAACTCGTCGGCACGGACGTCTACCGCATGACCGGTGACCTCACCATCCGGGGCATCACCCGGCCCGTGACCCTGGACCTGACGTACATCGGTTACGTCACCGACCCGTTCGGGTACGAGCGCGTCGGGTTCGACGGGACCACCACCATCAACCGTTCCGACTGGGGTCTCACCTACAACGCCCGGCTGGCCGAGGGCGGAGCGATGGTGAGCGAGAGGCTCCGCCTGCAGTTCGACATCGCCGCCATCCGTACCCCCTTCGCCGGCTGAGCCCCCTCAGGCGATCGGGCCTGGTCGGACCGTCCACCCCGACGCCGACGGGCACCGGCGCACCGGCGCACCGAAGTCCCGCCCTACCGGGGACTCCGGCCGGTCTCCTGCCGCATCGCCGCTTCCACATGTGCGCGGAAGCTGAGGGCGGGCCGGCCCGTCATGCGCTCGACGGTGCTGGTGACGCGGTCCTCCGCGCCCTCCGCGATGGCCTGGTCCATACCGGCGAGCATGGCCGCGAACTCCGCGGGGATGCCGTCGGCGGTCAGACGGTCACGCATCTGCTCGTACGTGAGCTTCCGGTGCGTGGCGGGCCGCCCGGTGGCCTCGCCCACGAGGGCCACGACCTGGTCGTAACTCAGCGCCTCGGGGCCGGTGAGCACCAGATCCGTGTCGGGCGCCACCGCGTCGGTCAGCGCCCGCACGGCGACGGCCGCGATGTCCTCGGCGTCGACGAAGCCGACGCGCCCGTCACCCGTCGCGCTGGCCACCACACCGTCCGCCCGCAGGCTCTCGGCGTGCACATGCCGGCCGGTGAAGTTCTGCATGAACCAGGACGGCCGCAGGACGGCCCACTCCTCGAACAGCCCGTCGGCCAGCAGCTCATGAACCCGCCCCGCCGCCGGCCCTCCGGCCGGGACGGCCGACGAGCTGAGCAGCACCGCGCGCCGCACCCCGGCGGCGCGCGCCTGTGCCAGGAAGGGCCGCATGACGGCGGTCGGCGCGGGATCGCCGACGGGCGGTACGAGATAGACGCGACCGACGCCGCGCAGCGCGGCGGCATGGGTGTCGGCGTCGTACCAGTCGAAGCGCACGGCCCGCGTGCCGGCCGAAGGGCCGGGCTCACGGGAGGCCGGAACGGCGGGGTGGCCCTGCTCGATGAGCTGCCGGACAACTCGGCTGCCTGTGGTGCCGGTTGCCCCGACGACCAGCGTGCGGTCGGACATGTCACTCCTCATACGGCATCGAAGAACACGGCGTCGGCGAGAGAACCGGGGATCGCGAGCGGGTTCCAGTAGTCGCGGTAACCGGCGATCCGGCCGTCCTTGACGGTGACCACGGCGACGTAGGGCATCTCGTACGGAGCCCCGGTGGCGACGATGCGGCCCACTCCGCGCCATTCCGCGATGACGGTGTCCTCGTCCCGCAGCTCGTGGATCTTCAGCCCGGTGACCTCACGCAGGTCGATGGAGTCGGGATAGCCCCGCATGTACGCGGCGACGGCCTCCTTTCCCTCCAGCTTCGAGGGGAAGCCGTCCGGCGCGTACGGGAACTCGAACAGCGCGTCGTCGTCGACCAAGGCGACCCAGGCGTCGATGTCCTTGTCCAGCAGAAGCCGCAGACTGTGGCGGTACAGGTCCGCCGGGCTCATGGCGTCACTCATCCGAAATCATCACCCCTAAGATATGGACTGCAAGTCCGCTTACCTTCGAAACAATACGGACCGTCGGTCCGTTTAGCAACTGGAGAGGTCATGCCCGAGCGCAAGGAGCGCGCCGACGCCGTCCGCAACCGCGAGGCCGTACTGGCAGCGGCCGACTCGCTCTTCGCGCGCAGCGACAGCCCACGCAGCGTGTCCATGGACGACGTGGCAGCGGCCGCCGGAGTAGGCAAAGGCACCCTGTTCCGCCGCTTCGGCGACCGGACCGGCCTGATCCATGCCTTGTACGAGGCCCGCATCCAACCGGTGCGCGAGGCAGTGGAGTCGGGCCCGGCTCCTCTCGGCCCCTCGACCCCGCCCCACGAACGCGTACCGGCCCTGCTGGACGCGGTGCTCGGCTTCAAGCTGGACAACCGCCACCTGGCCCTGGCCCTGGAGGAGTCGGGCAGTGGCAGCCCCTACGCCGCGGGGCACTACGCGTGGTGGCACCGCACGGTCAAGGAGACGCTGGAGCGGATCCCGTCCGCCCCCACCGCCGCCTTCACCGCACACGCCCTCCTGGCCGCGACGCGTGCCGACCTGGTCGAACACCTGACGGGCGAGCTGAACACGACGCCGGAACAGATGAGGCAGGACCTGGCCGACTACACCGCGAGGGTCCTGGGCCGGCGCGGGAACGGCTGAGCGGAACAACCTGCTGCTGCCCGCCCCCGGACGAAGGAGCCTTACACCTATGTGGGCACAACGCCCTTCAACTACACCTGCAGTTCCTGGCCGTGCACGACCTGGCAGTACACAGCGGGCGGCGGACAGAGGGGGTAGTACCGTGGCCGGACACGAGTCCGGCCTGGCCTCTCGCCCGCACGAGGTGACGAAACGTTGAACGAGTACCCGCCGCCCACGCCCCACCCCGCGAACGCGCACCCTGCCCGCGTCTACAACGTCTGGCTGGGCGGCAAGGACCACTATCCGGTGGACCAGGAGGCAGCCGAGCTCGCCGCAGGGGCCAACCCGACGATCGTGCCGTCGGTCCGGGCGAACCGGGCCTTCCTCGGGCGCGCCGTGCGGCACCTCTCGGCGGCCGGGATCCGTCAGTTCCTGGACATCGGTACGGGCATTCCCGCCGCGGACAACACTCACGAAGTGGCGCAGCGGGCCGCCCCCGAATCGCGTGTCGTGTACGTCGACAACGACCCCATCGTGCTCACCCACGCCCGCGCTCTGCTGGTCAGCGGCCCCGAGGGGCAGACCGACTACGTGCAGGCCGATGCGCGGGACGTGGACGCGATCCTCGAAGCGGCCTCCCGCACCCTGGATCTGGAGCAGCCGGTCGGCCTGATGCTGGTGGCGATCCTGCAGTACATCAAGGACGCCGAGGACCCGTGGGACATCACCCGCCGCCTCCTGGACCGCCTCGCCCCGGGCAGCTACCTCGTCCTGTCCCACCCGGCCGCCGACGTGACCGCCCCCGAGGTCGCCGAGTCCATGCGGATCTACAACGAGCGTGCCGCCAGCAACGCCTCCGCCACCCCGCGCACCCAGAAGGAAGTGGAACGCTTCTGCGACGGCCTGGAGATCCTGGAGCCGGGCGTGGTCACCCTGACCCGCTGGCGTCCCGGACCGTCGGACACCCCAGACGACACCCTGCCCATGTGGTGTGCCGTCGCCCGCAAGGCGTGACGGCGGCTGTCGGCGGCCGGGATCGGGCGGTTCGCGTCGCTGCGGGTGGTGGTCTTCGCCCCGGCGCCGTCGCCGTCGGACGCCCCCGCACCGAGCAGGCCGGCGATCGTCATCACGGCCTGATCCGCCGGGCCCCCTCAGGGTCCCCTACGGGCTCAGCTCACCTGCGGCGGCGCATGGAGGTGGAGCGCCCGGCGCAGCACGCCGAGGGACGCGGTGTGGAGGGCGGCACGGACGGTGTTCCACCTGACCCAGCGGCCCTCGAACGCGGCGCGCGCGTCCCGGAGCCGGTCGGGTGCCGTGTCCGGCGGCACCTTGTCGAGCGTGTCGTTGAGCGGGACGTTCTGTGTTCCGGTGACGAGGAACGCCGCCGCGTACAGCACAAGCGCCGCGATGATCCAGGGCAGGGCTCCCGGGCTGTACCCCTTCGCGGCGAGGGCCGTTGCCAGCACCAGCAGCGGCGGCGGCAGCAGGAAGGGAACGAGGAACCAGCCGTTGATGACGGCCCGGTTGATGTGCTGCATGCTCTGGACGAACGCCCGGTCTCCGGTGCGGGAGAGGCCGGGCATGACGGCGTACGCGAAGGCGGTGAACAGCCCGGCCATCAGGGCTGCCCCCACGGCCGAGGCGAGGAGTGCCGCGGTCTGCAGTGTTCTCACGCGTGCTCCGGATCCGGGACCGAGGCCCATTCGACGAACTGGAAGACGACCCCGTTGGGGTCGGTGACCTGGAACAGACGCTCACCCCACGGCTCTTCGCGCAACGGCATCGTGATCTCGACGCCCTCGGCGCGCAGCCGCTTCTCCTCGTCCTCGATCCCGGTCAGGGTGAAGGCGAGGATCAGCCCGGAGGCGAGCTGATCGCGCTGCGCGGCCGGCAGTACGTCGATGCCGCGGCGCAGGAGGACGATATCGGCCGCGGCGTCCTCACGGGCGAGGGAGGCGAAGTCCTCGGTGGCAGCGGTCTCCTCGTAACCCAGGTGGGTGGTGAGAAAGGCCTTGGACGCGGCGACGTCCTCGACCGTGAGCGAAACGGTGGATGCGGTGATACGCATGTGGCTCCTCATGCTGAAGTGACGTGTCACGGGGGAAGTCGGCGAGGCGTCAGCAGGTACGACGGCGAGGGATCTCGTCCGCGTCCGGACCACCCCCCGGAAGCGAACGGCGGCGGACGTCCGCCAGGGCCGGCGCTTCGGCTCGCGACCACGTCGTACGGCAGGCCCGTCGGTCCGGCCGGTGAGGAGAGTTGCCGAGTCGACCCCTTCGCATACAGATCCTTCACTCGAGCACATTTTTACTATGGAAGTAATTTTAGCCCGAGCGCATCTCGCTCGTCAATAAAAGTGCGACGGGAGTAAATTTCCCGCACGGACGCCCGGCGGCCCACTCCCAGCGCCTCACCGGCGGCCACACAACTCCCGCACAGCGGAAACACCTTGACCCGCATGGGGCAGCCGGCGGGAACGACGGCCCCCACCCCCCGTGAGGCAGTGGGCGCCGATACCCCGGGAGGGTGGCGGCAGCCGTGCACAGCGCGGTCACATTTATGCCATACGATGCGCACACCTGTTCCCAGTTTCTTCCGTTTGAGGATGCCCACGTCATGTTTTTCGGTGTCACGTCCCGTTCAGCACGCGGCATGTCAGCCGCAGTCGCCGTTCTCGCGATCGGCGCGGTGGGCTGTGCCGACGCCATCGACAGCGCCAAGGCCGGCGCCAAGAAGGCAGTTCGTCAGCGGTCGGTCTTCTCACTCGCCCCCGGCGACTGTTACAACCCGAACAGCTCGGCGACGGCGAGCGAGGAGTTCAGCGTCGAGATCGTGCCCTGCGAGGAGGCGCACGAGGGTCAAGTCGTCGGCGAGTTCGCCATTGAAGGGGAGTCGGCCTACCCGGGTGACGAGGGTGCTTCGAAGATCGCCGACGAGCGATGCCCGGCGGTGTCGCAGAAGTTCGTCTCCGACTCCTGGGCGATACCCAAGGGCGTCGAACTCTTCTACTACTACCCCACGAGCGCGAGCTGGAAGACCGGCGACCGGGCCGTGAGCTGCACGTACGCCAAGGAGAAGGGCACATTCTCCGGTTCGCTCAAGGACGAGTCCCTGAACGCCGACCAGCTCGCGTACCTGAAGGGCGCGAGCGCCGTCTACGAGGCGCTGTGGAGCAACCAGCCCGAGGCGGAGCAGGTCGAGGAGGACCTGGCCGGCTACAAGAAGCAGGCCAAGGCCGTTTCGGCCGCGCTGAACACCCACCTGACGAACCTGAAGGGTGTGGAGCAGCCGGAGACCGTCAAGCTCCGCTCGCAGCTGACGGAGACCGCGGAGGCGTGGGAAGACGCCGCCACGGCCGGTAACACGGACGACTTCTACGTCGCCTACGACCTGGCCTTCACCGGCATCGACCCGAACAAGACGGTTGCCGCCCGCAAGGAGTTGAAGCTCGCCACCACCGTCCCGGCCGACGACGCCGAGGTCTGGGCCGGCTGATCCACCGACGCACGGCCACCGCGCGAGGCCGCCTCCTGTCCTCCGGCTCCCGCCGGAGGACAGGAGGCGGCGCGACGAGCCCTCCCGCACGCCGGGGACATGCACGCCAGCAGTCATCTCATTCGTGGCGCATGACGCCACCCGGTATAAAAGTACAACGAGCGTAAACTCTCTCCATGAACACTCGGACGAGCACTGAGCCGACGGGCCTCCGCGAGACGAAGAAGCGCGAGACGCGGCAGTTGATCTCCGACCACGCGACCAGGCTCTTCGTCGAGCAGGGCTTCGAGCGGACGACGATCGCCGAGATCGCCACCGCCGCCCGGGTCGCGAAGAAGACGGTGACCAACTACTTCGCGCGCAAGGAGGATCTGGCGCTGGATCACCAGGACGAGTTCGCCGAGAGCCTGGCACGTACGGTCCTCGGCCGCGCCGCCGGTGAGTCGGCTCTCGCCTCCCTGCGCCGCGCCTTCCTCGCCTCCGTCGCGGCGCAGGACCCGGTGGCGGGATTCGCCGGTCCCGAGTTCTCCCGGATGATCGCCGACAGCCCCACGCTCTCGACCTGTCTGCGGGGCCTGCACGACCGGCGCGAGGACGCGCTGGCCGAAGCGCTCGCCGAAGCGGCGGGCACCTCGGCCGACGACATCACCGCGTGCACGGCCGCGGCCCTGCTGGGCGGAGTGCACCGCGTACTGTTCCGGCGCATCCAGGAGCTGACGCTCGCGGGCCGTGGCAACCCCGAGATCGCCGCGATTCTCGAGGAGGAGGCCACCGTCGCCTTCGGCCTGCTGGAACCGTCCCTCGCGGACTACGCGACTGCTTGAGGGCCGCCACCCGGTACGTACGGCCTCTCATCACCCGCAGATCAGCGCCGCCAGCGCCCTGGGCGCGCCTTCGGGTCCCCTGATGCCGGGAAAGGCGTTGACGTCGACCACGACGGGCTCGCCCGTGCGGTCCAGCACGTCGATCCCATAGACGTCCAGGCCGAAGACCTCACCTGCGTACAGGGCCAACCGGGTCCAGGCGGACGGTGGTTCACCGGTCACCGGGGCGGGCAGCGGGCTCGTGGTCCCCACCGTGCCGGGTGCGGGGCGCAGGCCGGTGAACACCTGGCCGGCGATGACCCACAGCTTGTGGTCCCAGCCGCTGTTCGGGGTGAACTCCTGGACCACCACGGGCTCCTCGGGCCACGCGGCGGCGAGTTCGCGAAGCCGTTCCGGGCCGTCCACACGGACGACCAGGTCCCCGCGACGGCTGTGGCGGCTCTTGACCATGAGCGGATACCGCTCCGCGTCCGGCGGGAGCGCGGACAGCGCCGGCAGGGTGCGGGTACGCGGCATCGGGATCCCCGCCCCCGCTGCCACATCCGCGATCCGGCTCCTGTCCTGGCAGAGCTCCGTCGCCGCGGCCGAGTTCACCACCCGGGCGCCCCGCGCCTCGAGCGTGCGGGCCAGCGCCAGGGCCGAGGAGGTGTGCGCCTTGAGCAGGTAGACATCGGCGAGGGCGGCTCCGTCCGCCACGCCTGCGGAATCCGGATCGGCGTACGTCACCTCGTGCCGCGCCCGGAGCAGCAGGGAGGCCGTGGCGGCGAGCATCGGATGATCCGGCTTGTCGGTCAACAGGCACACCCTCATATGGTGTTGTTCTCCAGCGCGTCGACGAGGACGGCCGGTTTCGGAGCCGGGATCTGCACAGGCAGGGGCAGGAGCGGTTCCGGGCCGATCAGCCGCCCCGGCCCGGTGATTCCGTTCCCGCGCCTGGCCAGGCCGAGGATGGCGTCGGCGACCCGGTCGACGGAATCGGGGACCTGCCGGAAGCTGGGGAAGTCGTTGATGTCGACGACGACGGGGCCGTCGGGCCCCAGCACGATGTCGACGCCGTACAGATCGAGCCCGAAGACCTCTCCGACCCGTGCGGCCACCGCGGCCACCTCGGCGGACAACGGCACGCCCCCCTCGTCGACCGGCCGGTCGGGGTGGAGCGGCGACTGCCGCCGGGTGGCGTGGAGTTCTCCCGCGAGGCTGTACACCTTCAGATCGGCACCGGAGTTGGGTACGTAGGGCTGCGCGATGAGCCGCCCTCCCCCGGCTTCCTCCCCTTCCCCGGACGACAGCCCCGCCGGACCGGGCACCAGACGGACCCCGCGGCCCGAGCTGCCCTCGGCGGGCTTGACGACCAGGGGGAAGAACTCCTCCGGGACGGCGGCGAACAGCGCGGCCCGTGGGGCGGTGTACGTCACCGGAACCGGCAGCCCGTGCTGTCGCGCGATCACCGAGGTCAGTGCCTTGTCGCGCACAGGGCGGATGGAGCGGGCGTCGTTCACCGTGGTCAGCCCGACGGCCGCGGCGGCCTCGAGCAGCGTGAGCCCCGGGCCCCCGGAGACGGTCTTGAGTACCCAGGCGTCGTGGGTCCCGCCCCGGATCTCCTCGGAGACGCACATCATGGAGGTGCCCGGCCTGACCACATCCACGTGATGCCCCAGGGCCTTCAGCCGCCGGACCACATCGAGCGGCATGCCGTCCTGCCGGTACAGCTCTTCGACGAGGAAGCAGAGCTTCATCCAGGAACTCCTCGGCGCCACCGTAGGAACGTGAGCGCACAACGATCCGCGCGGCGCCCTTCAGGACGCCCCCGAAATGGATACGCTACGTCACATTCACCCCCAAGCCTGAGTGGTGGGTGCCTGGTGGCCCGCGACGCGGACGGACACCGGGCTCCACACCCCCGCCCTCCCGTCCACACGCACGAGGAACGACCGTTGAGCCCTTCCCCTTCCCCCTTCCACCTCGTGCCGGGCGCACCCGGATCGCCGGTGCTGCTGCACGTCCCGCACTCCTCCCGGGCCGTTCCGGAGCAGGTACGCGGCGGCATCCTGCTCGGTGACGAGGCGCTGGAAGCCGAACTCGACCACATCACGGACTCCCACACGGCCGATCTGGCCGCCAGGGCCTCCGAGGCCTGCGCGGTGGCCCCCTGGCGCTTCGTCAACGGCCTGTCCAGGCTGGTCGTCGACCCCGAGCGGTTCCCCGACGACCGGGAGGAGATGCTGGCCGTCGGCATGGGCGCGGTCTACACCCGCACCACGCACCGGAAGCCGCTCCGCCCGGCCGACGCGGACCCGGAGCCGCTGCTGGACCGGTATTTCCACCCGTACGCCCGGGCGATGACCGCGGCCGTCGACGAACGGCTCGCCGCCACGGGACGCGCCGTCGTCATCGACGTCCACTCCTACCCGGCCACCGCGCTGCCGTACGAACTGCACGGCACCGGTCCGCGCCCTCCGGTCTGCCTCGGCACCGACGGCTTCCACACGCCCCCAGGACTTCTGGCCCTGGCGGAGGCGGCGTTCTCCGGATTCGGCGGCACCGGGCTGAACAGCCCCTTCCCCGGTACGTACGTGCCGCTGAAGCACTACGGGAAGGACCGGCGGGTCGGCGCGCTGATGATCGAGATCCGGCGCGACCTGTACATGACCGAGCCGGGCGGCCCGGCCGGACCGGGGCTCGACGCGCTGGCCACGGCCCTGGGCGGGCTGGTGGACGCGCTCATGGACACATGACGGGGCGCGTACGAGGCGCGCGGAAGGCCCATGACACCGTGCCGAACAACCCGCTGCCGGACTTCCTGATTCCCCGGAGGGCGTGGCGAGCTCCGGCGGTCGTCCCGCGAGGTGTTCCTCAGGCGTCGCGGTGGTGCGGGGACAGGGCAGCGGCAAGGCCCACCGCGTACTGGGCTGGCGTCCCCGCCACGCCTCCTTCACCGACGCCCCGACCCGGCACCACAACGCCTGGAAGACCGCCCAGCCGCTCAGCTGAGGGGTGGTCAGAAGCAGACCCCGCACCTCAGCAGCACGTTCGCGTACGGCCGGGCCTCCCCCGTCCGTACCACCAGGCGGGCGGACACGGTGAGCGCCTTCAACTGTTCGTGCGGCACGTGTGCCAGGCCCGGGAGGCGGGCGGTCAGGAGGCCGGAGGCTTCCGGGTTGGAGTCCCGTATCTCCTCGGCGGCGGTCGCGCCCTCCACGACGAGTTCGTCCAGCAGGCCGTCCAGGACCTCGGCGAACGACGGGACGCCCGCCCGGAAAGCCAGGTCGACCACGCGGGGTCCCGGTGGGATGGGCATGCCCACGTCGCAGATCAGGACGCCGTCGCCGTGGCCGAGTTCGGCCACGGCTCCCGCGAGGTGGCGGTTCAGGATGCCGGACTTCTTCACAGTGCAGAGACCTCTTCCGCGGTCGGGAAGGACGCCTGGGCGCCCTGCTTGGTGACGGCTGCCGCGCCGACCCGTACGGCGAACGCGGCGGCCTCGGTGAGTTCCTCGCCCAGGCCGAGCCGCCAGGCGAGCGCGGCGGTGAACGCGTCGCCCGCGCCCGTCGTGTCGACGGCGTCGACCCGGGGGCTCGGCACGCGTACGGGGTCGCCGCCCCGGGTGTCGGAGATCAGCGCACCCTCCGCGCCCAGGGTGATGACGACCGAGCGGGGACCCAGCGCGGTGAGGCCCTTCGCCCAGGACTCCGGGGTACTTCCCGCGCTGTCCCCGAGGATGTAGCGAGCCTCGTGCTCGTTGACCACCAGAGGGTCGCAGGCGGCCAGCACCTCGTCGGGGAGCGGCGCGGGCGGGGAGGGGTTGAGGACCAGACGCGCGCCCGGGGCGAGGGCGCGGGCCGTCTCCGCGACGGTGGCCAGCGGGATCTCCAGCTGCACGGAGACGACGCGGGCCGCCGCGAACAGCGGGCCCGCCGCCTTGATGTCCTCGGGGGTCAGCCGGGCGTTGGCACCCAGGGAGACCACGATGCTGTTGTCCCCCGAGGGGTCGACGGTGATGAGGGCGACGCCGGTGGGCGCCCCGCCCACGAGGACTCCGCCGGTGTCGACGCCCGCCTCCTGCTGCGAGGTCCGCAGCAGTCGCCCGTGGGCGTCGTCGCCGACCCGGGCCAGCAGCGCCGTACGGGCACCGAGTCGGGCGGCGGCGACCGCCTGGTTGGCGCCCTTGCCACCGGGGTGGACGACGAGGTCGGAGCCGAGCACCGTCTCCCCCGGCCCCGGGCGGCGGTCGACGCCGACGACCAGGTCGGCGTTGGCGGAGCCGACGACCAGCAGGTCGTACCGGGAGGGCGTGGAGTCCTCATGTGCGTGCATCTGAGATGTGCCTTCCGTGCTCAGGAGAAGTCGGCGACGTTCTGCCGGGTGACGACCTTGACCGGCACCTTCACCATGCTGTCGACCTTCTCACCGTCGGCCGCCCGGACCGCGTTCCGTACGGCGATCTTCCCCAGCTCCCCGGGCTGCTGGGCCACGGACGCGTACAGGGTGCCCGCCTCGACCGCCGTCAGGCCGTCGGGGGTGCCGTCGAAGCCGACGACCGAGACGGACTTCCCGGCCTTGCTGCCCAGTGCCTTGACGGCGCCGAGCGCCATCTCGTCGTTCTCGGCGAAGACGCCGGTGATGCCCGGGTGGGACTGGAGCAGGTTGGTCATGACGTCCAGGCCCTTGGTGCGGTCGAAGTCGGCCGGCTGGGTCGCCACGATCTTGATGTCCGGGTACGCCTTGATGCCTGCGGCGAAGCCCGCACCGCGCTCACGGCTGGCGGAGGTGCCTGCCGTGCCCTGCAGGACGATGATGCTGCCCTTGCCGCCGAGCCGGTCGGCGAGCGTCTTCGCGGCGAGCTTGCCGCCGGCGACGTTGTCGGAGGCGACGAGCGTCGCGGTCTCGGCCTTGTTGACGCCGCGGTCGGCGGCGACCACCGGGATGTCCGCCTTGTTGGCGCCGCGGACCCCGGGGCCGACCGCGTCGGAGTCCACCGGGTTGACGATGACGGAGTCGACCCCGGAACTGGTGAAGTTCTCCAGTTGGTTGGCCTGCTGCGAGGCGTCGTTCTGGGCGTCGGTGACGGTGAGGTCGATCCCGGCCGCCTTGGCCTCCCGCTGCGCGCCTTCCTTCATCTGGACGAAGAACGGGTTGTTCAGGGTGGAGAGCGACATGCCCACCTTGGTGGTGGTCCCGGAGGAACCTGACGAGAAGAAGGTCACGGCGGCGATGACAGCGGCCAGGCAGACCACCGCGATCCCGACCTGCACCGCTCCCTTTCGGCCCTTCCCGGGCCCTCCGGGCGCGGCGGACGCGCCACCTGCGGACGCGGCACCGGATCCGGCCTTGCGGCGCAGCGTGTCCAGCAGCACCGCGAGGGCGATGACGACGCCGATGACGACCTGCTGCCAGAAGGCGGACACGGACAGGAGGTTGAGGCCGTTGCGGAGCACCGCGAGGATCAGTGCGCCGATCAGGGTGCCGGATGCCTTGCCCACACCGCCGGCGAGGCTGGCGCCGCCGATGACGACCGCGGCGATCGCGTCGAGTTCGTACCCCTGAGCGGCCTGCGGCTGCGCGGAGACCAGGCGGGAGGCGAGGACGATACCTGCGACGGCGGCGAAGAGACCGGACAGCGCGTAGATGGCCAGCTTCTGCTTCTTCACCCGCAGCCCGGAGAGCCGGGCAGCCTCCTCGTTGCCGCCGATGGCGTACATCGAACGGCCGATGTAGGTGCGGGCCAGGATGAGGGCGGCTATCAGGCCCATCGCGATCATCACGAGGACGGGGACGGGCAGCCAGCCGCCGAGCGTGTCACCGAGCACGGAGACGGACTCGGGGAACGGGATCGGCCTGCCCTGGGAGATGACCAGGGAGAGACCGCGGGCCACCGAGAGCATGGCCAGGGTCGCGATGAACGAGGGCAGCTTGCCGTACGCGACGAGGGCGCCGCTGACGAAGCCGCAGGCGATGCCGGTGGCGACGGCGAGGATGACCGCGAGCCAGACCGGGACGCCTTCGGAGGTCGCCGTCCAGGCCAGGACGGTCGCGGAGAGCGCGGCGACGGAGCCGACCGAGAGGTCGATGCCCGCCGAGACGATGACGAAGGTGACGCCGAACGCGAGGATCGCGGTGACCGCCGCCTGGACACCGACGTTCAGGAGGTTCTGGGTGGTGAGGAAGTCGCCGGAGAGCAGCGACATCGCCACGAGGAGGACGACCAGTGCGCTGAGCGCGCCGTTGTCGAGCAGGAGGCGGCGGAGGGTGTGTCCGGCGCCGCCCGCGCCCGCCTTGATCGGATGCGTGTCAGTGGCCACGGGGGCCCTCCTCTGCGTGCTCGGTGGATTCGGTTACGGGGGCGGCGCTGACGGCGAGTGCCATCACGGCGTCCTGGGTGGCTTCGTGGGCGGGCAGTTCTCCGGCGATGCGGCCCTGGGCCATGACCAGGACCCGGTCACTCATGCCGAGGACCTCGGGCAGGTCGCTGGAGATCATCAGGACGGCGTGCCCGGAGGCGGTCAGCTCGTTGACGAGCTGGTAGATCTCGACCTTGGCCCCGACGTCGATGCCACGCGTCGGCTCGTCGAGGATCAGCACCCGGGTGTCGGCGAGGAGCCACTTGCCGATGACGACCTTCTGCTGGTTGCCGCCGGACAGGGTGCGGACGTGCTGACCGAGGCCCGCCATCCGTACGCCGAGCTGCTCGGCGATGCGCGCGGCGGCGGTGCGCTGTCCCTTGACGTCGACGAGCCCGGCGCGGGTCGCCGAGCGGAGGGTGACCAGGCCGAGGTTCTCCTGCACCGAGGCGTCGAGGACGAGTCCCTGGCCCTTGCGGTCCTCCGGGACGAGCCCGATACCGGCGCCCATGGCGGCGGTCACGTCGTGCTTGCCCAGGCGCTCCCCGCGTACGTCGACGGTGCCGGCGTCGTAGGGGTCGGCACCGAAGACGGCGCGGGCGACCTCGGTGCGGCCGGCCCCGACGAGCCCGGCGAGGCCGACGACCTCACCGGCCCTCACGTCGAAGCTGATGTCGTGGAACACCCCGTTGCGGGTGAGCCCTCGGACGGAGAGCAACGGCTCTCCCGTTTCCGGGCGTTCGCGCGGGTACTGCTGGTCGATGCTGCGTCCCACCATCAGCTGGACGAGCTCCGCCTCGGGTGTCGAGGCGGGCACCTGGTCGATGCTGCGGCCGTCGCGCAGGACGGTGACGCGATCACCGAGGGCGGCGATCTCGTCGAGGTGGTGGGTGATGAAGACGACGCCGACGCCGTCGGCGCGCAGCTGCCGCACGATCGCGAACAGCTTGTCGACCTCCTCGGAGGTGAGGACGGCGGTCGGTTCGTCCATGATCAGGACGCGCGCGTCGAGGCTGAGCGCCTTCGCGATCTCGACCATCTGCAGCCGGGCGATGCCCAGTTCGCGGACCCTGGCCCTGGGTGAGACGTGCAGGCCGACGCGGCGCAGGAGCACCTCGGCGTCGGCTTCCATGCGCCGTCGGTCGATCATGCCGAGGCGGCGCGGCTGACGGCCGAGGAAGATGTTCTCGGCGACCGTCAGATCGGGTACCAGGTTGAACTCCTGGTAGATCGTCGCGATCCCGAGCTTCTCGGCGTCCTGCGCGCCGTGGATGCGTACCTCCTCGCCACCGGCGAGGATCCGGCCGCTGTCCGGGCGGTAGGCGCCGGAGAGCATCTTGATGAGGGTGCTCTTGCCGGCCCCGTTCTCACCGAGCAGGACGTGCACTTCACCGCTGCGCAGGTCGAAGTCGACGCTGTCCAGGGCGACGACACCGGGGAAGGTCTTGCGTACGCCTTCGATGCGCAGCAACTCCACTGATTCGCTCACTGGTTGCTCCCGGGGGTGGAGGTGCGCTCGCCGCAGGAGCTGCGTACGACGAGGGTGGCGGGCAGGGTGACGGACTGCGGGGGGCGGCCCTCGACGATGTCGACCAGCGCGCGCACGGCGGCGCGGCCGAGCTCGCCCGTCGGCTGGGCGATCGCGGTGATCGGCGGGCCGGTGTGGACGAACCACGGGATGTCGTCGAACGCCGCGATCCCGACGTCCTCGGGGACGCGCAGGCCGCGGGCGCGGATGGCGTCCAGGGCGCCGAGCGCCATGAGGTTGTCGGCGGCGAACACGATCTCGGGCGGGTCGGGGAGCGAAAGGAACTGCTCGGTGGCACGCCGTCCGCTGTCGGCCTGGAAGTCCCCCTGCCCGATGTAGGCGTCGGGCAGAGCGAGTCCGTGGGCCCGCATCGCTTCCCGGAACGCCTCGACACGCTCGTTGCCCGTGGTGGTCGCCGCGGGGCCGGCGATGATGGCGAGCCGTCGGTGGCCGAGTGCGCACAGATGGGCGACCAGCTCCTGGATGGCGCGGTGGCCGTCCGCCCGCACCACGGGGATGTCCACTCCGGGAATCCAGCGGTCGACGAAGACCATCGGCGTACCGGTACGTGCGACGTCCAGCAGCAGCGGGGACCCGCCGTCGGCGGGCGAGACCAGGAGCCCGTCGATCCTGCGGTCCAGGAGTGTGCGGACATGGTGGTCCTGCTGCTCGGGCCGCTCGTCGGCGTTGCCGATGATCACGCTGTAGCCGAGCGCGCGGGCCTCCTCCTCCACGGAGCGGGCCAGCGCGGTGAAGTACGGGTTGAGCACGTCGCTGACGACGAGGCCGAGCGTGCGGGTCTGGTCGGTGCGCAGCGAGCGGGCCACGGCGTTGGGCCGGTAGCCGAGGGCGTCGACGGCGGCGAGGACGCGTCTGCGGGCGTCCGGGCTGACGGAGGGATGGCTGTTGAGGACACGGGAGACCGTGGCGACAGAGACTCCCGCCTGGGCCGCGACATCCTTGATGCTCGCCATTTCCGGACCACCTCCTTGTGGTTTCCGTGAGCCTCGAGACCAGCGGAACAAGCCGTGGAATCGATTACACAGGAGATTGGAATCGATTACACGACGGAAAACAAGCCCCACCTCCCGCCCGAGACCCGATCGTGACACGAGCACCCTCACGGCGCGCCGGAGGACGGCGCGCGGTGCGGAAGGTGCGGGAGCCCGAGCGTCGGCCACCTCTGGCCCGGCAGGTGGCCCGGAAAGCCGTTAATCGTGTCCGGAATTAGCCATCGGATATTCGCCATCGATGACCGGCAGCCTTCGAGGCCCTAAACGTCCCGCATCACGGACAGCCATCCGATAAGGCGAGCGCCTGCCGCTCGGAGCGCTCCGCCTTCACCACCCCACAGGCCACACGAATTTCGGCCACACCTATTCGGACAGGCGGGCCGAGAAGGACAGAAGTGCGCACGGATACAGGCGAGCGGATGACGTGACCTGGCCCTCCCGGTGTCTCCTCGGCAGACCCCGAACCCGTCCAGGATCACGGCGCCCAAGGCGAGCCGCCGATGGGCACCTCTCCCCCTCAATGGCTATTCGGCACAGGTGATTTCACTTCTTCAATCCCCAACTTCCACACTCTTCACATCTGGTTAACCCTGCAGGAATATCCGCCTGTTAGCGTATGCGTCAGGCAGAGAAAAGGTGCGGGAGGAGGTGCAAGGTGCGACATGGGACGTCCCGGTTCATACTCTTGGTCCTGACCGCGATCCTGTTGGCCTTTCTCCTTCCGGCCCCCATCGCGCCCTTCGCGTCCGCCGGCAGCGCCGCTCACACCCAGGAGTCCTCCCCCGGCTCTCCGGACACGTACACGGCCGACGCCGAGAGCCGGGGCACGCCCCAGGCCGGGCCGGAGTACGCCCCGTGCAGTCCGCCGGCTCCCGAGGGGGACCCGAACGGCCTGTTGAACACCCGTGACCGGCACCGCACGGTGGTCCAGTCCACCCCCGATACGCTCTCGCGCTGCCTCGTGACAGGCGGCACCGCGGGCCGGCCCCCGGCCGCGGCACCCGTCACACCGGCCCACGCGTATCCCCTGCCGAGATCCTCGGCCTCACATTCGCCTGCCGTACTTCAGGTGTTCCGCTGCTGAGCCGATCGTCGGCTCACACAGACCTCTCCCGCACGCTCCGCACCGTATGAGCGGTGACGTGCGGTCATGTCTTCATGCTCGCCAGCACCCCCGTTCTCGTACGTACGCCGACGCGCACTCAACCGCGCGCCAGGAGGAACAACTGGTATGCAACCCCTCATCGATCACGCCCGATCCTTCCGCGAGCGGTCCACGGAGCGTCCTGAGGAGTTCGCCCAACTGGCCCAAGGCCAGTCCCCGCAGGTCCTGTTCATCACCTGCTCGGACTCCCGGGTCGTCCCCGCCCTCATCACCGGCGCCCGCCCCGGTGAACTCTTCGAACTGCGAACCGCCGGAAACATCGTCCCCCCGTACGTCTCCGGGCAGCCCACGAGCGAGGCAGCCACCGTGGAGTACGCGGTGGAGGTGCTCGGGGTCTCCGACATCATCGTCTGCGGCCACTCGCACTGCGGCGCCGTCGGCGCGCTGGTGCGCGGCGACGACCTGACAGCCGTACCCGCCGTGCGCGATTGGCTCGCGCACTCGACTTCCCGCCCTGAAGGGGCGGTGGCAGACCCGGCCGTAGCCGAAGCCGTGAAGAACCACGTGCTGACGCAGTTGCTGAGGCTGCGCTCCTACCCGTGCGTCGAAAAGCGCCTGGCCGGGGGACAAATACGGCTGCACGGCTGGTTCTACGAGGTGCACACGGGAACCGTGCTGTCGCACGACGTGGCCTCCGACACCTTCCAGACGCTGTGAGGGCCGGCATGGACCGCCGAACCACCTTTCCCCATCTGAGGCAGGACTTCACCGCCTCGATCGTCGTCTTCCTCGTCGCGCTGCCCCTGTGCGTGGGCGTCGCCGTGGCCTCCGGCGTGCCGGCGGAGCTGGGGCTGATCACCGGCATCGTGGGCGGTCTCGTCACGGGCTTCATGCGGGGCAGCAGCCTTCAGGTGTCGGGGCCGGCCGCCGGTCTGACCGTGCTGGTCTTCGAGGCCGTGCAGACCTTCGGGGTCGCCGCACTCGGAGTGATCGTGCTCGCCTCCGGGCTGCTGCAACTCGCCATGGGCGCCCTGAAGCTCGGGCGCTGGTTCCGGGCCATCTCGGTCTCGGTCGTCGAAGGCATGCTCGCCGGCATCGGGCTCGTGCTCATCGCGGGCCAGCTCTACGCTGCGGCGGGCATGGAGGCCCCGGCATCCGGCCTGGGCAAGCTGGCCGGACTTCCCGAGGCCCTCGTGGAGGCCGCCGTCGACACCGAGGCGCTCGCGTCCCTCGCGGTCGGCGCCGGCACCATCGCGGTGATGGTGCTGTGGAAGCGCATGCCCGAGCGGGTGAGGGCGGTGCCGGGTGCCCTCGCCGCAGTCGCTCTGGCCACGCTCGCCTCCTTCGTGTTCAGCCTGCCGGTCGCCGTGGTCGAGGTACAGGGGCTCCTCGGTGCCGTCCAGCTGCCCGGGCTCGACGCGTTCAGCGCGCTCGCGAGCGTGAGCATGGTCGGGACGGTGCTGGCCTTCACGCTGATCGCCTCCGCCGAGAGCCTGTTCAGCGCGGCTGCCGTGGACCGGCTCCACGACGGGCCGCGCACGCAGTACGACAAGGAACTGATGGCCCAGGGCACCGGAAACACCGTGTGCGGGCTGCTGGGCGCCCTGCCGATGACCGCGGTCATCGTACGCAGCTCCGCCAACGTCCAGGCGGGAGCGAAGACCAAGGCGTCCCGGGTCCTGCACGGTGTGTGGCTGCTGCTCTTCGCGGCTCTGCTGCCGTCGGCCCTCGGGCTCATCCCGCTGCCGGCCCTGGCCGGGATCCTCATCCACGCGGGCTGGAAGCTGATTCCGCTGCGCACCATCGCGGCACTGTGGCGCGCACACCGGGGTGAGGCACTCATCCTGGTGGCGACGGCGGTGGCCATCGTCACGGTGAACATGTTCGAGGGCGTCCTGATCGGCCTGGCGCTCTCCGTGGCCAAGACGGCCTGGGACGCCTCGCACATCAACCTGGAGGTCATCGACAAGGGAGCGGGCCCCGTCCAGGCGTACCTGTCGGGGAACGCGACCTTCCTGCGGCTGCCGAAGATCCTCGACAGCCTGGAGGAACTGCCCCAGGACCGGCCCGTCGAGCTGGACCTCTCCGGCCTGCACCACCTGGACCACGCCTGCCGTACGGCGCTGGAGAACTGGGCGGCACGGCACAGCTCTCCCGGCACGGAGCCCGTGCAACTGACCGGACCGGCCAAGGTGGAAGTCACCTCCGGCTGACGCGTGGAAGTCCCGGCCGCAAGCCTCCAGGCTTGCGGCCGGGGCTTCCCCGTCGGACCACGCATCCACCACGCAAAAGAACCCCACCGAAGTGGGGTTCTTTCTGGTGTCCGAGGGGGGACTTGAACCCCCACGCCCGATAAAGGGCACTAGCACCTCAAGCTAGCGCGTCTGCCATTCCGCCACCCGGACAAGGTGTCTGTCGTCCCGGGGTCCTCCCCGTGGCGACAAAGAAAACAATACCAGGGGTTCGGGGTGCCTCTCACCTGCGTTTTCGGTGGTCAGTGCGGTGCGGACCCCTTCGGGCGGGTCCGACGCCGCCTTGCGTACGTTCCGTGGCGTGCCGCGTACGCGGCGTGCTCCCGGGCTGCCGTCGCGGGCATGCTGCCGGCCGGGCGGGCGGCGCCGAAGATCACCGCGGCCTCTCCTGTGAGCTGGGACTCAGGTCCTGGAGGCCGACGACCCGCAGCAGCTCGAGCCGCTCGTACGTCGGTGTGCCCGGCCGCGCCGAGTGCACGACGAGCTGCTGACTGTGGCCGTCGCTGAGCAGCACTTCGCAGTCGAGGTCGAGGAGGCCGACCACCGGGTGCAGGAAGCGCTTCGGCGACGGGCGGCGCACCACGACGTCGTGCGACTTCCACAGCTCCTCGAACTCCTGCGACGTGGAACGGAGTTCGGCCACGAGAGCGGCCGGGCCGGGGTCGTCGGGGCGGGCCCCGGCTACCGCCCGCAGGCTCGCCACGTGCGCGCGGGCATGCTGTTCGTGGTTCTCGGGCGGGGACAGGACCCGTGCGCCCGGCACCGTGAACCAGCGGCGGATCAGATTCGTGCCGGTGTGGTCACCTGCCAGAGCCACTGCCATGGTGTTCTGCGCGAGCATCTCGCCCCAGTCGCTCACGACCGACGCCGGGAGGTCGTGCAACCGGTCCAGGATCAGCAGCAGTCCCGGGCGGACGTGATCCGAGGAGCCGCCCGGCCGGGGCGGCTCCTCGCCCGCCAGGTGGAACAGGTGGTCACGCTCCGCGTCCGTGAGCCGCAGGGCACGGGCGAGGGCGGCGAGCAACTGTCGCGACGGATGGGAGCCACGTCGCTGTTCCAGCCGCGTGTAGTAGTCCGTGGACATCCCGGCGAGCTGCGCCACCTCCTCGCGGCGCAGGCCCGGGGTGCGGCGCCGCAGGCCCGCGCTCAGGCCGACGTCGCTGGGGGCCAGGCGGGTACGGGCGCGTCGCAGGAAGTCGGCGAGTTCGGTTCGGTCCACGGTTCCAGGATCCCCCGGATCCGGACGCGTATCCAGGGAGTGCCGGTCCGTGGACAGACGCGTCTCTCCCGCCGTCGCCGCCGCTCCCGCACGCTTCGGACATGGCTACGACAACGAGGAGGCCGCCATGCTGACATTGGTGACAGGAGCGACGGGCCAGGTCGGGCGACGGTTCGTGCCGCGGCTGCTGCAGAGCGCGGCGGCCGGCGACGAGGTGCGGGTCCTGGTGCGGGACGCGGCGCGCGGCGCGCGGTTCGCCGAGCTCGGCGCCCAGGTGCTGGTCGGCGATCTGCGCGACGCGGAGGCGCTCGGCAGGGCGACGGCCGGCGTGGACGCGGTGGTGAACGTCGCCGCCGCGTTCCGCGGGGTGCCGGACGAGGAGGCGCGGGCAGTGAACCGCGACGCGGCCATCGAGCTCGGCCGGGCCGCGGTGGTCTCCGGGGTGCGGCGGTTCGTGCAGGTCAGCACCGGGCTCGTGTACGGCGCGGGGCGGGGCAGGGCGCTGGTGGAGAGCGACGAGACGGTGCCGGGCACTCACCTGTGGGGCGCCTATCCGGAGTCCAAGTGGGAGGCGGAGCGTGCGCTCGGAGCCTTGGACGGCCTGAACGACCTCCGCATCGCACGGCTGCCGTTCGTGTACGGCGACGGAGACCCGCATCTCACCGACGTGATGAAGTGGGCGCCGAACTGGCCCGCCATGCAGCGCCTGCACATGGGCCACCACATGGACGTGGCGCAGGGCCTGCGGGCACTGCTGTACGCACCCGGGGCGCACGGCGTCTACAACATCGCCGACGACGCCCCGGTCACCATGGTCGACCTCTTCCAGTTCCATGGCCTGCCGGTGCCGCAGGAGGCGCTCGACAGGGACGTCCCGGACGCCTGGCACAGCGTGATGTCGACGACCCGCATCCGTCACGAACTGGGTTACCGCCCCCTGATCCCGTCGGTGTGGACGGCACGGGAGGCGGGCGTGCTGTAACCGCCGCCGGGTGGTGGGCCCTCGCGCTGCGGGGGGCCCACCACCTGTCGCGGTTCTAGGGCATGAGGTGGTGGTCCGGGAAGTTGCCCGGCAGCCTCTCCTCCCCGGGGCCGTCGGTGACGGCCCGTACGAGCAGTTCACCGCCGACGAACGCGCCGCGCCAGGAGGCACCGAAGCCGCCGAAGAGCTCCTCGCGGTCACCCCGGGAACGTGGCTTGTTGTGCCCGGTCTTGAAGGCGCGGATCTGCGGGGCCAGTCGCTCGTACGTCGCCGGGTCGTCGGTGGACAGGGTCGCGACCAGGGCCCCGTTCGACGCGTTCATGGCGGCGAGGAGTTCGGCCTCGGTGTCGACCAGGACGATCGTGTCGACCGGGCCGAAGGGTTCCGCATGGTGGAGCGGCGAGGACGGGGGCGGGTTCAGCAGCGTGACCGGGTGGAGGTAGGCGCTGGTGTCCTGTCCGGGGAGGAAGCGGGCGTCCGCCGCCGACCCCTGATGGAGGGGGACAGCCCCACGGTCGATCGCCTCGGTGACCTGGTCGTGGAGTTCCTTGGCCTTGGTGGCGTTGATCAGCGGGCCGAAGTCCAGGACCGGGAGCGGGTCGGAGGGGTGCTCCACCGCGAGAGGGTGTCCGGTCCGGAGGGAGCGCACGGCGGGGAGGTAGGCCGCAAGGAAGTCCGCGAAGAGGGTGCGCTGGACGACGAACCGGGGGTAGGCGGTGCAGCGCTGCTTGCCGTAGTCGAAGAGCTTCGGGATGACGGCGGTGAGGGACGGCCAGTCCGTGTGGTTCCAGACGCCCCAGGTGTTGAGGCCTTCCTGTTCGAGGATGTGCCGCTTACCGAGGTCGGCGACGGCGGTAGCGATGCGGGCGCCGGTGTCCCGGCCGCCGACGAAGGAGACGCAGCCGATCTCCGCCGACCGGACCAGGGGCTCGGACAGTTCGCTCCCGCTGCCGCTGAGCAGGGTGAGCGGAATGCCCTCGCGGGCGGCGAGCGCGCAGGCCAGCGTGAGGCAGGAGACGCCGCCGTCGGTGGGGGTCTTGGCGATCACCGCGTTGCCGGCCAGGGCCTGTACGAGCATCGCGTGCACCAGCACGGACATGGGGTAGTTCCAGCTGGCGATGTTGGAGACGGGGCCTGCGAGAGGGGTGCGGCCGGCCAGGAGGCGGTCGCTCTGGTCGACGTACCAGCGGACCCCGTCGACGGCTCGGTCCACGTCCGCCTGGGCGAGGCGCCAGGGTTTGCCGATCTCCCAGACCAGGAGCAGGGCGAGGAGCTCACGGTGCTCGGTCAGGGAGTCGAGGGCGGCCGAGACGCGGGCGCGGCGTTCGGGGAGCGGGATGTGGCGCCAGGCGCGGTGGGCGTCGAGGGATGCTCGTACCGCCTGCCGGGCGGTGGCCGCGTCCAGGCGGGGCGGGCCGGTGACGGGGGTGTTGTCGACGGGGCTGGTGGCGGGGAGGGGGCGGCCGTCCCGGTGCCAGGTGGCGGCCCAGAGGTTGCGGGCCTGGTCGTCCTGGAAGGCCTCGGGGGCGGTGGCGAGGCAGCGGTGCCAGGCGTCCTGCCAGGCGGTACCTGGTTTGAGGGTGAGGGGGGCGGCGGGCGGCGGTGCGGGGGTCTGTGTCATGGGGTCTCCGCTCTGGGGTGCCGGGTGCCGGGTGCGGGTGAGGGGAGCGGGGTGGGTGGGGCGGGCCTGTTTCCCCTGCCCGCCCCTTCTCGTAACCGGGGCTCAGCCGCGCAGCCTGTCCTGCGCCAGGCGGGCCGTTTCCGTGGGGCTGGCGCCCACGGCGACGCCCGCCGCTTCCAGCGCCGCCTTCTTCGCCGACGCCGTGCCCGAGGAGCCCGAGACGATCGCTCCCGCATGGCCCATCGTCCTGCCCTCCGGGGCGGTGAAGCCCGCGATGTAGCCGACCACCGGCTTGGTGATGTGCCGGGCGATGTGCGCCGCGGCGCGTTCCTCCGCGTCGCCGCCGATTTCGCCGATGAGGACGATCAGTTCGGTGTCCGGATCGTTCTCGAACGCCGTCAGACAGTCGATGTGCGTGGTACCGATCACCGGATCGCCGCCGATGCCCACCGCGGTCGAGAAGCCGGTCTCGCGGAGTTCGTGCATCAGCTGGTAGGTGAGCGTGCCCGACTTGGAGACCAGGCCGACGCGGCCGGGCTTCGTCGCGATGTCGGCGGGGATGATGCCCGCGTTCGACTGTCCCGGGCTGATCACCCCGGGACAGTTGGGCCCGAGGACACGTGTGCCGCGCGCCTTGGCGTGGGCGTGGAAGGCGACCGCGTCATGGACGGGGATGCCCTCCGTGATGACCACGGCCAGACCGATGCCCGCGTCCGCCGCCTCGACGACGGCCGCCCCGGCGAACGGCGGCGGGACGAACACGACGGTGACGTCGGCGCCGGTGGCGGCCATTCCGTCACGTACGGAGCCGAAGACCGGGACCGTACGGTCGTCGAGGTCCACCGTGCGGCCCGCCTTGCGCGGGTTGACGCCGCCGACGATCCGGGTGCCCGCCGCGAGCATCCGTCCGGTGTGCTTCATGCCCTCGGCGCCGGTCATGCCCTGGACGAGGACCTTGCTCTCCTTGCTGAGGAAAACAGCCATGGTCAGTGACCTCCCAGAGCCAGTCGGGCTGCCCGGTCGGCTGCGCCGTCCATCGTGGTGACCTGCCTTGCCTGGTGCTCGTACAGATCCATAGCCACTCCCGATCGTGCCGATTGTGAAAGTGCCGCACGCCCCCTGGACACCACCCACCGGATGCGGGATAACAAGATTCATACAGTATTCGTCGACTGTATGCAATGTACCGCGAGAGCGGCGGAGCGGCTCCCGCATCCCCTACGAAGGGACAGGACATCGCCATGCCCGAGGACAGCCAGGACAGCCAGAACCTCATCTCCGGTGGGCACTTGGTCGCCAAGGCACTCAAGGCGGAGGGGGTGGAACGCATCTACACCCTCTGCGGCGGCCACATCATCGACATCTACGACGGCTGCGTCGACGAGGGCATCGAAGTCGTGGACGTACGGCACGAGCAGGTGGCCGCCCACGCGGCCGACGGCTACGCACGGATCACCGGGAAGCCGGGGTGCGCCGTCGTCACCGCGGGCCCCGGGACGACCGACGCCGTCACCGGTGTCGCCAACGCCTTCCGCGCCGAGTCACCGATGCTCCTGATCGGCGGTCAGGGAGCGCACACCCAGCACAAGATGGGCTCGCTCCAGGACCTGCCGCACGTGGACATGATGACGCCGATCACCAAGTTCGCGGCCACCGTGCCGGACACCGCGCGCGCTGCGGACATGGTGTCGATGGCCTTCCGGGAGTGCTTCCACGGGGCGCCCGGGCCCTCGTTCCTGGAGATCCCGCGCGATGTGCTCGACGCCAAGGTGCCGGTGGGCAGGGCGCGGGTCCCGGACGCCGGCCGCTACCGCGCGTCCACCCACTCGGGAGGCGATCCGGCCGACATCGAGAAGCTCGCCGATCTGCTCGTCCACGCCGAGAAGCCCGCCATCCTCCTGGGCAGTCAGGTCTGGACGACGCGGGCCACGGATTCGGCCACCGAGCTCGTACGGACCCTCAACATCCCCGCCTACATGAACGGCGCGGGCCGCGGCACCCTGCCGCCCGGCGATCCGCACCACTTCCAGCTCTCGCGGCGCTACGCGTTCTCCAACGCCGACCTGATCGTGATCGTGGGAACCCCCTTCGACTTCCGGATGGGCTACGGCAAGCGGCTCTCGCCGGACGCCACCGTCGTCCAGATCGACCTCGACTACCGCACCGTGGGCAAGAACCGCGACATCGACCTCGGCATCGTCGGTGACGCCTCGATCGTGCTGAAGGCGGTGACGGAGGCCGCGAGCGGGCGGATCAACGGCGGATCGGCTCTGCGCAAGGCGTGGCTGGACGAACTGCGCGCCGCCGAGCAGACGGCGATCGAGAAGCGGCTGCCCCAGCTGAAGTCGGACGCCTCGCCCATCCACCCGTACCGGCTGGTGGGCGAGATCAACGACTTCCTGACCGAGGACTCCATCTACATAGGGGACGGCGGTGACATCGTCACCTTCTCCGGGCAGGTCGTCCAGCCCCGCACCCCCGGCCACTGGATGGACCCGGGCCCGCTCGGCACGCTCGGGGTGGGGGTGCCGTTCGTGCTGGCCGCCAAGCAGGCCAGGCCCGACAAGGAAGTGGTGGCGCTCTTCGGCGACGGCGCGTTCTCCCTCACCGGATGGGACTTCGAGACGCTGGTCCGCTACAACCTCCCCTTCGTCGGGATAGTCGGCAACAACTCCTCGATGAACCAGATCCGTTACGGCCAGAAGGCCAAGTACGGCGACGAGCGCGAGCGGGTCGGCAACACCCTGGGGGACGTCCACTACGACAAGTTCGCCCAGATGCTGGGCGGTTACGGCGAAGAGGTGCGCGATCCCGCGGACATCGCACCCGCGTTGCGGCGGGCGCGGGAGTCGGGGCTGCCCTCGCTGATCAACGTCTGGGTCGACCCGGACGCGTACGCCCCCGGAACGATGAACCAGACCATGTACAAGTAGCAGAGGAGCCGTTGGCATGACCAAAGCTCTTGAGGGCGTGCGCGTCCTCGACATGACGCACGTACAGTCCGGCCCTTCCGCCACCCAGTTGCTCGGCTGGCTCGGGGCGGACGTGGTCAAGCTGGAGGCGCCGAGCGGCGACATCACCCGCAAGCAGTTGCGGGATCTGCCCGACGTCGACTCCCTCTACTTCACGATGCTCAACTGCAACAAGCGGAGCATCACCCTCAACACCAAGAGCGAGCGCGGCAAGGAGATCCTGACCGAGCTCATCCGCCGCAGCGACGTGATGGTGGAGAACTTCGGCCCGGGCGCCGTGGACCGCATGGGGTTCACCTGGGAGCGGATCCAGGAGATCAACCCCCGGATCGTCTACGCCTCCATCAAGGGGTTCGGCGAAGGCCCGTACACCAACTTCAAGGCGTACGAGGTCGTCGCGCAGGCCATGGGCGGATCGATGTCGACCACCGGGTTCGCCGACGGGCCGCCGCTCGCGACCGGTGCCCAGATCGGTGACTCGGGTACGGGGATCCACGCGGTGGCCGGCATCCTGGCGGCCCTGTTCCAGCGCGAGAACACCGGGCGCGGGCAGCGGGTGAACGTGGCGATGCAGCACGCGGTGCTCAACCTCTGCCGGGTCAAGCTCCGGGACCAGCAGCGGCTGGCGCACGGCCCGCTCGCCGAGTATCCGAACGCCCAGGACACGGCCGACGCCGACGAGGTGCCGCGCAGCGGCAACGCCAGCGGCGGCGGCCAGCCGGGATGGGCGGTGAAGTGCGCGCCGGGCGGGCCCAACGACTACGTGTACGTCATCGTGCAGCCGGTCGGCTGGAAGCCCCTGTCCACGCTGATCGGCCGGCCCGAACTGGCCGACGACCCCGAGTGGGCGACGCCGGAGTCCCGGCTGCCGAAGCTCGGCAAGATGTTCCAGCTGATCGAGGAGTGGTCGGCGACGCTCCCCAAGTGGGACGTCCTGGAACAGCTCAACGCGCACAACATCCCGTGCGGCCCGATCCTCTCCACCAAGGAGATCGTCGAGGACGAGTCCCTCGCCGCCAACGAGATGGTGGTCCGCGTCGAGCACCCCGAGCGCGGCACCTTCACCACGGTCGGCAGCCCGCTGAAGCTGTCCGACTCCCCCGTCGACATCGTCACCTCCCCGCTGCTCGGTGAGCACAACGCGGAGGTCTACGTCGGCGAACTGGGCCTGGGCGACGAGGAACTGCGGCTGCTGAAGACGAACGGAGTCATCTGAGCATGGCCGGAACAGTCGAGACACAGGAGCAGGAACAGGTCAGGGCGCTGCTCGACCGTGTCCGGGGCGAGGGGCGCAGCGCGCTCACCGCCCCGGAGGGGAAGATCGTCGCCGACGCGTACGGGATCACGGTGCCGGGCGAGGGCCTGGCCCGCGACGTCGACGAGGCGGTGGCACTGGCCGACCGGCTCGGCGGGCCGGTCGTCCTCAAGATCGTCTCCCCCGACATCCTGCACAAGACGGATGCGGGCGGCGTCGTGGTCGGGGTGTCGGGCGCGCAGGAGGTGCGCGCGGCGTTCTGCACCATCGTGAAGAACGCCAAGGCCTACGCGGCGGACGCGCGGATCGAGGGCGTGCAGGTGCAGCAACTGGTGCCGCCCGGCCAGGAGGTCATCGTCGGGGCGGTCACCGACCCGACGTTCGGCAAGGTGGTGGCGTTCGGCCTCGGCGGGGTCCTCGTCGAGGTGCTCAAGGACATCACCTTCCGGCTGGCGCCGGTGACCGCGGACGAGGCGCAGTCGATGCTCGACTCGATCGGAGCGGCGGAGCTCCTGAAGGGGGTGCGGGGGGCGCCGGCCGTGGACCGGTGGGCGCTGGCGGAGCAGATCCGCCGGGTCTCCCGGCTGGTCACCGACTTCCCCGGGATCGCCGAGGTGGACCTCAATCCCGTCATCGCGTCGCCGGACGGGGCGGTCGCCGCCGACATCCGCATCCTGCTGACGACCGAGGAGGCGAAGGTACGGCGCCGCTACAGCCGGGAGGAGATCCTCGTGTCGATGCGCCGGCTGATGGAGCCGCGTTCCGTGGCGGTCATCGGCGCGTCCAACGAGCAGGGCAAGATCGGCAATTCGGTGATGCGCAACCTCATCGACGGCGGTTTCACGGGCGAGATCCACCCGGTGAACCCCAAGGCCGATGACATTCTCGGCCGAAAGGCGTACAAGAGTGTCACCGACGTTCCCGGTGAGGTGGATGTGGCGGTCTTCGCGATCCCCGCCATGTTCGTCGCGTCGGCCCTCCAGGAGGTGGGCCGCAAGGGAATCCCCAACGCCGTGCTCATTCCGTCCGGCTTCGCCGAGACGGGCGAACACGCCCTGCAGGACGAGATCGTGGCGATCGGCGAGCAGTACGGCGTGCGCCTTCTCGGGCCGAACATCTACGGCTACTACTCGACCTGGCAGAACCTCTGCGCGACGTTCTGCACCCCGTACGACGTCAAGGGCCCGGTGGCGCTGACCTCGCAGTCGGGCGGCATCGGCATGGCGATCCTGGGCTTCGCGCGGTCGACGAACACGGGTGTCTCGGCGATCGTCGGGCTCGGCAACAAGTCCGACATCGACGAGGACGACCTGCTGACCTGGTTCGGCGAGGACCCGAACACCGAGTGCATCGCGATGCACCTGGAGGACCTCAAGGACGGGCGGGCGTTCGTGGAGGCGGCGCGGGCGACCGTGCCCAGGAAGCCCGTCGTGGTCCTCAAGGCGGGGCGGACGAGTGCGGGTGCCAGGGCGGCCGGCTCCCACACCGGCGCTCTGGCCGGGGACGACGCCGTGTACGACGACATCCTGCGCCAGGCGGGGGTGATACGGGCCCCGGGTCTGCACGACATGCTGGAGTACGCGCGGGCGCTGCCCGTACTGCCGGCGCCCAAGGGCGACAACGTCGTCATCATCACGGGGGCGGGCGGCTCGGGGGTGCTCCTGTCGGACGCGATCGTCGACAACGGGCTCTCGCTGATGGAGATCCCGCCGGACCTGGACACGGCGTTCAAGGCGTTCATCCCGCCGTTCGGCGCGGCCGGGAACCCGATCGACATCACGGGCGGTGAGCCGCCGTCGACGTACGAGGCGACGATCCGGCTGGGGATGGAGGATCCGCGGATCCACGCTCTGGTGCTGGGTTACTGGCACACGATCGTCACCCCTCCGATGGTCTTCGCCGAGCTGACGGCCCGGGTGGTGGAGGAGTTCCGGGCGCGCGGCATCGAGAAGCCGGTGGTGGCGTCGCTGGCGGGTGACACGGAGGTCGAGGAGGCGTGCGCGTACCTCTTCGAGCGGGGCGTCGTCGCCTATCCGTACACCACGGAGCGGCCCGTCGCCGTGCTCGGCGCGAAGTACAGGTGGGCCAGGGCCGCCGGGTTGCTGGGCGGTGGCCGATGACCTGATGACGGCGGCTCGAACCACGGGGTCTGCGGCGTACCGCTCCGCCGCGGGCCCCTGCGAGAAGTGAGAACGGGCAGGGGGCGCCGGCCAGACTTCTTCCACGCAAGGGGTTCGATCGACTATGACGACAACAGACCTCTCCACATCCGTCCCCTTCAGGGAGGTGACGGACGCCAACGGCCGGACCTACCGGCTCGGCGAGAGCGACATCGACATCATGGGCCGCAAGCGCAAGTGGATGGTCATCCTGCCGTGGGTCGGCATGATGGGCATCAGCTCGGCCGAGTACGCCTTCGCGTCGGCGGAGGACACGCTGCACCACGCGCACAACTGGGACAGCGGTCACATCTACTGGATGATGACCGTCTGGGTGTTCTTCCAGGCCGCGGTCGCGATGCCCGCGGGCAGGCTGCGGGAGACCGGCAGGCTGCCGGCCCGCTGGGCGATGATGCTCGGCGCGACGGGCACCCTCCTCGGCTACCTGTCACTGGCGTACGCGCCGCACGTGATCGTCGCGTACCTCGGCTTCAGTGTGTTCTCCGGCATGGGCGCGGGCATGGTGTACGCCACCTGCGTCAACATGGTCGGCAAGTGGTACCCGGAGCGCAGGGGCGGCAAGACGGGCTTCGTCAACGGTGGTTTCGCCTACGGTTCGGTGCCGTTCGTCTTCATCTTCACCGGATTCATGGACGTCACCAACTTCAGGTGGGTCCTGGTGTCGGTGGGCGTCTTCCTCGCCGCGCTGGTGGCCTGCGCCGGCTTCTTCTTCCGGGACCCGCCGAAGAACTGGTGGCCGGCCGGGATCGACCCGCTCAACCCGCCCGCGGACCCGCGGGCCCGCCGTGCGCTGGAGAAGAACCCGCCGGCCGTCAAGCAGTACTCCCCGGGCGAGGCCTGGAGGACCGGCCGCGTGGCGCTGATGTGGTGCTGCCTCGCCTGTACCTCCGGTGTGAACATCTTCGGTATCGCCTTCCAGGTCGACATCGGCCAGGACGCGGGCTTCGCCGCCGGGATCGTCGCCACCGCCATGTCGCTCAAGGCGATCGTCAACGGCACCGGGCGCGGCGTCATCGGCTGGCTCTCCGACCTCTACGGCCGCAAGAAGTGCCTGCTCTACGTCTGCGTCATCCTGGGGCTCGCTCAGTTCGGCATCATCTGGTCGGCCGAGATGAAGACCCTGCCCCTGTTCCTGCTCTTCTCCGCGATCTCCGGCTTCGGCGGCGGCGCCATCTTCCCGATGTTCGCCGCGATGACCGCGGACTACTTCGGTGAGAACAACAACGCCACCAACTACGGCATGGTGTACAGCTCCAAGCTCGTCTCCGGACTCGGAGCGGGGATGGGCTTCATGGTCGTCGACGCCTGGGGGCTGAACGGCGCCTTCATCCTGGCGGGCAGCATCTCGTTCTTCGCGGGATTCCTCGCCCTGTTCCTCGCGGCACCCGGTCGCGACCGAAAGGGCGACCTCCTGGTGAAGGCCGCCCCGGCCCCGATACGGGAGACCGACTGACCGCACACCCGGAGGACACGCGTGGGGCCCGGTTCCAGGAACCGGGCCCCACGCGTGGGGGCTTTCGTTCGGTCAGGCCGGATCAGCCCGGATCAGGGAGCGGGTCCGGTGCCGTCACGGGTCAGTCCCCGCAGCGGCTGTCGCGGAGCGAGTGCAGGTGCTCGCTGGACTTGCGGGCGAAGGCGAGCGACTCGACCGGGTTGTCGTGCTCGGTCTGCCAGTGGTGGTAGGTGCGGCCCCGGTGGGTGCGCTCGGTGACGCGGCTCAGGAACGTCTTGTAGTCGATGTCGCCGTCACCGACGTCCGACATGCGGTAGCCGTCGCGGGCGGCGTCGTCCCTGATGCCGTCCTTGACGTGGAACAGGGGGTAGCGGTCGGGCTGCTTGAGCACGTAGTCGATGGGGTTGAAGGGGGCGGGGGTGCCGTCGGCCTTCTTGCCGAAGCGGAACTGCGCGGCGAAGGCCCAGTAGATGTCCATCTCGAGATAGACCAGGTCGGGGTCGGTCTCGGCGAGCAGGACGTCGTAGAGGCGTACGCCCGGCTTGTCGGTGGCGAAGGAGAACTCCTCCGCGTGGTTGTGCTGGTAGAACTTCATGCCGCGCTTGCGGGCCGCTGCCCCGTAGGTGTTGAAGTCCTCGGCGGCCCTCTTCCAGCCGTCCACGGTGGAGCCGTAGCGGAACGGTCCGGAGGCGGTGCCTATGTGCTTGAGGCCGAGCGCCTGTGCCTCGTCGAGCACCTTGGTGAGGTTCTGGGCGAAGGTGTAGGCGCCGGGGTTGTTGTCGTCGTAGTAGCCGACGTGGCTGCCGATGGGGTTCAGCCCGTGGTCCTTGGCCAGCTTCTTCAGCTGGGCGAGGGTGATGGCGCCGGCGGAGCCCTGGGTGTATCCGGCGAACTCGATCTCGTCGTAGCCGTACTTCTCGAGTTCGGCGAAGACGGGGGCGAAGCCGAGGGTGGAGACCTTGTCGCGGAGGCTGTAGAGCTGGATGCCGAGGCGGCCGGGGGGCAGGACGGCACGGCCCTTGCCCTGTCCGTGGCCGTGTCCTCGGCCCGGGTCGCCTGCCGCCTGGGCGGTCGCGGCGCCGAGGAGCGTGGCGGCCGTGGCACCGGCGGCGACGCCCAGGACGTTGCGGCGGCTGAGTCTGCGCGCGAGCTCGGGGTCCTTCGGGGTGCGGCTCATGATCACGAATCTCCCTGTGAACGTGCGGGCGGGGCGGATTGTCAGTGCAGTCCGGCAAGCTGGAGCAGCAAGGACTTCACTTCGGTGGCCTGGACACGGCCGGAGAACGCGTGGGGGGTGGAGCAGAGGATGAGCGGACCTTCGTCGTCGCTCGCGGGGAGGCGGCCGTGGCTGCCTCGAATAGGTGAGGGGTCCAGGGGGACGACCGCCATGCGGTAGCGCATCCCGAGCTTCTTGCGGGCGACCGCGGAGGCGGCCCTGACCCGGACATAGGGGTCCTGCGGATCCATGAAGAGCTCCACCGGGTCGTAGCCCGGTTTGCGGTGGATCTCGACGAGCTGCGCGAAGTCGGGTGCGCGGTCGTCGTCGAGCCAGTAGTAGTACGTGAACCAGGCGTCCTTCTCCGCCACGGCGACGAGTTCGCCGGAGCGGGGGTGGTCCAGGTGGTGGGCCTTCTTGCCCTCGTCGTCGAGGAGTTGGTCGATGCCGGGGAGGTCCGCCAGGGCTTCCCGGGTCGCTTCGAGGTCCTCGGGCCGGCGTACGTAGACGTGGGCGAGCTGGTGGTCGGCGACGGCGAAGGCGCGGGAGGCCATCGGGTCGAGGTACTCCATGCCGTCCTGGGTGTGGACCTCCAGCAGGCCGGCCCGGCGCAGGGCGCGGTTGATGTCGACGGGCCGGTCGACCCGGGTGATGCCGTACTCGGAGAGGGCGACGACGGTGCGGCCCTCGGCCCTGGCGTCGTCGAGCAGGGGTGCCACGGCCCGGTCGAGGTCGGCTGCGGCCCGGTGGGAGCGGGGGTCGTCGGGGCCGTAGCGCTGGAGGTCGTAGTCGAGGTGCGGGAGGTAGCAGAGGGCCAGGTCGGGGGTGCGGGTGGCGAGGATGTGCCGGGTGGCGTCGATGATCCACTGCGAGGAGACGAGGTCGGCGCCGGGGCCCCAGAAGTGGAAGAGGGGGAAGGTGCCGAGCTTCTCCGTCAGCTCGTCGTGCAGGTCCGGGGGCCTGGTGTAGCAGTCGGGTTCCTTGCGGCCGTCGGCGTAGTACACGGGGCGGGGGGTGACGGTCCAGTCGGTGTCGGCTCCCATCGCGTACCACCAGCAGATGTTGGCGACGGTGTAGCCGGGGTGTGCGCGCCGGGCGGCGTCCCAGAGCTTGTCGCCGGCGACGAGTCCGTTGTGCTGGCGCCACAGGAGCACGTCGCCGAGCTCACGGAAGTACCAGCCGTTGGCGACGATGCCGTGCTCGGAGGGGGTGGTGCCGGTGAGGAAGGTGGACTGGGCGGCGCAGGTGACGGCGGGCAGGACGGTGGAGAGGGGGGCCTGTGCCCCGGCTCCGGCCATGGTCCTCAGGTTCGGCATGTGCCGCAGCAGCTGGGGGGTGAGGCCGACGACGTCGAGGACCAGGAGCGGGGTGGGGCGCGTACCGGCTTCGAGGGCCGTCACGGGAGCGGGGGCGGTCAAGGGAGCTCCTTCAGTCCGAGGTCGGCAAGGAGGTCGCGGGCGAGGGTGAGTTCGGCGGCGATGCCGTCGGCGAGCTGGGTGCGGGTGCGCGGCCGGAGCTCGGCGGGGAGCGCCTGCCAGGTGTACGTCTCGACTTCGAGGTGGCGGGTGAGGGGCACGGGACCGCCGACGAGCCGGTTCAGCACGGTCTGCAGTACGGGCAGTGTGGAGGTGAGGGGAGGCGCCGGCGGTGCGTGCAGGGGGACGTGGAAGTGGGAGCGCCAGGGTGTGCTGTCGGGAAGTGCACCGCCGGAGACCGCCTCGTCGAGGTCGTCGGTCCCGCGCAGCCCCGAAGCGGTGAGCGTGCGGGTCTGGTGCAGGAACCGGGGTTCGGCGAAGGCGCCCAGGGCGGCGCGCACCTCGGGCAGGTGCGGGTGTTCGGCGTGCAGTGCCGCGGAGAGCTGTGCCTTGGTCACGGGGACCCCGGCCGTGTGCAGGGCGTCGAGCGCGGTGTCAGGGTCCTCGAAGGAGGTGGCGAGGTGGCAGGTGTCGACGCAGATGCCGATGCGGTCGTGGCCGACCGCGGTGAGGGGGCCGATGGCGTCGGCGGTCGTCTCCACGGTGCAGCCCGGTTCGGGTTCGAGGCCGATCCTGATGGATTTGCCGGTCAGTTCGGCGAGGGCGTCGAGGCGCTGCGCGAGAGTGGTGAGTGCCTTGTGCGCGGTTCCGGCCGCCGTGGGATCGCCGGCGAACGGGGTGCGCCAGGCGATCGGCAGCGTCGAGATGGTGCCTTCGGCGACGTCGTCGGGGAGCAGGGCGGCGAGCAGCCGGGCCAGGTCGGTGGTGTGGGCGAGCCGCTCGGGGTCGGTCCAGTCCGGCGTGTAGACGCGGTACTTGACCTCCTGGGCTCCGAAGCCCTCGTAGGGGAAGCCGTTGAGGGTGACCACTTCGAGTCCGCGGTGGTCGAGCTCGCCGCGCAGCGAGCGCAGCGCGGCGGGGTCGTTGATCAGGGCGCGGGCGGCGTCCTTGGCGAGCCAGAGGCCGATGCCGAGCCGGTCCCGGCCGAGCCGTCTGCGTACGGGCTCGCAGTGGTCGCGCAGCTGGGCGCGGACTCCTTCGAGGGTCTCGGCGGGGTGCACGTTGGTGCAGTAGGCGAGGTGGACGGTGGAGCCGTCGGGGTGGCGGAAGCGCATGCTTCACTCCCCGCCGCGGAGAATGGAGTTGCCCTCGTGGAGCGGGCCGGGGGCGACGGTGTCGAGCTGGAGCCGGCCGCTCTGCCCGTAGAAGGAGACGGGGTTGCGCCAGAGCACCTTGTCGACGTCGTCCTCGTCGAATCCGGCTTTCAGCATGGTGTCGGCGACCTTGCGGGTCTTCAGCGGGTCGCTCCTGCCCCAGTCGGCGGCCGAGTTGACGAGGATCCTGTCGGTGCCGTGGTTCCGCAGGACCGTGATCATGCGGTCCTCGTCCATCTTGGTGTCCGGATAGATGGAGAAGCCGGCCCAGCAGCCGCTGTCGAGGGCGTCCCGCACGGTCGTCTCGTTGAGGTGGTCGAGCAGGACCAGCTCCGGGGCGAGGTCCGATTCGCGGATGACGTCGATGGTGCGGTGCAGGCCGGCGAGCTTGTCGCGGTGCGGGGTGTGGACGAGCGCGGGAAGACCGTGGTCGGCGGCGAGCTGCAGTTGGGTGGTGAGGGCGGTGTCCTCGGCAGGGGTCATCGAGTCGTAGCCGATCTCACCGACGGCGACGACGGAGTCCTTGACGAGGTAGCGGGGCAGGGCGTCCAGCACGGGGGTGCAGCGGGGGTCGTTCGCCTCCTTGGGGTTGAGGGCGAGCGTGCAGTGGTGGGCGATGCCGTACTGGGCGGCGCGGAAGGGCTCCCAGCCGAGGAGGGCGTCGAAGTAGTCGAAGAAGCTGGCGGGCGAGGTGCGGGGCTGGCCGAGCCAGAAGGAGGGTTCGACGACTGCCCGGACCCCGGCGTCGTACATCGCCTGGTAGTCGTCCGTGGTGCGGGAGGTCATGTGGATGTGGGGGTCGAAGATGCGCATCAGGACTCCTCCGTGGGGGCGGGCGCCGGGGCCGTGAGGTCGAGGACGGTCCGCAGGCCGGCGGGGACGGCACGCCCCGCCGCGGTGCGCTCGGCGGCGAAGTCGCCGAGCATGCGAGCGAGTTCGGCGTCCCCGTGGGCACGTTCGCCGAGCCGGTCGAGGGCCTCGACGGGGACCTCGGTGAAGAGGCATTTGAGGACGGCGTGCCGCCAGCCGTGCGCGTCGAGGTGGGCCGCGCCGTAGGGGCCGACGGCCGCGGCGACCAGCCGGGTGTCGTTGGTGCGCAGGGCGTCCTCGACGAGCGGGAGCGCGGTCGCGCCGAGGCCGAGCCGGTGCAGGGTGAGGAGGACGGCGCGTCGTTCGGCGGCCGTGCCCTGCTCGTAGAGCCGGGTCACGGCGGGCAGCCCCGCACGGGCTTCGACCAGCAGCAGCGCGCGTACGGAGTCGGCGTGCTCCAGCCCGCAGTGCCGTCCCGCCGAGGCGAACCTCAGCTCCCAGGGTGGGTTGCCGTTGCCCGCCTCGGGGTGGTCCGCGGCGTGTGCGGCTTCGGCGAGCGCTTCGTCGAGCCAGGCCCTGGCGGCCCCTCGGAGCTGGTCGTCGAGTTCCTTGCGGCTGATCAGCACGGCGCGGCTCCGTTCGTCGTCCCGGTGGCCCGGCGCAGGAAGTCGATGGATCTGCGGGCGAGTTCGGGGCCCGCGTGGGAGTGCCGGGGCAGTTCGACGACGGTGAGGCCGGCGTAGCCGGTGGAGGCGAGCGCTTCGAGCACCGGCGGGAAGTCGATCTCGCCGTCACCGAACGGCAGGTGTTCGTGTACCCCACGGCGCATGTCCTCGATCTGGACGTGGCGCAGCCAGGGGGCGGCTTCCTTCACGCAGTCGACAGGTGAGGCGGGTTCCAGGCACTGGCAGTGGCCTATGTCGAGCGTGAGCCCGAGCGGGCCCGGGTCGCCGAGGAGGGTGCGGAGATGGTGGAAGCCGGCGAGCGTGGCGAGGAGGTGGCCGGGTTCCGGTTCGATGGCGAGGGGGATACCCGCGCGGTCGGAGGCGTCCAGCACGGGGGCGAGGGCGTCGCTCAGCCGCTGCCACGCGGTGTCCGTGGTGGTGTCCGGCGGGGTGATGCCGCTGAAGCAGTGCACCGCGTGGGCGCCGAGGTCGGCGGCCACCTCCACGGCCCGGACGAGGAGCGCGGTGCGGGCGGCACGGGCCTCGGGGTCGGGGTCGAGGAGGGACGGACCGTGTTTGCGCCGGGGGTCGAGGACGTAGCGCGCGCCGGTTTCGACGGTGACGCCGAGGCCCAGTCCGGTGAGCCTGCGGGCCACCTGGCGGGTGCGGGCGGCGAGGTCCGGGGCGAGCGGGTCGAGGTGCATGTGGTCGAGGGTCAGGCCGACCCCGTCGTAGCCGAGGTCGGCGAGGAGGCGGAGGGCGTCGTCGAGGCGGAGGTCGGTCAGTCCGTTGGTGCCGTAGCCGAGGCGGAGGGTCATGTGGGGCTCACCTTCCGGGCGAGCGCGCGGGCGAGGGGGACGAGCCCCATGACCGCGAGTCCACCGGCGGGTGCCCCGGCCCTGGCGGCGAGTGCGGCCTGCAGCGGGATCATCGCCCGGATACCGCCGCCGACGGCGCGCTGGGTGAGGGGCGGGGACGGATGGAGGACGGCGTGGAACAGCGGGACCGCGGAGGTGCGGAGGTAGGCGCCGGTGAAGACGGCGAGCGTCAGCCGTCCGGCGGTGGTGCGTGGTGGCTCCCCCGGCATCGGCCGGCCGCGCAGGACGGTGGCTCCGAGTCCGGCGACACCGGCCAGCGCCGCCAGCGGGGCGGTGGTCGAGCCGCCCTGCGTCTCGTGCCGGGAGACGGCGGTCACGGCGTAGGTGTGGGCGCCGAGCACGAGGGCGGCGGGGAGCGCGGCGGCGGGGGTGCGGGCGGTGACCGGTGGGCCGCCGGTGGCGGTGGCGGACCGGGGAGCCGTGGCCGCCCCTCCCCCGGCAGTGGCCGCCGTCGCGGTCGCCGTCGCACCGAGCAGCAGGTCCAGGGTGCGGGCGGTGGCCATGGCGGCCGGTCCCAGCTTCGTGTGCTTGAGGCGCAGGTCGTAGGCCCAGACGGTGGCCGCCAGTCCGGATGCCACCACCAGGGCGGGGCGGCCCGCGCGGGCCGCCAGGGCCAGGCCCGCCGCCGTCAGGGCGCCCGCCGCGGCCAGAGCGGCTCCCGGCGCGACGCGGCCCGAGGGGATCGGACGGTGCGGGCGGTCGACGGCGTCCTCCTCCCGGTCCGCCCAGTCGTTGAGGGCCATGCCCGCCTCGTACAGGCACAGCGACGTGCCGACCGCGAGCGCCGTGCCCCGGCCGGGGCGCACGCCGACGGCGGCCGCGCCGGCGAGGGCGTCGCCGGGCACGCTGAACAGCGCGGACACGCGCAGCAGTTCGGCCCAGGCTCGCAGGCGTGCGCGGGTGCCGGGCCTGTCCGGTGCGGGCGCAGTCCCGCCCGCGCCGGACAGGCGGTACGGGGGTGCCGCCCGGCGGGTGCCGAGCAGTCCCGGCACCGCTGCCAGTGCCATGGCAGGCGTCGCCGGTCGTGGCACCAGGGCGGCGAACAGCCGCAGCGGCTTCACCGGGCGGCCCGCAGGCGTGCGGCGAAGGCCAGCAGTTCCGCGTACTGCTCGGGCAGTGCGGCCGGTCCGCCGTCCGGGTCCTTGAAGTAGAAGCCCAGTTCGGGCCGTGGCCCCGTCAGGCCGGTCTCGTGGGCGCGGGCCAGCAGCCTGGCCAGGTCCAGGACCAGCGGTGCGGCGAGGGCGGAGTCGCAGCCCTGCCAGATCGTCTGGAGGATCATGCGCGAGCCGAGGAAGCCGTCGAAGGCGATGTGGTCCCACGCCGTCTTCCAGTCCCCCATCGCCGGTACGTCGTCGATGTGGACCTCGCCCTCCGGGGCGGCCCCGAGCGTGTCGGCGAGTACGCGTTCCTTGCCCGCGTTCTTGGCGGCCGCCGCCGCCGGATCGGCCAGCGCGGCCCCGTCCCCGCCGCCCAGCAGGTTCGTGCCCGACCACGCCCGCACCGGCAGGGCGCGCTGGACGAACATCGGCGCGAGTACGGAACGGAGCAGCGTCTGGCCTGTCTTGCCGTCGCGTCCGGCGTGGGGAAGTCCGCAGGAGTCGACGGCGTCCTGGAGGTGGGGGCTGTGCAGCCCGGTGGAGGGGGTGAAGTTGACGTACGGGCAGCCGGCGCGGAGTGCGGCCGCCGCGTAGAGGGAGCTGGCGGGCAGCCGGGAGTCGTCCTCGCCGGGGGCGGGTTCGGTCGAGGCGACGTTGATGACGACCGTGCGGGCCAGTCCGTGGCGGCGGCCGAAGTCCTCGATGTCGGCGGTGAAGGCGGCGACGAGCTCCTCGTCACCGCGGGTGTCGCCCGGCAGCGGGCCGCCGGGGCGTATCTCCGCGTCGGCGGTGGTGAGTTCGGCCTCGACGGCCGGGGGCAGTCCGTACGGGAGCACTCCTCCGGCGGCGAGGGCCTCGGCCCGCTTGGGCAGGGGACAGTCGAGGGTGTCGTGGCCGCCGAAGACCAGGGAGGTCAGCGGTGGCAGTCCGGTGTCGGTGAAGGGTGGTGTCTCGGTGACCATGCCGGTCGGTGGGTGGAGCCCTGCCGCGATGGCCGCGCACCCTGCGGTGGCGGTGGTGGCGACGGAGCCCCGTGCTCCGATGAACCAGACTCCGGTACGAACGGCATAGGTGGTCACGGGCTGCCTCCCAGGGGGGACGAAGAGGGGTGGTGGGGCGGGGGGGGGGGGGGGGGGGGTGGGGGGGCCCCCCCCCCCCCCCGCCGGCGCAGGAGGTGGCCGCCCTACGCCGAGGGAAGCTCCTTCAGCTGGATGTTGCGGAAGGACACCTGGTCGTCGGCTCCGTGGTTCTGGAGGCCGATGTAACCGTCCTTGAGGCTGCGGACCGGGTCGGTGTTGGTGAAGTCGTTGATCTTCACCCCGTTGAGGAAGACCTGGAGCCGCTCGCCCTGGACCTTGATCTCGTAGCTGTTCCACTGGCCGGGCGGCCGCAGAACCTGGTCACGTGCCTTGATGTTGGCGGATTTGAAGGTGTAGACGGCGCCGGTCGTGCGGTCCGCCGCGTCGGTGGCGTCGATCTGGACCTCGTAGCCGTTGTTCACCGCGGACCACGGGTCGTCCGACTCGGGGAAGCCGACGAAGACACCGGAGTTGTCGTCGCCCGTCATCTTCCAGTCGAGCTTCAGCGAGTAGGAGTTCAGCTCCTTGGCCTGGTAGGTCAGCAGGCCCATGCCGCCCTCGGAGCGCAGCTCACCGTCGGCGACGGCGAACGTCCCGGGGCCGGCCTGCTTCCACCCTTCGAGGGTCTTCCCGTTGAAGATCGACCGGTAACCGGTGTCCGGCTTGCAGTTGGCCTTCACCTGACCGGCGGCGTAGCGCAGTCCGCCCAGCAGGTGCTGACGGAGGGCGGGTTCGGCGTAGGACTCCTTGGTGTGGCCGAGGCCGGTGTAGAAGGAGCGGCCGCCCTGGTACGCCTGGCACCAGGCGATCGGGTGGTCGCCCTTCATGGTGCCGCCGGTGTAGGTGGTCTCGTCCAGCGTGGCGAGGACCTGGGCCTTGTCCCGGGGGTTGGTGCGGTAGTTGTACCACTCGTCGGTGCGGTCCCAGGCCTCGTCCAGGTGTGCGGTCGCCGGGTGGTCGTGGTTCTCCACCCGGACGGTCGCGGGCTGGATCTTCGGGTGCGAGTCGAAGTACGCGCCGACGAGCCCGCCGTAGAACTCCCAGTCGTACTCCGTGTCGGCCGCGGCGTGGACGCCCATGTAACCGCCGCCGGTGGACACGAAGTTCTCGAACGCCTTCTTCTGGTCGGCGTTCAGGACGTCACCGGTGGTCGACAGGAAGACGACGGCGTCGTAGCGCGCCAGGTTGCTGGTCGTGAACTGGCCGGCCTCCTCGGTGGAATCGACCGTGATGTTGGTGTCCTTGCCCAGTTCCTTCAGCGCGGCGATGCCCTCGGGGATCGAGTCGTGCCGGAAGCCGCCCGTCTTGGAGAAGACGAGGACCCGCTTCGCGGTCCGGTCGACCGGGCTGTTCGAGAGCTGGAAGTCGTCCAGGTCGTACAGGGCTCCGGCTCCGCCCTTGAATACGAGGAAGAGTTCCGTGGCCTTCTTCGGTGCGCCGCGCAGCGGCACGTCGATGTCCTGGAACGTGTCCCAGCTGCCGGTCACCGGGACGGGCGCGGAGCCGAGGATCTTGCCGGTGGGCGATCCGGCCCGCACTTCGAGGAAGCCTCCCGCTCCTGCCGAGGAGGTACGGGCGGTGAGCTTCGTGGAGCCGTCGAGGATGTACGGGGCGAAGGAGATCCAGTCGTCGTTGTCGATGTCGCCGACGGTCCTGCCGCCGTGGGCGCTGCTCTTGCTCGGCGTGGTGATGCCGGAGGAGTCGTCGAAGTGCTCGGCCTGCCGGTGGCGTGGCTGGAGCTTCGCCTGGTCACGGCCGGTCAGTGCGGCCTGACCGCCGCCCCCGCCGTCCGTGTAGGACGCCGAGATGCCGCCGTAGATGTTGGCGTTCGGGTCGTGCCCGCCCTCCATCGCGGTCTTGATGGTGCCTTCGCAGCCGTGCTCGGTGGTGATGTCGTGCCCGTGGCTGTCATGGCCCAGGGTGAACTTGACCTCGACCTTGGAACAGTCGACGGTGCCGTCCTCCGGGTCGGTGACGGTCACCTCGAAGGGCACCTCGTCGCCGAACTCGAAGACCTGTCCGTCGGTCGGGAACCGCATGTCGACGACGGGCGCGGTGTTGCCCACCGTCACGTGCACGCTCGCCGAACCGGTGCGGCCCGTCGGGTCCTCGGCGGTCACGGTGGCGGTGTAGGTGCCGTTCTTCTTGTACGTGTACGTCGGGTTGGCGGCCGTGGACTTCCCGCCGTCACCGAAGTCCCAGGCGTACGTCAGGGCGTCGCCGTCACCGTCGGTGGTGCCGGCCGAGGAGAACTTCACCTTCAGCGGTGACACCCCGGAGGTCTTGTCCGAGGAGGCCTCGGCGATCGGTGAGCGGCCCCCGGTGGCGTTCTCGATGCGGTACAGCGCAGAGTGCTCGTCGCCGCCGAACCAGGAGCGGCCGTAGTCCAGGACGTACAGCGCTCCGTCGGGCCCGAACGCCATGTCCATCACCTGTGTCCCGGTCCACGGGACGTCGTTGATGGACTGGACCGTGCCGTCGGCGTCGTGCTCGATGCGCTTGATCCACTCCCGGCCGAACTCTCCGGCGAAGAAGTCCCCGTCGTACTCCTCGGGGAACTTCACCGGTGAGTCGAGGTCGGCGTCGTAGCGGTAGACGGGTCCGCCCATCGGGGATTCGGAGCCGGTGCCGAACTCGGGCACGGACGCGCCGTCGTACGGGATCCAGGCTGCCTCGGCGGGCGGCAGGTCGACCAGGCCGGTGTTGTGCGCCGACTCGTTCTTCGGGGCGGCGCAGTCGAAGGCCGGTCCGGAGGTCTGCGTCGCGAAGTCGTAGTCGCGGTAGGCCTGGTTGTCGCCGGTGCAGTAGGGCCAGCCGAAGTTGCCGGGCTTCGTCACCCGGGCGAACTCCACCTGCCCTGCCGGTCCGCGGTTCGGGTCCGCGGCACCGGCGTCGGGGCCGTAGTCACCGACGTAGAGGATGCCGGTGGCCTTGTCCACGCTGAAGCGGAAGGGGTTGCGAAGGCCCATCGCGTAGACCTCGGGACGCGTCTTGTCCGTGCCCGGGGCGAAGAGGTTGCCCTCCGGGACGGTGTACGAGCCGTCCTCGGCGACCTTGATGCGGAGGATCTTGCCGCGGAGGTCGTTGGTGTTGCCTGCGGTGCGGCGGGCGTCGAAGGCCGGGTTGCGGCCGGCCCGGTCGTCCAGCGGGGAGAAGCCGTCGGACGCGAACGGGTTGGAGTCGTCGCCCGTCGAGAGGTAGAGGTTGCCCTGCGCGTCGAAGTCGATGTCGCCGCCCACGTGGCAGCACATGCCGCGCGTGGCCGGGATGTCGAGGACCTTCTTCTCGCTGGCGTTGTCGAGGGTGCCGTCCTCGTTGAGCACGAAGCGGGAGAGGCGGTTCACGCCGTCGAACTTCGCGAAGTCGGCGGCGGTGCCGGTCTCCGGGGCGTCGCCGGCGGGGGTGTCCAGCGGAGGCGCGTAGTAGAGGTAGATCGCGCGGTTCTCGGCGAAACCGGGGTCGACGCCGATTCCCTGGAGACCTTCCTCGTCGTGCGAGTAGACGGGGATGGTTCCGGAGATCCGCGTGTTGCCCGCGCCGTCCGTGATCCGCAGCTCTCCGCTGCGCGAGGTGTGCAGCACACTGCGGTCGGGGAGTACCGCCAGCGAGATGGGTTCGCCGGTCTCGGCCGCGCCCTTGGCAAGGGTGACCTGCTGGAAGTCCTCGGCGGCGTCCTGCGCGGCCGAGGCCTGCGGGGCGTCGGCGGTGGCGGCGGGCGAGGAGCCCAGGGTGAGGGTCGCGGCGGCGAGCAGTCCGCCGGTGATGAGGGCGAGTGATTTTCGGGCGCGGAGCCGTCTGCTGCTTCTGTGCACGTGTGTCCTCCGGGGAGTGCCGGTTGTTCGGGCGGGTGCGTCATGCCGTTCGCGCGGGGACTGCCGCGCTCGTCTCCGGACCGCATACGGGGCTCCGGTGACTCGAGTCATGTCGTGTACACGTATGGGACCGTAGCTGTGTTCGTCCGGCACGGAAAGCCCTTGCGCAGCAGCTGCGTCGAACTTTTTCCCACCGGTGGACAAAGGGTGTCCGGGCAGGCCGGATCGCCCCGCGGCGCTCGGCCGGTGCCGTGTCATGGCGCGCCGGGCCGCTCGAACCCCTCCGGTGTTCGAGGCGCGGGGTTCCGGGCGCGGAGCCCCCGAAAGGGCTCCGCGCCACGGCTAGTTCGTGTTTCGGAAGTAGCGCCGTCCGCCCGGAGGGCGGGACTTTCGAAACCCGCCCTAGTCGCCCCCGCCGAACGCCGCGTCGAACGACGCGCTCGGCGGGTCGAAATCGAACCGCTTCAGCGAGGCCAGCGCCTCCGGCGCCCCCGTCAGCCGGTCCATGCCCGCGTCCTCCCACTCCACCGAGACCGGCCCCTCGTACCCGATGGACCGCAGCATCCTGAACACGTCCTCCCAGGGGACGTCCCCGTGCCCCGCCGAGACGAAGTCCCAGCCGCGCCGTGGATCGCCCCACGGCAGATGGGAGCCGAGACGACCGTTGCGGCCGTCGAGGCGCTTACGGGCCTCCTTGCAGTCCACGTGGTAGATCCGGTCCCGGAAGTCGTACAGGAAGCCGACCGGGTCGAGGTCCTGCCACACGAAGTGGCTCGGGTCGAAGTTCAGCCCGAACGCCGGCCGGTGGTCCACCGCCTCCAGGGCCCGCTGCGTGGTCCAGTAGTCGTACGCGATCTCACTCGGGTGCACCTCGTGGGCGAAGCGGACGCCCTCGGCGTCGAAGACGTCGAGGATCGGGTTCCACCGCTCCGCGAAGTCCTCGTAGCCGCGTTCGATCATGTGCGGCGGGACCGGCGGGAACATGGCGACCAGATGCCAGATCGACGACCCGGTGAAGCCGATGACCGTGTCGACCCCGAAGGCGGCCGCCGCCCGGGCGGTGTTCTTGATCTCCTCGGCCGCCCTCCGGCGTACGCCCTCGGGCTCCCCGTCCCCCCAGATGCGGGCGGGCACGATGCCCTGGTGACGCTCGTCGATCGGGCTGTCGCAGACGGCCTGGCCGACCAGGTGGTTGGAGACCGCCCAGCACTTCAGGCCGTACTTGTCGAGCAACTGACGCCGGCTGTCGAGGTAGCCGGGGTCCGACAGGGCCTTGTCGACCTCGAAGTGGTCGCCCCAGCAGGCGAGTTCGAGTCCGTCGTAGCCGAAGTCCCGGGCGAGCCGGCAGACCTCCTCCAGCGGCAGGTCGGCCCATTGACCGGTGAAGAGAGTGAAGGGACGGGGCATGCGCGAAACCTCCTAGAAGGGGACCGGGGTGTGTACGGAGTTCTTGGCTGCGCTCTCCTCGACGGCGGCGAGCACCCGCTGCACCTGGAGCCCGTCGGCGAACGACGGTACGGGGGGCCGCCCTTCGACGATCGTGCGCACCACGTCACGGGCCTGGTGGACGAAGGTGTGCTCGTAGCCCAGACCGTGGCCCGGCGGCCACCACGCCTCCAGGTAGGGGTGCTGCGGCTCGGTGACGAGGATCCGGCGGAAGCCGGCACGGGTGGCGGGCTCGGTGTGGTCGTGGAAGGAGAGTTCGTTGAGCCGTTCCAGGTCGAAGGCGATCGACCCGAGCTCTCCGTTGATCTCCAGCCGCAGGGCGTTCTTGCGCCCGGCCGCCATCCTGGTCGCCTCGAAGGAGGCGAGGGCTCCCGACGCCAGCCGCCCGGTGAACAGGGTCGCGTCGTCGACGGTGACGGCCCCCCGTGCGGTGCCGTCCGCGGCTCCCGAGAGTCCGGCTGCGGCGCCGGCGAGCACGGGCCTCTCTCGTACGAAGGTCTCGCTCACCGCCGACACCCCGACCAGCGGCTCCCCCGCCAGGTACTGGGCGAGGTCGACGATGTGCGCCCCGAGGTCGCCGAGCGCGCCGGATCCGGCGCGCTCGCGGTCGAGCCGCCAGGTGAGCGGCGACGCGGGGTCGACGAGCCAGTCCTGGAGGTAGGTGGCCCGCACGTGCCGCAGGGCGCCCAGCCTGCCCTCCTCGATCATCGTGCGGGCGTAGGTGAGGGCGGGCACCTTGCGGTAGTTGAAGCCCACGATCGCCACCTGGCCGCGGGCGGCCGCCCGCTCCGCGGCCTCCGCCATGGCTTCCGCCTCGGCGACCGTGTTGGCGAGCGGTTTCTCGCAGAGCACGTGCTTGCCCGCCTCGAGCGCGGCGATGGCGATCTCCGCATGGCTGTCCCCGGGGGTGCAGATGTCGACCAGCTGGACATCGTCCCGGGCGATCAGGGCACGCCAGTCGGTCTCCGCGGCAGCCCATCCGTGGCGCTCCGCGGCCGCCTCCACGGCCGCGCGGTCGCGTCCGCAGATCGCGGCGAGAGCCGGTCTCACCGGCAGGTCGAAGACATGTCCCGCGGTACGCCATCCCTGGGAATGGGCGGCACCCATGAAGGCGTATCCGACCATGCCGACGCCGAGTGTCGTGGGTGGCGGCGGTCCCTCGGTCTCCTGCTCCGATTCTTCCCTACGGGCCATGCGGGCTTCCTCCTCGTCGGTGGTTCGGTGGCTGCGGCGGTGCGCGATCAGCTGAAGCCCGTCGGCAGGTACTGGTCGATGTTCTCCTTCGTGACCACGGCCGAGTACAGGGTCAGCGAGGTCGGGATCTCCATCTCGGAGAGACCCGCGATGCCCTTGCTCTGTCCCAGGGCGCGTGCCAGGTCGATCGCCGAGGCGGCCATCGTGGGCGGGTAGAGCACGGTGGCCTTCAGGACGCTGTTGTCGGCCTTGATGGCGTCCATCGCGGACTTCGCACCCGCCCCGCCGACCATGATGAACTCGTCACGGCCCGCCTGCTGGATGGCCCGCAGCGCGCCCACGCCCTGGTCGTCGTCGTGGTTCCACAGGGCGTCGAACTGCTTCTGCGCCTGGAGGAGCTGTGCCATCTTGGCCTGGCCCGACTCCACGGTGAAGTCGGCGGCCTGACGGGCCACCAGCTCGACATTGGAGTAGTTCTTCAGGGCGTCGGCGAAGCCCTTGCTGCGCTGCTTGGTGAGTTCCAGGTTGTCGATGCCGGCGAGCTCGACGACCTTCGCGTTCGCCTTGTCCTTGAGCTGCTCGCCGATGTAGTGCCCGGCGTTGAGGCCCATCCCGTAGTTGTCGCCGCCGACCCAGCAGCGGTAGGCCTGCGGGGAGGCGAAGACGCGGTCCAGGTTGACGACCGGGATGCCGGCCCTCATGGCTTCCAGGCCGACCTGGGTGAGCGCCTTGCCGTCGGCGGGGAGGACGACGAGGACGTCGACCTTCTTGTTGATGAGGGTCTTGACCTGGCCGATCTGGGCGGCGGTGTCGTTGGAGCCCTCGGTGGTCTCCAGGGTCACCTCGGAGTACTTCTCCGCCCGCGCCTTGGCCTGGACGTTGATGGCGTTGAGCCATCCGTGGTCGGCCTGGGGGCCGGCGAAGCCGATGGTGACGGGCTTGCCGGGCTTGTCGTCGGCGGCGGGCTGGTTGCTCTGCGCGGCCGCCGCCTCCTTGGGCTCGTTGCTGGTGCAGGCGGTGAGGAAGGCCCCCGCGGAGACGGCCGCGGTGCCGAAGAGCAGTCCTCTGCGGCTGGTTTCTGGCATGGCTGTCAAACCCTTCATCCGGTGTCTTGCCTACGGAACTGCGGGTGGGTGATCGGTGACGCGGAGAGGTCAGGTCTCGCCGTTGCGGAGCGTGCGGCGCTGGACCAGGACGGCGGCGACGATGATCGCGCCCTTGGCGATCTGCTGGACGTCGCTCTGGAGGTTGTTGAGCGCGAAGATGTTGGTGATCGTGGTGAAGACCAGGACGCCGAGCACGGAGCCGACGATGGTGCCCCGGCCGCCGCTCAGGAGAGTGCCTCCGATGATGGCGGCGGCGATGGCGTCGAGTTCGTACAGATTGCCGTTGGTGTTCTGGCCGGAGCCGGCCAGGATGATCAGCATGAACGCGGCGATGCCGCAGCACAGGCCGGAGAGCAGGTAGAGGTAGAGCCGCTGGCGGCGTACGTCGATGCCGGCGAGCCTGGCCGCTTCCGCGTTGCCGCCGATGGCGACCGTACGCCGTCCGAACGTCGTCCTGTTCAGGATCAGCCAGCCGACGACGGTGACCGCGGCGAAGACCAGGACCAGGGGCGGGATGCCCAGGACGTAGGCGTCGGGCAGGCCCAGGTCGAGGACGGACTGGACGGTGACGATCTGTGTCTTGCCGTCGGTGATCTGCAGGGCGAGCCCGCGGGCCGAGGCGAGCATGGCGAGCGTCGCGATGAAGGGGACCATGCGCCCGTAGGCGATCAGGACCCCGTTGACGAGTCCGGCGGCCAGCCCGACGATCACGGCGGTGAAGAGGATGCCCGCGAAGCCGAAGTCCTGGGTGGCGAGCGTCGTCGCCCAGACCGAGGCGAGGGCCACCATCGCGCCGACCGACAGGTCGATGCCGCCGCCGATGATGACCAGGGTCATACCGACGGTGACGACCCCGATGACGGAGGACTGCGTCAGGATCAGCTGAAGGTTCCCGGTGTCCAGGAACGCGTCCGGTTCGGTGAGGCCGCCGACGGCTATCAGGACGGCGAGTACGCCGAGCAGCGACAGGTTACGGACGTCGAAGCGCAGGCCGAGTGCGCGCCGGCCACCGCCGCCCTGCTTCGATGGCGGCGCGGCAGGGGGGCCGGTCACGGTCCCCTTCTCCGGCCCGTGGTGCTGCGCCGACGGTGCGGGCTGTGTCATGACGTCGGGCTCCCTTCCATGACGAGGTCGAGGACACGGTGCTCGTCGAGCTCCCGGGCGTCGGCCGTGTGCACGACACGGCCTTCCCGGAGCACCAGCACCCGGTCGGCGAGGCCCAGCACTTCGGGCACTTCGCTGGAGACGAGTAGTACGGCGAGGCCTTCGTCGGCCAGCCGGCGGATCACGGCGTAGAGCTCGGCGCGGGCGCCGATGTCGACACCGCGGGTCGGTTCGTCGAGCAGGAGGACCCGGCAGCCGCGCAGCAGCCAGCGGGCCAGGACCGCCTTCTGCTGGTTGCCGCCGGACAGGGTGCGGACGGCGGCGTCCGGGTTGTCGGGCCGCAGGGAGAGATCACGGGTCGCGGTCCTGGCGGCCTCGCGCTCGGCGCCCCGGTCGAGCCAGCCGGCGCGGGAGAAGCGGGACAGCGAGGAGACCGAGACGTTCCGGGTGACGGATTCCGTCAACAGCAGGGCCTGCGCCTTGCGTTCCTCGGGAGCCAGGCCGATTCCGGCGGCCACGGCGGCCTGGACGCTGCCGGCGCGCAGCGGTGTGCCGTCGACGAGGACGCGGCCCGCGGTCGGTTTGCGGGCGCCGTAGACGGTCTCCAGGATCTCGGAGCGTCCGGAGCCGACGAGTCCGGCCAGGCCGACGATCTCGCCGGGCCTCAGCTCCAGGTCGACGGGCTCGAACTCACCCTTGCGGCACAGCCCTTCGACCTTCAGTACCGGATCGGCCGAGGCCCGGGCGCCGGGCGCGGGCCGCTCGGGGAAGACGTACTCCACGTTGCGGCCGGTCATCATGGCAACGATGTCGCGCGTGGGGGTGGACTGGGCGGGGAGTCCGACGGCGACGGCCCTGCCGTCCTTGAGGACCGTCACCCGGTCGCCGATGCGGCGGATCTCTTCCAGCCGGTGGGAGATGTAGACGACGGCCACCCCGTCGGCGGTGAGCCCGTCGACGATGCGGAAGAGGTTGTCGACCTCGTCGGGGTCCAGGGCCGCGGACGGCTCGTCCATCACGATGAGCCGTACGTCGTGGGAGAGCGCCCGCGCCATGGAGACGATCTGCTGGTGGGCGGCGGAGAGGTCTCCGACCAGGCGGGCCGGGTCGATCTCCGGGTGCCCGAGGCGCTTCAGGAGGGCTGCGGCCTCGGTGCGGGCCACGCGGGTCCGCACGACGAAGCCCGCGCTGGTCGGTTCGTGTCCGAGGAAGACGTTCTCCGCGACCGACAGGCCCTCCACCAGGTCGAGTTCCTGGTAGATGGTGGCGATGCCCAGGCGCATGGCGGTGATCGGCGAGGAGAGCTGGACGGGCTCGCCGCGCCAGGTGATGGCGCCGTCGTCGGGCTGGTGGGCCCCTGCCAGCACTTTGATGAGCGTGGACTTGCCGGCGCCGTTCTGGCCGAGGAGGCAGTGGACTTCACCGGCCAGCACCTCCAGGTCCACGCCGTCGAGGGCGCGCACACCGGGGAACGACTTGGTGATGCCGGACATCGTGAGCAGAGGTGGTTCAGGTGCCATGACGATTCCCCTCGGCGGGTGGGTCCCCCCTGCTCGAATCCGAGAGCGCGGGGAGGGCCGGTGAGCGGGCAGGGCGCAGTGCCGGCGGTGCCGTACTGCTGACGGAACTGCTGGGTGGTATCGCTGTGTTCGTGCGGTGCGGTGCGGTGCGGGGTGCTCGTGCGGTGCGGTCCTGCGGGCGGAGCTCTGGACAGGCTTCTTACGGAGGTGGAGGCGAAGGGCGTGCCGGACGGCGCGCCGTCCCGGACATCAGGCCGGCGAGAACAGGTGGTCGCTGATGAGCCTGGCCGCGCCGGTCACTCCGGCGACGGGCCCCAGTTCACCGAGGACGATGGGGAGGTTGCCCGTGGCCAGCGGCAGGGACTGCCGGTAGACCTGGGTACGGACACTGGCCAGCAGGTTGTGGCCGAGCCCGGTCACCCCGCCGCCGATCACGACGAGGCCCGGGTTGAAGAAGCTGACGAGTCCGGCGATGACCTGACCGACCCGGTTGCCGCCCTGGCGGATCAGGTCCAGCGCTGTGGGATCTCCGGCCGCCGCGGCGGCCGCCACATCGACGGCCGTGAGCTTTCCGGCCTTGTCCAGCCGGGCCGCCAGCTCAGGTGACCGGCCGGCGCGGGCCGCGTCCTCGGCGTCGCGGGCGAGTGCCGCGCCGCTGAAGTGCGCCTCCAGGCAGCCCCGGTTGCCGCAGGCGCAGGCACGCCCGTCCGGTTCCACCTGGATGTGGCCGATGTCCCCGGCGCTGCCCGTCGTGCCGCGGTAGACCTCGCCGCCCACCACGATGCCGCAGCCGATACCCGTACCGATCTTGACGCAGAGGAAGTCGCCCACGGAACGGGCGACGCCCGCGTGCTGCTCCCCCAGCGCCATCAGGTTCACATCGTTGTCGACCATGACGGGGCAGCCGAGTTCCTGGCTGAGTGCCTCCCGTACGGGGAAGCCGTCCCAGCCGGGCATGATCGGCGGCGCGACCGGTACGCCCTCGGGGAAACGGACCGGTCCCGGTACGCCGATACCGGCGCCGTCGAATCCTTCGGCGAGTCCGGAGGCCCGGAGCTTGGCCGCCATCGCCAGCACCTGTTCGAAGATGGCGACGGGTCCTTCCCGTACGTCCATCGGGTGGTTGAGGTGTCCCAGTACCTCCAACTCGGCGTTGGTGACGGCCACATCGACGGAGGTGGCGCCGATGTCGACGCCGAGGAAGCGCAGTCCGGGGGCGAGCCGGATGTTGTGGGAGCGACGGCCACCGCGGGAGGCGGCGAGTCCGTCGGCCACGACGAGCCCGGTCTCCAGGAGCCGGTCCACCTCGACGGCGAGCTTGGAGCGTGAGAGGTCTACCTGATCGCCCAGCTGTGCACGGGAGTTGGGCCCTCCGTCACGCAACAGCCGGAGCAGTCGCGCCTGGTGCGTGTTCGCGGGTCGAGCCGTCATGCGTCTCACACGTCCCTCCCCGCCACATCGGCCAGTCCGTCGGGCTTTCGAGGGGAACGTAGCAGCGGTTTACCGGGGTGGGAAGAAGTTGAGCAGGAATCCGCCCCAACTTTCTCCACACTCAGGACAAAGATGCGCCCCACGGCGGCCTGGCCGGAGCCGCCGGCCGGCCGTACGCCGACGCGAAAAGGCCGGGGCGCACCGGCCCCGGCCTTCGTCAGGCGATGATTCAGCCCTGGTCACGCTCGTGGTACGTCTTGCGGGTGTGCTCGGTGTGCGCCCGCATGATCTCGGTCGCCCGCTGTTCGTCCCTGGAGGCGATCGCCTCGATCAGCTCCCGGTGTTCGATCCAGGACTGCGTGCCGCGCTGACGGGCCACCGGCGTGTAGTACCAGCGGACCCTGCGGTCCACCTGCGCGGCGAGCTCGGACAGGACCACGTTGCCGGCCAGCTCCATGACCTTGGCGTGGAACGCGGCGTTCGTGGCGACGGCGAGGTCCACGTCGTCGGCTGCGACGGCCCGCTCCCCCTGGGAGCACAACTCCTCCAGGGCTTCGATGCCCGGCCGGCCGGAGTGGGCGGCGGCCAGCCGTGCGGCCTCGGCCTCCAGCAGGGTACGGACCGAGAGCAGCTGGTCCGCCTCCTCCTCGGTGGGCTCGTGGACGAACGCGCCCTGGGCGGGGCGCAGATCGACCCAGCCCTCGGTGTTCAGCCGCTGGAGCGCCTCGCGCACCGGCTGCCGCGACACCCCCAGATGCCCGGCCAGTTCACTTTCGACCAGGTGCTGGCCGGGGCTGAGGGCGCGCGTGGTGATCAGCTCGAGAAGCGCCTCGTAGACGCGCTCGCGCAACGGCCCGGGCCGCTCCAGCTTCGGCACCGTTCCTTGCGGCAGTCCTGCGGACAACATCGCGGTCCCCCTCCGGGCGCCCGGCAAGTGCTTATCGTCTACAGTCTACCGAGCACAATGCCATGGCGGGGGCGTCAGGGGCAGCGGATCACCTGACCCGCATACGAAAGATTCCCGCCGAAGCCGAAGAGCAGGGCCGGCGCACCACTCTCGACCTCACCCCGCTCCACCAGTTTGGACAGGGCCATCGGGATCGACGCGGCCGAGGTGTTGCCGGAATGCACGACGTCCCGGGCGATGACCGCGTTGACGGCACCGATCTTCCGGGCGACGGGTTCGATGATCCTCAGGTTGGCCTGGTGCAGCACCACCGCGGCGAGGTCCTCGGGTGTGACGCCGGCCCGCTCGCAGACCTTGCGGGCGATCGGCGGCAGCTGCGTGGTGGCCCAGCGGTAGACGGACTGCCCTTCCTGCGAGAACCGCGGGGGCGTGCCCTCGATCCGTACGGCATTACCCATCTCCGGCACCGAACCCCACAGGACGGGCCCGATCCCGGGCCTGTCACCCGCGTCGGGGTCGGCGGTGACCACGGCGGCCCCCGCTCCGTCGCCCATCAGGACGCAGGTGGAGCGGTCCGTCCAGTCGACGATGTCACCCATCTTGTCGGCGCCGATGACGAGGGCCCGGGTGGCGGCTCCGGCCCGGATGGCGTGGTCGGCGGTGGCCAGCGCGTGGGTGAACCCGGAACAGACCACGTTGATGTCCATGACGGCCGGCGAACCCATTCCCAGGCGGGCGGCGACCCTGGCGGACATGCTCGGCGAGCGGTCGATGGCCGTGGAGGTGGCGACGAGGACCATGTCGATGTCCGCGGGCTGCAGCCCGGCCGAGGCGAGCGCCTTGGCCGCCGCGTGCGCGGCCAGTTCGTCCACGGGCTCGTCAGGGCCGCCCACGTGCCGGGTCTTGATGCCGACCCGACTGGTGATCCACTCGTCGCTGGTGTCGACCAGAGCCGCCAGATCGTCGTTGGTGAGGACCTTGGCAGGCTGATAGTGGCCGAGCGCCACGACACGTGAGCCGGTCATGTACGGGTTCCCCTCGCTACGTCTGGCAGGAACTATCCAGTCTTGGTTGCTACCGATCGGTACAAGGGCACGTAACCCCACAGGATTCCGGGCCCGAGCTTGGAGCGTCTCGAACAGCTTCCCGGGAACTCTCACGGAGAACCCGGCGACCACGCCGGAGTCGCGAACGGACCAGCCACACGCTGTCACGAGTATTGACCCTCCACGAAGGCATACTGTAGACAATATTCTGTCGACTTGACACCCTCGCTCGGTCCTCTCACCGAACGGAGAGCCCCGTGAAAGTCGCAGTTGTCGGCGCCGGAGCCATCGGCGCCTATGTCGGGGCCGCGCTCCACCGCGCAGGCGCCGAGGTCCATCTCATCGCCCGGGGCCCGCATCTGGCGGCCATGCGCCGCGACGGCGTGCGCGTGCTGAGCCCGCGCGGTGACTTCACCGCACGACCCGCCGCCACCGACGACCCGTCCGACGTCGGGCCCGTCGACTACGTGTTCCTCGGCCTCAAGGCCAACTCGTACGCCCTGTCGGGACCACTGGTCCATCCGCTGATGCACCAGGACACCGCGGTGATAGCCGCCCAGAACGGCATCCCCTGGTGGTACTTCCACGGCCTGGCAGGCCCGTACACCGGCCGCCGGCTCGACAGTGTCGACCCTGCGGGCTCGGTGAGCGCCGCCCTCCCGCCCGAACGCGCCATCGGATGCGTGGTCTACGCCGCCACCGAGATCGAGGCACCGGGCGTCGTACGCCACCTCGAAGGCACCCGGTTCTCCATCGGCGAGCCGGACCGGTCGGTGTCCCGACGCTGTCTGGACTTCAGCGAGGCCATGGTCGCGGGCGGACTCAAGTGCCCCGTGGAGTCCGATCTCCGCAACGACATCTGGATCAAACTGCTCGGCAACATCTCCTTCAACCCGATCAGCGCGCTGGCCCGCGCCACCATGGGCCAGATCTGCCGCCATCCGGACACCCGCGCACTCGTCGAGTCGATGATGCGCGAAACCCTCCAAGTGGCGGCGGCCGTCGGCTGCCGTCCCGAGATCTCCGTGGAGCGGCGCATCGCCGGCGCGGAGCGCGTCGGCGATCACAAGACATCCACCCTCCAGGACCTGGAGAAGGGCAAACCCCTCGAACTCGACGTGCTGCTCGCGGCCGTCGTCGAGCTGGCCGAGCTGGCCGGAACGCCCGTACCGACGCTGCGCGCCGTGCACGCGCTCGCCGATCTCCTCGCCACCACGTCCTCGGCACCGGCAGGGAGCGCACCATGAACACCGAACGCACCGGCGGCAGGAACCGTAAGGGCCGGCAGCCCAAGACGTACGAACGCCTCACCCATCCCCTCGTCCGCGCGGAGGACGGCGTGCTGCGCCGGGCCGGCTGGGACGAGGCACTGACGCGGGCCGCTGCCGGATTCCGGCAGACCCGCGAGACGTACGGCCCCGACGCCTTCGCGATGCTGTCCTGCGCCCGGGCCACCAACGAGATGAACTACGTGGCCCAGAAGTTCACCCGCGTCGTGATGGGCACCAACAACGTCGACTCCTGCAACCGCACCTGCCACGCCCCCAGCGTCGCCGGACTCTCGGCCGCCTTCGGCTCCGGCGGCGGCACCTCCTCGTACGAGGAGGTGGAGCACACCGACATGATCGTGATGTGGGGCTCCAACGCCCGTTTCGCGCACCCGATCTTCTTCCAGCACGTGCTGAAGGGCATCCACAACGGGGCCCGCATGCACGCCGTCGACCCCCGCCGCACCTCGACCGCCGAATGGGCGGAGAGCTGGCTCGGCCTCGATGTCGGCACCGACATCCCGCTCGCCCACGCCATCGGCCGCGAGATCATCCACGCGGGACTGGCCAACCGGGCCTTCGTGGACCGCGCGACCAGCGGGTACGAGGAGTACGCGGCGCTCGTCGAACCCTGGACCCTGACCGCCGCCGAGAAGGTGACCGGAGTCCCGGCCGAAGCGATCCGGGACCTCGCCCACGCCTACGCCACAGCCGAACGCGCCCAGCTCTGCTGGACCCTGGGCATCACCGAGCACCACAACGGCACCGACAACGTCCGGGCGCTGATCAACCTCTGCCTGCTCACCGGCCATGTCGGACGGTACGGCTCCGGGGTCCAGCCCCTGCGCGGGCAGAACAACGTGCAGGGCGGCGGCGACATGGGAGCCATCCCCAACAAACTGCCCGGCTTCCAGGACATCCTCGACCCGCCCGTCCGGCAGAAGTTCGAACGGTCCTGGGACACCGTCATCCAGCCGCGCTACGGCAAGACCCTGACCGAGATGTTCGAGGCGATGGATACCGGCGAACTGCGCGCGGTGTACTGCATCGGGGAGAACCCCGCACAGTCGGAGGCGGACAGCGACCAGGCGGTGCGCCGGCTGGAGGCCCTGGACCATCTGGTGGTGCAGGACATCTTCCTGACCAGGACCGCCCAACTGGCCGACGTCGTCCTGCCCGCCACCGCCGCCTGGGCCGAGACCGACGGCACGACGACCAGCAGCGAACGGCGCGTCCAGCGGGTCCGGGCCGCGCTCGTACCGCCGGGCGAGGCCCGCGAGGACATCGACATCATCTGTGCCATGGCCGGACGGCTGGGCCACGACTGGAAGTTCGAGGACGCCGAGACCGTCTGGAACGAACTGCGCTCCCTCTCCCCCGACCACTTCGGGATGACGTACGAGCGGCTCGCGGAGCACCAGGGGCTGCAGTGGCCCTGCCCCGACACGGAGAAGCTGCCCTCCAGCTTCCTGCACGCCCGGCTCTGGGAGACCGATCCGGCGCGGCGCGGTCCGGCAGCGGCGTTCGGCCTGGTGCAGCACGACCCGCCGGTCGACCTCACGGACGAGTCCTACCCGCTGCGACTCACGACCGGGCGGCGCCTGGACTCGTACAACACCGGCGTCCAGAGCGGGAGTTACGCGTCTCCGCTGCGCCGGGGCGAGTACATCGAGCTCTGCCCGGAGGACGCGGAGTCCTACGGTGTCGCCGTGGGCGAGGAGGTGCGGGTGGCGTCCCGGCGGGGCAGTGTCACTGCGCCCGTCTGGATCGACCCGGGGCTGCGGCCGGGGCTGGCCTTCATGACGATGCACTTCCCGGACGAGGTCGACACCAACCAGCTGACCATCGAGGCGAACTGCCCGATCGCCGGCACCGCCGAGTTCAAGGCCTCCGCCGTACGGATAGAGAAGCTGGTGCCCGCATGGACCTGAGGTACACCGACGCCGCCCCCTCCGACGCCGAACGGGAAGCGGTGGACACCCTGTTGGGACCTCCACCGTCCGGCTGGGAGGGTGCCGCCGAGCGCACGGACGAGGATCTGCGCTGGGCGAAGGGCGGCGCCGCGGCGGCCAAGGACCGCCGCGACCAGCTGCTGCCCGCGCTGCACGCGGTGAACGACCGGGTGGGCTGGATCAGCGAGGGCGCACTGGACTACATCTGCCGACGGCTGACCGTGCCCCCCGCGGAGGCGTACGGCGTCGCGACCTTCTACGCGATGTTCTCGGTGCGGCCCCGCCCGGCGAAGGTGCTGCACGTCTGCACGGACCTCGCTTGCGCGGCTCGTGGCTCGGCGGCCGTGTGCGCGGACCTCACCGAACGCCTGGGCGCGCCGGGCACCCCGGCGGAGGGCGCGGTCTGGCAGGAGAGCCCCTGCCTGGGCCTGTGCGAAAGGGCCCCGGCGGCGCTCCTGCTGCAGGCGGGGGCGAATCCAGACCTCCGGAACTTCAGGCAAATCCAGCCCCTTGGGGGTCCCCCCGGACGGAGTCCGGGGGAGTTCGAGGAGCGGGGGTCCGGGGGCGGAGCCCCCGAAGAGCCCACCGCAGGCGCCCCCCGCCGCTCCGCCGTGCTCGCCCCAGCCACCGCGCCCGCCCTCGTCGCAGCCACCCGCGCTCCCGAGTCGGCCCCCGCCGAGCCCCCGGCCGGCGCGGCCGTCCCCCAGGCCGGCGCCCCCACCCTCGTGCTGCTCAGGCGCATCGGCACCGTGGATCCCGCCTCGCTCGACGACTACCGCTCCACCGGCGGCTACACCGCGCTGCGCCGCGCCTTCGCGCTCGGCCCCGCCGGGGTCATCCGCGAGGTGCTGGACGCTGGGCTCGTCGGCCGGGGCGGCGCCGCCTTCCCCACCGGACGCAAGTGGCAGGCCACCGCCCAGCAGGCCGACGGCCCGCACTACCTGGTGTGCAACGCCGACGAGAGCGAACCCGGCACCTTCAAGGACCGGGTGCTGATGGAGGGTGATCCGTACGCCCTGATCGAGGCGATGACGATCGCCGGGTATGCCATCGGCGCCCACCAGGGCTACATCTACCTGCGCGGCGAGTACCCCCGGGTGTACGAACGGCTCAGCCACGCGTTGACGAGCGCCCGCACCCGCGGACTGCTCGGCCCCGACGTCCTCGGGCAGGGGTACGCGTTCGACATCGAGATCCGGCGCGGCGCGGGTGCGTACATCTGCGGCGAGGAGACCGCGATCTTCAACTCGATCGAGGGGCAGCGCGGCGAACCGCGCTCCAAACCGCCCTTCCCGGTGGAGAAGGGTCTCTTCGGCAAGCCGACCGCGGTCAACAACGTCGAGACGCTGGTGAACGTGCTGCCGATCCTGGAGCACGGCGCCGCCGCGTACGCCGCGACCGGCACGGAGACGTCCACCGGCACCAAGCTGTTCTGCGTCTCCGGGCAGGTGGCCCGCCCGGGCGTCTACGAACTGCCCTTCGGCGCGAACCTGCGTGAGCTGCTGGCCCTCGCGGGCCCGCCCGAGGACATGCGGGCGGTACTCCTCGGCGGTGCGGCGGGCGGTTTCGTCCGCCCCGACGAGCTGGACATCCCGCTCACCTTCGAGGGCACCCGGGCTGCCGGGACGACGCTGGGTTCGGGCGTGGTCCTGGTCCTGGACGGCTCGGTGGAGCTCCCCCGTGTGCTGCTGCGCATCGCGGAGTTCTTCCGGGACGAGTCGTGCGGCCAGTGCGTGCCCTGCCGGGTGGGCACGGTCCGCCAGGAGGAGGCGCTGCACCGGATCGTGGACCGTACGGGCGCCGGCGCCGCCGAGGACATCGCGCTCATGAGAGAGGTGGGGCAGGCCATGCGGGACGCCTCGATCTGCGGTCTCGGCCAGACCGCGTGGAACGCCGTGGAGTCCGCCATCGACCGTCTGGGGGTCTACAAGTGACCGCTGTGCCGCTTCAGCCGCCGCGCCGGCTCGTCTCGTTCACGCTGGACGGCGAGGAGACCCGGGTCCCGGAGGGCTCGACGCTCCTGGACGCCTGCCGGACGGCGGGCAAGGACATCCCGACCCTGTGCCAGGGGGACACGCTCACCCCGAAGAACGCCTGCCGGGTGTGCGTGGTCGAGGTGGAGGGTGCCCGCACGCTCGCCCCGGCCTGCTCCCGCCGCGCCGAGCCGGGCATGACGGTCCGCACCGACACCGAGCGGGCCCGGCACAGCAGGAAGGTGGTCCTGGAGCTGCTGGCCTCGTCGACGGACCTGTCGACGACCCCACGGGCCGAGGAGTGGATCAAGGAGTACGAGGCGAAGCCGGACCGCTTCGGCGCGGAAGCCGCCCGGATGAATGAACAGCCGAAGATCGACAACGAGCTGTACGTCCGCGACTACGACAAGTGCATCCTCTGCTACAAGTGCGTCGACGCCTGCGGTGAGCAGTGGCAGAACACGTTCGCCATCGCCGTCTCGGGGCGCGGTTTCGACGCCCGCATCTCCACCGAGCACGACGCCGCGCTCCCCGACTCGGCCTGTGTCTTCTGCGGGAACTGCATCGAGGTGTGCCCGACCGGCGCGCTCTCGTTCAGCACGGAGTTCGGCATGCGGGCGGCGGGGACGTGGGACGAGCCCGCGCAGACGCAGACCACGACCATCTGTGCCTACTGCGGCGTGGGCTGCAACGTGACCCTCCACGTGCAGGACAACGAGATCGTCAAGGTCACCTCGCCGCACGACAACCCCGTGACCCATGGCAACCTCTGTATCAAGGGCCGTTTCGGCTTCCAACACGTACAGAATCGGGATTGACGGCTATGGGACGGGTCACCGAGCGTCGCCGCACCATCCGCATCCGGGACGGGGCGGTCACGACCCGCCCCGACACCCTCGTCGCCGAGGAGCCCCTGGAGATCAGGCTGAACGGCAAGCCGCTCGCCATCACGATGCGTACCCCGGGCGACGACTTCGCCCTGGCGGCGGGCTTCCTGGTGAGCGAGGGCGTGATCGGTGAGGGCTCCGAGGTGCAGTCCATCGTGTACTGCGCCGGGGCGACCGCCGACGGTGTGAACACGTACAACGTGGTGGACGTGAAGCTCGCGCCCGGCGTCGTGGTCCCCGACATCACGCTGGAGCGCAACGTCTACACCACCTCGTCCTGCGGGCTGTGCGGCAAGGCGAGCCTCGACGCGGTCCGCACCACGACCCGCCATCCCGTCGCGGATACTCCCCCGGTCCGGGTGACGCCCGCGCTGCTCTCGGCCCTCCCCGACCGGCTGCGCGAGGCGCAGCGGGTGTTCGACCGGACCGGGGGCCTGCACGCGGCGGCGCTGTTCTCGCCGGAGGGAGAGCTGCTGGACATCCGGGAGGACGTCGGCCGCCACAACGCGGTCGACAAGCTCGTGGGCCGCGCCCTCACGGACGACCGCCTGCCGCTCTCGCAGGCGATCCTGCTGGTGTCGGGGCGGGCCTCCTTCGAGCTGGCGCAGAAGGCGGTGATGGCGGGGATCCCGATGCTGGCGGCGGTCTCGGCGCCGTCGTCGCTGGCCGTGGATCTGGCGGCCGAGAGCGGACTGACCCTCGTCGGCTTCCTGCGGGGGCAGTCCATGAACGTGTACGCGGGAGACCACCGCATCGCCCTTGATGCGACGGTGGCCCAGGGCTGATCCGGCCCGCCCGCTGCACGGGGCAGGGGTCCGGCCGGCGGGGAGCGCCCCCTGCGCCGGCCGGGCCCTCTCGTGGGCGACGCGTGTCAGGCGCCCACGGCGCCGTCCTTGACGGCGGACACGAACGACGACCAGCCGTGTGCCGCGAAGGTGAGCGCGGGGCCGTGAGGGTTCTTGCTGTCACGCACGGGAATCACGGCGGTGAAGCCGCCCGCAACCTCAAGGCACTGGCCGCCGTCCTGGTTGCTGTAGCTGCTCTTCTGCCAGACGGCAGCGGTCAGATCGAGGGATCGCACGATACGTCCTCCAGGATGCGCAGAATGAACTTCCGCGAGTCGGGTGGTGACAGAGCTAGGTCGCGCACCGAATCGTACGCACGTTGCAGCCGTTCAACCGACGCAGTTTCCTCGACGAGTTCGCCCCTGTACCCGTTCTCGGCGTAGGCAACGGTACGTCCATCGGGCAGGCGGAGAAACATCACGTCAGCGTTGGTGAGGCCGTGCAACCCTGCACTGAACGGTGCCACCTGCACAGTGGCGTCGTCCCGCTCTCCCACCTCTCGCAGATACTCCAACTGCTGCCGCCACTGCTGCGGATCGCGCAACGGCGTCCTCAGCACGGCCTCCGACAGAATGGTCCGGAACTGCGGTGGTTCTTCACCGGCAAGCAGTTCCCGTCGCCCCATCCGTGCCTCGACCTGCTGGTCCAAGGCGTCCCCCTTGAGACCACCCGCTGAGAGAAGCTCTCGCGCATAGCCTGAGGTCTGCAACAACCCCGGCAGCACGCTCACCGCGAAGTGCCACAGGCTGGTCGCCTCCGCCTCAAGGGCCATGTAGCGCCGGTACCGCTCCTTGAACTGCGTCTGATCACTGATCGCCAGTTCCCACAGCGCCAGCAGCAGACCCGGCGTCCCGTAGTGCTGGTCCAGGGCCTCCACGACCTCAGGCCCGCCGACCGTCTCGCCCTTCTCCATCTTCCCGAACAACGACCAGTCCCAGCCCAGCCGTTCGCCGAGCTGCCGCAGACTGTCGCCGCGCTCGGCGCGCAGGCGCCGTAGCTCCTCCGCAAACCGTGCGCGTGGTTCCCTGCTGCGGCCTGTGACCGCTCGCCTCGTCGGCATCGTGTCCTCCGTGGAACGTGTGGAACGTGCGGGGCCCGCCGGAGAGGCACACCCCGCCCTCGGTGTGTCACAGCCCTGACCTGGGCCATTCTCGTAACGATCCCCTCACGCAACGTAATTCCTGGCGTGTGGCCGGACAGAGGAATCCGCGAAAGAACACCCGAAGGAAGACACCCATGACGCAGCCGCAGAAGCCGCCCCTCCCCCGCAGGACACGCCAGGTGGTGCACACGCCAACGGCCAGGATCCAGGAGGCAGTCGATGCGCGCGACGCCCTCGCCGCCGCGCTGAGCGGCGCCGGTATCCAACTGCCCGCGATGGATGTCCGTACCCCGTGGCCGGACACCGAGGACGACGGCAGCACACGGCAGACCCGCCACGCCCTCGTCCACCTCGGCGTCTGCTCCGCCCCCGTCGCGCACGCCCTGGCCGCGGTGATCAGGAACGGAGCGACCCGGTGACCGATGCCGGTGTCCCGCGCGTCGGGACAGCCGTGCACGACGGTGGCAGCGGTCGGGTGGGCCTGGTGATGGGCCACGTAGGGCCGTACCTCCAGCTCCGCCCGCTCGGCGGTGGCCGCGAGTGGGACGCGGACCCGGACCGCCTACGGCCGCTAGGCCCGGCCGAGTTGCTGAGCGCCCGGGTCGCCGAGGCCAACGCCCGCAGCCGCACCGGCCTCGGTCTCGGCGACATACGGGGCTCCCCGCACGCCGAGCGGTCCGAGGGCGACGCCCGATGACAGCACAGCGAAGCCCTTTGGGGACGCCTTCACCAACTGCTTGCGTCGGGGGCGCACCCCAACCGGCTATGTAGCCGACTGCGGTCGGCAGGCAAGGCCCGAATCTGCTCCGGTGGACTGCACGGCCGCGACCTCCGGACAGCCGTCAACCGCCCAGAACCCACCGGGCCACCGCGATCGTGCTGAGGATCAGCGGCGGCGTCAGCCACCAGGGACCCATGGCACGGCGCACAGTGGGAGGGACGACGGTGACAAGCACCCCGAGCGCGCTGACTGCGATGGCGAGAAAGCACATCAACGCGATCGCGCCGTACGCGTCCTGGTCCCAGTTCCCGGAGGGGCGGGTGATCAGGGCTGTGTAACAGCAGAAGGCAGCAATCGCGTAGAGGATCGTCAGCGGCACTGCCATGACCCGTCGAAGGCAGCCACTGTCGTCTCCGGGCATGGGTGTGGTTTCGAGCTGGTCGGACATCAGCGAAGTGCTTCCCTGGCGTTCTCGAGGTCGTTGTTGAATCCCCGGCCGTACGCCTGGGCCTGGTCCCCTTCCCAGTAGGGACCGCCGTTGTACCGCGCGGCAAGTTCTTGGTACTGGGCGGATGTCATGTCCGCCGCTGACACATTGGCGAACTCACTCTCCGCCTTGAGTTGCGCCAGGTATTCGGACGCGATGAAAATATTCTGCCCGGGGTCCTGGAGGGACTCTTCCACGACGGCGCGCTGGTGTTCGGTCAGGTTGTCCGGATCATAGCCGAGCACCTCAGCACCACGTCGGACCTGGATCGCGATGGGACCGAAGGAGGTCTCATCGGGGCTGCCCCCGAGACGGTCCGGCAAATTCTCCGGCGAGATGGGGCTCAGCCCCCAGGGTGCGTCGGCCTGCTCACGGATCGTATCGACCACGTCGTCCGCGTACCCCGGCTGGCCTGCGACCTCCTGCCACGCGATGCCCGCGAGCATGTCCGGAGGCAGTCCGGAGTTCTTCGCCGCAGCCTGAATGATCTCCTTGTTCGCCGCGATCCACTCCTTCTTCTCCTGGTCCGAGGTTGGAGGAAGCCAGTAACCGTCCTTCGCCTGAGGCAGGTTGGCGACCTGCGTTCTGATGTCACGAAGCGTCGGCGAGATCGGAGCGCTGCCAACCTCTGCCGTGTAGCCCTGTTTCGGTCCACTGCCGGGCAGCTGGGTCAGAGGGTTGCTGCGGGCCTCGTGGGCCTCGCGCTGCATGGCGGCAATGGCTGAGACAATGTCTACGCGCGGGACATTCCGCAATCGAAATTCAGGCAGCAGGTCGTAAGCCTGCTTCATTTCGTGTACGCATATATTCCGCGCTTCCTTCTCCGTTTTCCTGGCGAGGTGAAAATTGCCCCCAGCGGCATCATGTAACCGGTTCGCCTCATTCTTGATGTCGTCGACATCCATGGCCAGCTCAGCGAAGAAGTCGAGCACACCCGTTGTGCCACGCATGTCCTCCCACTGGCGCATCGGCTCCGCGTCCTGTGCCTCACGCGTGATCGCGGTTCCCTTCGTGGCGATCAGTGCAGCCAGGGCCTGCTCATCGGCCTTGCCGTTGGAGTAGTGGCTCAGTGCGTCTTCTTCTCAGCCCGCTCGGCGGGCTCGTCAGCCTCCGCCAGCATGTTGCGTATGCGCAGGAATTCATCGGCGTTCCGCTCCACAAGGGCCGGGTTGCAACCCTCCAGGAACTCGACGTCACTGCGGTGGCTCAGCTGGCTCACTTCGCCTCCGGCGCTACGTAGCTGCCGTCGCGCAGGATCGTTTCCAGGAACTGCTGAGCACTGCCATCGTCCACGGTCACGAAATCCGTCCCGGTGCTCTTGAGCTTCATGGCAAGAGCCGCGAAGAGCGCAACCGCGTCCTGGTACTGATCGTCAGCGAACCTGCCGAAGCGTTCTACCTGCGCGGCCACGTCCCCATGCGCCCTCGGTTCCCGTGCCATGGTGCACAGGTCGCCGTCCGGCCGCCCCTCGTGCAGAAAGCCCGCTATCTCGATCAGCAGGTTGGCGTTTCCATTTATGGACGCACTGTTGTAGTCGAGCGTGCCACCGGCGGGCGCACCTCCGGGGCCGCCGCCTCGGTCGGCCGGTAGCTGGTTGAGCTGCATACCGGCAGCCCGGCGGGCCAGCGCCTCGGACTTCAGACTTGCCCATTCCTCATCGAACGACACACATCCCCCCGCAGTTGTCAGCACGTCACAGCGCAGCACATAATCCTATGGGGTGATCGCAGGCATACGGCACCGGTATTGGACTGAATCGGAGCCATTACCAATGAGCCCGCTCGTCCACCTCGGCGTCTGCTCCGCTCCCGTGGCGCATGCCCTCGCTACGGTGATCAGGACCGGAGCGGCAGGTGCCCGATGACGGTGCCCTCCGCGTCGGGGCGGCCGTGCACGACAACGAAAGCGGCCGGGTGGGCCTGGTGACGGGCCACGAAGGTCCCTACCTCCAGCTCCACCCGCTCGGCGGGGGCGGGGGCCGGGAGTGGGACGCGGACCCGGCCCGCCTCCGGCCACTCGCCCCCGCCGAGCTGCTGAGCGCCCGCGTCGCCGAGGCCAATGCCCGCAGCCGCACCGGCCTCGGACTCGGCGACATGCGGGGCTCCCCGCACACCGGCCGGGCCGGGTACGACACTTGATGACGGCGCAGCGAGGCCCATGCCACGCCGCAGGACAGGAGGGGCGACAGCGGCGAGCAGTCCGAGCCAGGTGGGAGAAGCCGGTACGCCGGAGCGGTGCCTTGTACGGTGTGGGGACGGGCGGCCCCGCCGGCTCAAGAGAATGCTTCGGCTTCGTGTCGTCCACGACGTGTCGGGTTAGTGGACTGCCGCGTCTGGGGAGTAGCGGATCATGACGAGTACCGATCATGTCGCGAACGATCACAACAAGCCCCCAGGGACGGCACCAGGCTCGTCCGCGCGTCAGCTGGCCGCTGCCTCCATCGGCAACGCGGTCGAATGGTACGACTGGTACGCGTACTCGTTCCTCGCCGTCTACATCGCCGACCAGGTCTTTCCTGAAAGCGCGAGTAACTCCCTGGTCCCTCTGCTTTCCACCTTCGCCGTCTTCGCTGTCGGCTTCTTCATGCGGCCCATCGGCGGCCTGCTCATGGGAGCCGTCGCCGACCGCCATGGCCGACGCACTGCCCTCACCGCGACTATTCTCCTGATGGGCGCTGGCAGTCTTCTCGTTGCCCTGACTCCCACTTACCACTCCGTCGGCGTCCTCGCTCCCATCGTTCTCGTCGTCGCACGGCTGGTCCAGGGGCTGTCGGTGGGCGGCGAGTTCGCCGCCTCGACGACCTTTCTCGTCGAGTCGGCCGGTCCTGGCAGGCGCGGACTCTTCTCCAGCTTCCAGTACATTTCCACCACCATCGGCCAGCTCATGGCATCCGGCGTCGCCGCTCTTCTCGTGCTTCTCCTCACCAACGACCGGATGAACGACTGGGGCTGGCGCGTTCCCTTCCTGATCGGCGCGCTCTTCAGCCTCGTCGGCCTCTGGATCCGCCGAGGAGCCCACGAGACCCGCCCCGCGGAACAGCGGAGCGGCGCCCGCCCCGGTCTCTTCGAGGCCCTGCGACGCCACCCCCGCGAGTCCTTCCTGATCTGTGGCATCACCGCGGGCGGCACCATCGCCTACTACACGTGGACGACTTACCTGCCCACCTACGCCCAGGTGAACGCGGACTTCGACAAGGGGGACGCGCTGGTCGTCAGCACCATCTCCCTCGCCTTCTTCGCGCTGCTCCAGCCCCTGGGCGGCATGCTGTCCGACCGGATCGGCCGTAAGCCGCTCCTGCTCTTCTTCGCGATCGGCTTCGCGGCGCTCGTCGTTCCCCTGCTCAATTCGGTCACCGACACTTTCGTCTCCCTGCTCCTGGTGCAGTGCGCGGGCATGGTCCTGCTCACCGGCTACACCTCTGTGGCGGCGGCCGTGAACGCCGAGATCTTTCCCGCACGCGTGCGGGCCGCGGGGATCGGCTTTCCCTACTCGCTGACGGTGGCCCTGTTCGGCGGTACAGCTCCCTATGTCGGCACCTGGTTCAAGGAAGCCGGTCACGCCGGAGGATTTCCCTGGTACGTGGCAGGACTGTGCCTCGTATCCGCTTGCTTCTACCTGGTCCTGCCCGAGACCGCGAAGCGACCGCTGAAGGGCTGACAGGGCACGATCCGTAGAACTTCCCCGACATGCGGCGGCGCGGCTCCACGCGATCGTGCACGGCCCTGGCGGTGGTTCAGGCGGTCGAAGCGATCGCCCGGGTGACGGTCGTGATCGCCGGGGCGGGGTGGCCGGGGAGCCGTGCCACGAGCACCCTGCGGATCTCGGGGGGTGCGCCGTCGACCCGCAGCAGGCTCACCCCGGGCGGCAGCACCGGTGAGAGCCCGGACGGTACCGTCGTCACGCCGAAGCCGCCGGCGACCAGCTGGAGCTTCGTCAGCCAGTCGCGCGCGGAGTGGATGATGCGCGGCCGTCCGGGCAGGCCTGGCCAGACGCCGAGCAGCGACTCCGAGCTCGATGACGGGGTGGCGATCCACGCGGCGTCGACCAACTCGTCGACGTGCACCGTGGTGCGTCCGGCGAACTCTCCGGTCGAGGGCGCCGCCACGACCAGTTCGGTGTCCGCGACGGTCTCGACGTGGAGGCGCGGCGAGTCGCCGTCGAAGGGCCGGTGGGGCGGTCGGGACGTCAGTACGGCGAGGTCGAGCGAGCCCGCGCGCAGCGCCCGGATCAGGGTGGGCGTGGTGCCCTCGCGGGTGGTGACAGTGATCTGCGGGCCGGCCGCCGCGAGGTGTGCGAGTGCGGCGGGCAGGATCGCCGCGCCCGCGCTCGGGACCACCCCGAGTCGCACCGGTTCGGTCCGCGGAACGGTGCCGGTGAGCTCACGCTCGGCCGCTGAGAGCGAGGCCAGGACCGTGTGGGCGTGCCGCAGCAGGATCAAGCCGGAAGGGGTGAGACGTACCCCGTCCGGGCGGCGCTCGAACAGGGTGGTGTCGGCGCTGCGTTCGAGGGCTGCGGCCTGGCGTGAGACGGCCGACTGCGTGTAGCCGAGTCGGGCAGCCGCTGCGGTGAAGCTGCCTGACTCAGCGATCTGCTTCAGGACCCGAAGTCCCGCACTGGAGATGTCCATGCGACATACGCATACCACGGATGCCAGACCATCGCTTCCCACATGCTCACCCAGCTCCTAGCGTCGATCCCACAAGCACGGACGAACACGGAGGTCATCACATGCGAGCAGCAGTTCTGACGCGGTTCGGCGCCCCGCTCACGGTGCGGGAGGTGCCCGATCCCGAGGCCGGGGGCGGTGAGGTGGTGGTCGAGGTCCTCGCCGCCGGCGTGGCGCCGTACGCGGCCGAGGTCTTCGGTGGCAGACGGAACTACCCCCTTGTTCCTCCTGTCGTGCCGGGTGTCGGCGGTGTGGGACGGATCGTCCACGTCGGCCCGGACGCCACCCGGCTGCGCGTCGGCGACCTGGTGTGGTGCGACTCGACGGTGCGCTCGCGGGACGACGCCCTGACGCCCGACATCACGCTCCAGGGCTGGAGCTCGCGCGGTGAGGGCGGCGCGCGGCTCGCCCGGTATCTGCACGACGGTTCGTTCGCCGAGCTCATGCGGATCCCGACGGAGAACGTCTTCCTGCTGCCCGTCGCGGCAGCGGACGATCCGGCCCGCTGGGCCGCACTCACCGTGCACGCCATCTCCTACGGCGGGCTGCTGGCAGGTGGGCTCGCAGCCGGCGAGACGCTGCTCGTCAGCGGGGCCACCGGCAACCTCGGCAGCAGCACGGTCGCGGTCGCACTCGCGATGGGAGCGGGCCGCGTGGTCGCCCCGGGCCGCAACCAGAGCGCGCTCGACCTCCTCGCCGACCGGTTCGGTCCGCGTCTGCGCCCGGTCCCGCTGACCGGAGACGAGGCCACCGACCGCGCGGCGATGTCCGCGGCGGCCGACGGTCCGATCGACATGGTGATCGACTTGCTCCCGCCGAGCGCACCCAGCTCGGCGTCGCGCGCGGCGGCCATGACCGTGCGCGAGTACGGCCGCGTCGTCCTCATGGGCGGCGTCGGCATGCTCGGCGGCGACGACCTCTCACTCCCGTACCCATGGATCATGCGCAACTCGATCACTGTGCGCGGGCAGTGGATGTACCCGCGCACGGCCAATGTCGGCATCATCCGGCTCCTCGCATCGGGTGCTGTGGATCTCGGCCCCGAACGAGTCCGGTCGTTCCGCCTGGATGCCGTCAACGACGCCATCGCGTACGCCGCCGCGCACGGTGGCCCGTTCGACCGCACCAGCCTCACCCCATCGGCCGGCTCACGGCAGCACTGCGAGACTCGCGTGCACGCCGAGGAGCGCGCCCAGCCGAAGCCCGGAGCGGGGTGACCTGGTGTCAGATTCCGGCCACCATGCCTCGAGGGAAGTCCAGAGGCTCACTCCGAGATCCAAACGCATCAATCGCGCCGAGTAAGGAAGCGACGGGGCACGATAAGTGCCCGAAGGGCGGGACCCGCTGCCCCGCCCTTCGTGACGTATCCGGTCCGACTTGCCCTCAGCCACGGACGGCGAAGGAACTGCCCGCCTGGTGACGCAGCACCCGCTCGCCGCGCGGCTCGCTCACAGCTGGGTGACTCCGCCGTCGACGAAGAGTTCAGCGCCGGTGGTGAAGGAGCTCTGGTTCCCGGCCAGATGGAGCGCAGTGGCCGCAACCTCTTCGGGGCGGCCGGCGCGGCCGAGCGGAGTCGGCGCGGCCGTCCCCGCTGTCGGCGGCTGGTCAGCCCCGGGGAACGATGCCAGGAGTTCTTCAGCGCCCGGGGTCTCGACGGGGCCCGGAGTCAGGGCGTTGACACGGATGCCCCGGCCGGACAGCTCAGCAGCCCAGGTGCGGGCAAGGCTGCGGATCGCGGCCTTGGTCGCGGCGTAGACGCTGAGCCCCGGGACGGCCCGCGAGGCCGCACTGGAGGACAGCAGGATCACCGAGGCCCCTTGCCTCAGCAGAGGGAGCGCCTTTTGCACGGTGAACACGGTGCCCTTCAGATTGATGGAGGTGACGCGCTCGTACCCCTCCTCCGTGATCTCCCCCAGCGGCTCGTAGTCGCCGACTCCGGCGTTCGCCACGACGACATCGAGACGCCCGCTCCGCTCGGCGATCTCGGCGAAGAGCCGATCGAGGTCCGGGAGGTTCGACGCGTCGCCCTGGATGCCGATGCCGCGCTCTCCGACCTGCGCCACAGCGGCGTCCAGCTCGGGCTTACGCCGACCGGTCAGGTAGACCGTCGCACCTTCGGCCGCGAACCGGCGGGCGATCGCCAGGCCGATGCCGGTAGACGCTCCGGTCACGAGCGCGACCTTCTCGTCAAGCTGTCCCATGGGATTCTCCGAATCTTGAAGTAACATTTTCGGTTACATTGAGGGCCCGAAAGAGCACCTAGTCGCCATCAGCGGCGAAATCAGGATGCCCTGAGCACGTCCTGAAGGATCTGCTCAAGGGTGGTCTTCGCGAGTTCCTCGCGAAGGGCGGCCTCGACTCCGCCGTACGCAGCGGCCATCGCGGGGCCGATTCCCTGCCCCACGACACACTCGGGGTCCGGATCGGAACGGTGAAGAGCGAACATCGGGCCCGACCCGATCGCCTCATGGACGTCGAGCAAGGTGATCTCCCCCAGGCCCCGCGAGAGCACCCATCCCGCCCCGGCGCCCCGCCGGGATTCGACGAGGCCCCCGGCACGCAGCTCCGCCAGCAGGCGGCGGATGACGACCGGGTTGGTGTTGGCGCTCGTCGCGATCTGCCCGGACGTCGCGACCTCATGCCCTCGACGCTGGTACAGCCCGATCCACGTCAGGGCATGCGCCGCGATGGTCAGCCTGCTGTTCGCGCTCATGCCACTCCCTACCTGCCGTTCGCTGGATGTAACTCTAATTGTTACATCGACTTGAGGGCAAGCCCGGCAGCCATTCGGAAGACGTCGAACCGGACGTCGCCTCCGAGCGTCGGGCCGCGGCCACGGACCGAAGCCGCCGGACGAGGGCTCGCAGGCCTCAGCGGAACGTCAGTTCAGCGCCTCCGCCGGAGCAGGCCTGACCGGGGCATCACCCGGCAGCGGGTCCCGGGAGCGGCGCTTGGCGATCACCGCGCAGACCATCAGTTGCATCTGGTGGAAGAGCATCAGCGGCAGCACCGCGAGGCTCGCGTGCGCGCCGAAGAGGACGGTCGCCATCGGCAGCCCCGCCGCCAGGCTCTTCTTCGACCCGGCGAACTGGATCGCGATCCGGTCCTCCCGACCGAAGCCCAGCCGCTTCGCGCCGTACCAGCTCACCGCGAGCATGAGGGCCAGCAGCACGGCCTCGGCGCCGAGCAGCGCTCCGAACCGGAGCGGGGTGATCTGGTGCCAGATCCCGGCCACCATGCCCTCGCTGAACGCCGTGTAGACGACGAGCAGGATGGAGCCTCGGTCGACGTAGCCCAGCGCCTTGCGGTGGCGACCGATGAAACCTCCGACCCAGCGGCGCAGCAGCTGACCGGCGAGGAAGGGCGCCAGCAGCTGGAGGACGATCTTCAGCAGGGAGTCGGCGGAGAACCCTCCCCCGCTGCCGCCGAGCAGTACGGCGGCCAGCAGCGGGGTCATCAGGATCCCGGCGATGCTGGAGAAGGAACCGGCGCAGATGGCGGCCGGCACGTTGCCACGGGCCATCGAGGTGAAGGCGATCGACGACTGGATGGTGGAGGGCACCAGGCACAGGAAGAGGAAGCCGTCCTGGAGCTGTGGGGTCAGCACGTACGGCACCAGGCCGTGGCTGGCGAGCCCGAACAGCGGGAACACCAGGAAGGTGCAGGCCAGGACGGTGAGGTGGAGCCGCCAGTGCTTCAGGCCGTCGAGCGCCTCGGCGGTCGAGAGTCGCGCTCCGTAGAGGAAGAAGAGCAGGGCCACCGCTCCGGTCGAGGCGCCGCCCGCCACCTCGGCGCCGGTCCCGGACACGGGCAGCAGCGCCGCGAGTACCACCGTGCCGATCAGCGCCAGGATGTAGGGGTCGACCCGCAGCCAGGACGGCAGCGTGGGGGTACGGCGGCTGGTGCGGTGGTTCATGTGCTCCGTGCTCTCTCGGTGGAATCGTGCCCTCCTTATCGTGCTCCTGATCACCGCGATCGGGAATCCGGTATACCGAACTGACTGTCATCACGATTCGCGATAGCCTCGGCTCATGTACGACCCCGTCCAGCTCCGCACCTTCCTGGCCGTCGCGCAGACCCTGAGCTTCACCCAGGCGGCACGCCGGCTCGGTGTCCGGCAGTCCACGGTCAGCCAGCACGTCCGCCGACTGGAGTCCGAAGCCGGCCGGCAGTTGTTCAGCCGGGACACGCACCGGGTCGATCTCACCGAGGACGGCGAGGCCATGCTGGGCTTCGCCCGGACGATCCTGCAGGCCAACGAGCGGGCGGCGGCGTTCTTCACGGGCACCCGGCTACGTGGGCGGCTGCGCTTCGGGGCGTCCGAGGACTTCGTGCTGACCCGGCTGCCGGAGATCCTGGAGTCCTTCCGGCGGGAGCATCCGGAGGTCGAGCTGGAGCTGACGGTGGAGCTGTCCGGGGCGCTGCACCGGCAGCTCGCGGCGGGCCGGCTCGACCTGGTGCTGGCCAAGCGCCGTGCCGGGGACACCCACGGGGAGCTGGTCTGGCACGACACCCTGACCTGGATCGGGGCCCCGCAGCTGCGGATCGATCCCGAGCGTCCCCTCCCGCTGATCGCCTTCCCACCTCCCGGCATCACCCGGGCACGCGCCCTGGAGGTGCTGGAGGAGCACGGCAGGTCCTGGCGCTTCGCGTGCACGAGTGCGAGCCTGAGCGCACTCGTCGCAGCAGCCCGTGCGGGCCTGGGGGTGATGGCGCACACCCGTGGGCTCATCCCGCCGGGGCTCGTGCCGGTGCCGTCCCGGGCGGGTCTGCCGGAGCTCGGAGACGTGGACTTCGTGTTGCTGCACGGGCGCCGCAGGGACACCGCCCAGGAGGCGGCGGACGCCTTGGCGGCGGCGATCCTGGCGGGCGGCGACCGGCTGCACCGCGGCCCGGTCATGCCCGCGCACCCGGATCCGGCGTAACGGCCAGGGGCGCCGCAGCGAGCGGATCACCGCGTAACCGCAGCGTACAGATTCGGTGGAGATTCCCGCCCGGCCTACTTACCCGGCGGTCAGAAGTTCGCCCGAGCCTTGCCCATCTGGCCCGGTTTCCCCGGTCTGTCCGGCCAGATGCCGCGTTTTCCGGAGACTTCGGGCCCTCCCGCGGTGTCGTGCGGTGAGGTAGCGTCGCGGCGCCGTGCGGAGCGCCACAAGGAGCAGGTCATTGCGCGAGTTCACTGTCCCACCCCTGGCCGCTGCCCCTCAAGTCGGCGGTCTTGCCGATACCGTGTTCGACTTCGCGGAGGAGGATCCCCACCGGATCGCCCTCGGCCGCAAGGACGCGGAGGGGCGGTGGCAGGACGTGTCCGCAGCCACCTTCCGCGACGAGGTGCTCGCTCTCGCCAAGGGACTCATCGCGCAGGGGGTGCGTTTCGGCGACCGGGTGGCCCTGATGTCCCGTACGCGCTACGAGTGGACCCTCTTCGACTACGCCCTCTGGTCCGTGGGCGCCCAGTCCGTGCCGATCTACCCGACGTCGTCGGCCGAGCAGGTCCTGTGGATGCTGCACGACGCCGAGGTCGCGGCCGTCATGGTCGAGCACGAGGACCACGCGATGACGATCGGTTCGGTGATCGACCGGCTGCCGCATCTGCACCGGCTCTGGCAGCTGGACGCCGACGCGGTGTCCGAACTCGTCCACGCCGGGGCACCGGTCGACGACGAGGTCGTCCACCGGCACCGCCGCGCGGTCACTCCCGATTCGGTGGCCACCCTGATCTACACCTCAGGCACGACGGGGCGCCCCAAGGGCTGTGTGATCACCCATGCCAACTTCATGTTCGAGGCCGACACGATGGTCAGCCGCTGGCGTCCGGTGTTCCTCTCCAAACCCGGCGAGGAGACGGCGACGCTGCTCTTCCTGCCCCTCGCGCATGTCTTCGGCCGCATGGTGGAGGTCGCGGCGCTCCGCGGCCAGGTGAAGCTGGGGCACCAGCCGGAGCTGTCCGCGAAGGCGCTGATGCCGGACCTGGTGTCCTTCCGGCCCACCTTCATCCTGGCGGTGCCGTACATCTTCGAGAAGGTCTTCAACGGCGCGCGGCGCAAGGCGGAGGCGGAAGGCCGCGTCGGGGCGTTCGACAAGGCCGTCGAGATCGCGGTGAAGTACGCGGAGGCGACGGAGGAACGGGCCTTCGGGACCGGCCCCGGACCGTCCGCAGGGCTGCGCATGCAGCACCAGTTCTTCGACAAGGTCGTCTACCGCAAGCTCCGGGACGCGATGGGCGGCCGGGTGCGGCACGCCATGACGGGCGGCTCCGGCATGAACCGGCAGCTCGGGCTGTTCTTCGCGGGTGCGGGCGTCACGGTCTACGAGGGCTACGGACTCACCGAGACGACCGCCGCCGCCACGGCCAATCCGCCCGAGCGCACCCGCTACGGCACCGTCGGCCAGCCGATCCCCGGAACCTCGGTGCACATCGCCCGGGACGGCGAGATCTGGGTGCACGGCGCCAACGTGTTCTCCGGGTACCTGGGCGATCCCAAGGCCACGGACTCCGTCCTGCACGACGGATGGCTCGCCACCGGCGACCTGGGCGCGCTCGACGAGGACGGCTATCTGACCATCACCGGACGCAAGAAGGAGATCCTGGTGACCTCCGGGGGCAAGAGCGTGGCCCCGACCGGCCTGGAGGAACGGGTACGCGCGCATCCGCTGGTCGCGCAGTGCATCGCCGTGGGGAACGACCGCCCCTACATCGCGGCGCTGGTCACCGTGGACCACGAGGCGGTGGAGCACTGGCTCGCCATGCAGGGCCGTACGCCGATGTCCGCCGCGGACCTGGTGCGCGACCCCGATCTGGAGATGGAGGTGCGCCGGGCGGTGGTGGCCGCGAACACGGCGGTCTCCCAGGCGGAGTCCATCCGCACCTTCCGCATCCTGGCGCACCAGTTCACCGAGGAGCACGGCCTGCTGACCCCGTCACTGAAGCTGAAGCGGAAGGCGATCGAGACGGCCTACTCGGCCGAGGTCGACGCCCTCTACCGGTGAGCCCGCCGGACGCGCTCGACGGTGCGCCGCGTCAGGGGAACATTCTTCCGGTTCGCCGGATCCGGGCAGGTGGGAATGGTTAGGCTCCCCTGTTCGTTCTTCCTCGGAGTACCCAATCGACAACGTAAGGATCGACTGCTCGTGAGCCAGGTCTCCACCATCACCCTCAACAACGGCCTCGAGATGCCGCAGCTCGGTTTCGGCGTCTGGCAGGTGCCGGACGACGAGGCCACGACGGCCGTGGCCACGGCCCTGGAGGCCGGGTACCGGAGCATCGACACCGCCGCGATCTACGGGAACGAGGCGGGCACCGGCAAGGCCATCGCCGCCTCCGGTGTGGCCCGTGAGGAGCTGTTCGTCACCACCAAGCTGTGGAACACCGAGCAGGGATACGACTCGACACTGCGCGCGTTCGACGCGTCGCTGGACAAGCTGGGTCTGGACCACGTCGACCTGTACCTGATCCACTGGCCGGTGCCGGCCAAGGACGCCTACGTCGACACGTACAAGGCCTTCGAGCGGATCCTCGCCGACGGCCGCGCGAAGGCCATCGGTGTGTCCAACTTCCACCCGGAGCACCTGGAGCGCCTGCTGGGCGAGACCTCCGTCGTCCCCGCGGTCAACCAGATCGAGCTGCACCCGCAGCTCCAGCAGGCCGCCGCCCGCGCCTTCCACGACGAGCGCGGCATCGTGACCGAGGCCTGGTCGCCGCTGGGCTCGGGGAAGGGCCTCCTGGAGGTCCCGACCGTGGTCGCCGTCGCGCACAAGCACGGCCGGACCCCGGCCCAGGCGGTGCTCCGCTGGCACCTGCAGACGGGCCACGTGGTGATCCCCAAGTCCGTGACGCCGTCACGGATCGCGGAGAACATCGACGTCTTCGGCTTCGAGCTGGACGACGACGACCTGGCCGCGTTCGCCGCGCTCGACGAGGGCAAGCGCCTCGGCGCCGACCCCGCCGAGTTCAACCTCGGCGCCTGAGCCGCACCCGCATCCGACGGCGCCCCACCGCGTCCGCGCGACGGGGGCGCTGTCGTGTGCCGGGACGGCGGCACGCCCATGAGCGACGTCTGTCGGCGCACGCCCCGACTGACGTCCGGATGCCCGGCCCCGGTGATCACCGACGGGCCGGCCCGTGCGGTGGGCGGTCGCGGGACGACCGTCCAGGGGTGGGCGGGACTGTTCCGGAGCAGCCGCAGCGCCTGCCCGTGTCCGGCGAACTCGGCTTCACCGGTCACGACCGCCGGACGTCCTGAAGGTGCCTGCCTTCGGCCATGACGTACGTGTGTGGAGCCGGAGTTACGTCGTCCGCGCGCCGTGCCCGGCCGCGATCGCCTCGACGCGCGCGGCCAGTGCGAGGTCCTTCCGCGTGACGGCCCCGCCCGCGTCATGCGTGTTCACCGCGAGGGCCACGGTGTTGTAACCGAGCGTCAGGTCCGAGTGGTGGTTGAGCTCCTCCTGGATCTGGGCGACGTGGACGGTCAGCCCGGTCGCGGCGAAGTGGGACGGGAGCCGGTAGGTGCGGGTGATCCGGTCCCCCTCGAGCTGCCAGCCGGGCAGTTCGCGCAGACCGGCCTCGATGTCGTGAGCGGACAGCGGTTCAGCGGGCATGACGGCGGCTCCTGATACGTATCGGTGCGGTCAACGGTGCCCGTGACCTTACGGTCCGGGTACACCGGCTGTCGCGCCTGACACAGGGCGGAGCCACCACTGCCGGCCGTGTCCGCCTCATGGATGGTGCCGCAGCCCGGCGGTCGGGCCGGCCGTACGCGCCTGGCAGGGCAGATCCTGTCCGCCCTGCCCTGCGCATCGGGTGTCCGCGTTATACGCGCGCCCCGTTGTCGGCGGGATCCCGGCGTGTCCGCCCGGCCGGCTTACCGAGCTTCGGGGCCCGCTTCCTGGCCGGCGGCGGGGCCTTCCTGCTCCTCTCCAGAAGGAGCGCCCCCGGTACCGCGGTCATCACGGAGGAGTACGTTCCGACACAGATGCCGATGAGGAGGGCGAGGGCGAAGTCCGCGAGCGAGTCGCCGCCCAGCACCGCGAGAGCGACCAGGATGAACAGGGCCCCCATTCCCGTGTTGACCGTACGCGGCACGGTCTGCAGCACCGCTCGGTTGGCCACGTCGGCGACCGGTGTGCGACGGCTCCGGGCCCACAGCTCCCGTACCCGGTCGAAGACCACGACGGAGTCGTTGACGGAGTAGCCGATCACGGTGAGCAACGCAGCCAGGAAGATCCCGTCGACGGGGCGTCCGAGCCAGGCGAAGGCGCCGACCAGAATGATGACGTCGTGCACCAGCGCCCCGACCGAGGCGACGGCGAACGTCCACCGGAACCGGGCCGCGAGGTAGGCGAGCTGCACGAACACGGCGACGCCCAGTGCGATGAGCGCGTTCCGCCGGAGTTCGTCACCGAGGCTGGGCCCGATCAGCTCGTCACGCACCTTGGTGGTCTCGCCGCCCGCCTCGGCCAGGGCGGCACGCAGGGCGTGTTCCCCGTCGTTGTCGAGCTTCCCGGTGCGTACGGAGAGGTCCTGATCGCCCGTGGTGGTGACCTCGGCGTCGTCGAAGCCCGCGGCGGCGATCGTGTCGCGTGCGGTCTCGACGCCGACGGGGCGACTGGTGGAGTACTCCATCAGTCGCCCGCCGGTGAACTCGACGCCCAGGTCGATGCCGCGCACGAGAATGCCGGTCACGGCGACGAGGACGAGTGCGGCGGACATCATCAGCCAGCGGCGCGGCGAACGGAACAGCTGGACGTCACGCGAGTTCAGCCAGGTGCGGACGCGGCCGGGCCGGGCGATGCCGTTCACACCCCGGTAGTCGTTGACGAACCTGGAGCCGGCCGCGATATCGGTGAGCGCGCGGGCGATGACGAGCGCCGAGAACATCGAGGCCAGGACACCGATGGCGAGTGTGACCCCGAAGCCCTTGACCGGCCCGGAACCGAGGAAGAAGAGGAGGGCGGCCGCGATGAGGGTCGTGACGTTGGAGTCGGCGACCGCGCTCCACGCGTTACGGAATCCGGCCGTCAGCGCGGAGCGCAGCGAGCGGTTCGTGCGGCCCGCGTACTCCTCGCGGGCCCGCTCGAAGACAAGGACGTTGGCATCGACCGCCATGCCGATGGCGAGGACGAATCCGGCGAGTCCCGGCAGGGTCAGGGTGACGCCGAGGACGACGAGGGTGGCGTAGGAGATCACGCCGTACGCACCCAGCGCCAGCGCGGCGAGGGCGCCGAAGAGCCGGTACACGAACGTGATGAACAGCGCGGTGGCGGCGGCGCCGATGAGTGCGGCCCGGGCGCTCGCGTCGATGGCGGCGGCGCCGAGCGTCGGGCCGACGGTCCGCTGCTCGACGATCTCGACGGGGACGGGGAGCGCGCCGCCCTTGATGAGCAGGGCGAGATCGCGTGCCTCGTCGGCGCTGAAGGAACCGGTGATCTGCGTGGAGCCCGAGGGCAGCCCGACCTCGCAGCCGATCGACGGGTCCACCTGAGGTGAGGAGATGACCTTCTCGTCGAGGACGATCGCGACGCGACGCCGTTCGTCTCCGGCCGGGTTGCATGCGGCGTCCCCGGTGAGCCGCTTCCATTCCTGGCCCGCGTCCTTGTGGAAGTCGAGCGAGACGGTCCAGCCCGCGCCCTGCTGGGCGTCGAACTGTGCGGCGGCGTCCTTGACGCCCGCACCGGAGAGCCGCTCCGGGCCGAGTACGAGCGGAGTGCCCTGTTCGTCGGTGAGCGTCTTCCCTCCGTCCGTCTGTCCGGCTCCGGGGCCCTGGACCGCGTGGAAGCCGAGCTGTGCGGTCCTGCCGATGACGTCGGCGGCCTGGCGCGGGTCCTGTACGTCGGGCAGCTCGACGATGATGCGGTCGTCGCCCGAGCGCGTCAGGGTCGGTTCGGAGACACCGAGGGAATCGATGCGCTGCCGCAGGACCTCCACGGTGCGATCGGTGCTCTCCCGGTCCGCCTTCGCGGAATTGGAGTCCTTGGCCTGCAGCACCATCCGGGTGCCGCCCTGGAGGTCGAGGCCGAGTCTGGGTGACATGGTCAGCGTGATGAACACGGAGACGAGCAGAACGGCGGCAGCCAGAACCGCTCGCACCGTGGTGGCGCGAGTCATGGAAATCCCCTCGAGTGGGCGTCGTCCGCCCTGGACTCAGCGAGGAGGGCGGGGCGACAGCTCTGTGGAACAGGGCAGGTGAAGGGCCGGCTGGCCGGCCGTCTCCCCTGGAGGACCCCGGACACCGGGCAGTGCCGCCTGGGCCCTCACGGCCACGAAAGGGGGTTCGGCCGCCAGAGGCGCGACGCCCCGGGGCAGACGAAGGCACTGCGTGGGCGTCGGCAGGGCGCCATGGCCGGGAGGCGGAACGTGGAGCGGGACGTGCGGGCGGTCGGCGCCCGCACGCGGCGCCGGTGCGGGGACGGCCTCCGTCCACCGGGCGGGGACGGCCCGGACAACAGTCTTCCGCCCGGAGAGGTCCGTGGAATCGGGTGCGGCATACGCGGCGGCGGCGCCCCGTACGGGAAGCGCGGCTCCGGCTGCCGCGGGCGCGCCGCCGAGAAGAGCCACGACAGCGAGGAGCAGCGCGGCGAGGATGTGCCGCGCCACGTGCGGTGGTGCGCTGTGCGGGCCCCGCGGGGGCGCGCTCCCCCGGGGCGCCCCCGGGAGGGGGCTCACCTCAGCCGGACCGGGCGGACGGACACCGCGCCCGCGCCCGCGCCGACGGAACCCAGGACGGAGCCCAGGATCAGCGCGGCGCCGCGTACGACGGCGGTCGAGGGATCGGGGTCGACGCGCACCGGCACACCGAGGCAGCCCGCGATCCGGTCGGTGACATCGCGGCGGAGCGCTCCGCCGCCGGTGAGCACGGGGCCACGGCGCAGTGCTCCGCGTACCGCGCCGTGCTGGTCCTCACGCCACATGGACGTGATCATATCGAGGACGTTCCGGGCGAGTCCGGCAGGCAGTGACAGCGGCTCGAGGTCACTGAGTCCCGCCTCGGCCTGGCGGGCGTCGACGACGGTCCCGTCGACGAGCAGGGCCACTTCGGTCAGTTCGGCACCCATGTCGACGACGAGCATGGGGCCGCCGTCCGGTCCTCCCGCGCACGCGGCCACAGCGCCCGCGCTGTTGAGGACCACGGCACCGGACACACCCAGACCTGCGAGGAGTTCCCTCGCCAGCACGCGGTGTCCGTGCCCGGCCAGAACCGGATGGCTGAGCACGATCACACTGTCCTGCCGGTGTGCGCCGAGCGCGGTGTCGGCGAGGCGGCCCAGCAGCCCGGCGCAGGACTCGGGATCGACGATGCGTCCCCGCCGGACCGGCCGGCCGACACCGTCCTCCCAGCCGGACGGTCCGCCGACGAGGCCCTGCCCCGGGACCCAGGCGCGGGCTCCGGAGCTGCCCAGGTCGATGGCCAGTCCCCTGAGGGGGCCCGGCCGGTGCGCCGCGACGGCAGGTGCCTCCCGCCGCCCGAGGGCCGGCCGGCCGCGCCGCCGTCCGTCACGCGAAGCACGCATCGGCCCTCACCCTCAGGTCTTGCCGCTACAGCCGCCGGCTCGCGCCGAACCGCCGATAGAGAGGCATGATCGATCCTTCACTATGCGATACAAGGCATGGAAACGCCACTCCCTTGGTAATCCCAAGGTGCGGACGCGCGCTCGTGCCTTCACACCTCCAGGGCCAGATAGGGCTCGACCAGCTCCGCGAACTCCTCGGGCGTGGCGATCCTGATCTCCAGCTCCTCCGCCTTGGTGCGCTTGGATCCGGCCTTCTCCCCCGCGACGAGCAGACTCGTGCGCTTGGAGACGCTGGAGGAGGACTTTCCGCCGGCCCGCTCGATCAGCTCGTTCATCTGATTGCGCGAGAGCTTCTCCAGGGCTCCGGTCATGGCACCGGTGACCACCACGGTCATACCGCCGAGCGGCAGGCCTTCCGTCCCCTGCACCTCGGAGCCCTCCTCCGGTTCGCTGCCGGGCTCCGGCGGCGGGGTCGCACCGGGCTCCGTCATGGTGACTCCGGCGGCCACCAGCTTGCCGATCAGCGGCGCCAGCTCCACCAGCTCCAGGACGACGGCTGCGGCCTTCTCCGTGCCTATGCCGTCGACCCGCTGCAGGACCTCCGCGTCGGCGGCGACGATCCGGTCCATCGAGGCGAAGTAGCGGGCGATCCGGCGTGACATGGAGCGGCCCGTGCCGCGTACGCCGAGTGCGCAGAAGACGCGGGACAGCGGACGGGTCCTGGCCGTCTCGATCGCCGCCAGCAGATTGTCGGTGGAGGTCTCCCCCATCCGCTCCAGGGAGAGCAGTTGGTCCCGCTCCAGTGTGAAGAGGTCGGCGAAGTCCTGGACGAGGCCCGCGTCCACGAGCTGGACGACGCGGGTCGTGCCGAGGCCTTCGATGTCGAGCTGGTCGCGCCCGGCGGCGTACGAGATGGAGGCGACCACGCGGCAGTTACGGCCCCGGGTGCAGCGCCAGCGCTGCTCGCTCATGTCGATCTCCGAGCCGCACTGAGGACAGACCTCGGGGAACGCGACCGGCCGCTCCTCGCCGGTCCGCAGATGTGCGACAGGGGCCTCGATGCGGGGGATGATGTCGCCCGCCTTGTAGACCATCACATGGTCGCCCAGCCGCAGATCACGACGGGTGATGTCGGCCGGGTTGTGCAGCGTGGCGAAGCTGACGGTGGATCCGTCGATCTCGACGGGCTCCAGCACGGCGCGGGGCGCGATGATGCCCGTCCTGCCGACGTTCCATTCGACGTCCAGCAGCCGGGTGACCTTCTCCACGGCGGGGAGCTTGTACGCGATGGCCCAGCGCGGTGCCCGCGTCCCGGAGCCCGCGTCGCGCTGGTCGGCCGCCAGGTCCGCCTTGATCACGATGCCGTCGATCCCGAACGGCAGCGAGGCGCGCAGGGCGGCGATGTCCTCCACCCCCGCCCGCACCTCCTCGGCCGTGGTGACGGTGCGCGGGGCGACCGCGGTGTCCGCCGCCGTGTGCACACCGAGCCCGGCGACGTGTTCCAGGACCTCACTGTGCGGGAGTTCGGCCAGGACGGCCGTCAGCTCACCGGAATCGGGCAGCGCGAGAGCGCCGTACGCGAAGAAGGTCATCTCCACGCGGTACGGACGGTCCTTGGCCCGCAGGGTGCCCGCCGCCCCGTTCCGCGGATTGGCGAAGGGGGCGGCGCCGTGCTCCGTGCGCACCGTGTTGGCCTGTTCGAACTGCTCGTCGGTCATGAGGATCTCGCCGCGCACCTCGAGGGTCTCCGGGGCACCGAGCCGCTCGGGCAGGCCGAGCACCGTCCCGATGGCGTGCGAGACGTCCTCCCCCGCCGTCCCGTCGCCACGGGTGATCAGCTGGTCGAGCCGGCCCTGCCGATAGCGCGCGGCGACGGCGAGCCCGTCGAGCTTGGGCTCCACGCTCCAGGCGGCGACGGGCCGGCCGATCCGCCGCTCCACGGAAGCGGTCCAGGTGACGAACTGCTCGGCGGAGAACACGTTGTCCAGTGAGAGCATCGGGACGGTGTGCGGCACGTCCCCCGACGCCGCCCCTCCCGCGACCTTCCCGGTCGGCGAGGCGTCCAGCACCTCCTGCGGATGCTCCTCCTCGTAGGCGGCGATCCCTCGCACGAGCCGGTCGTACGCGTCGTCGTCGAGCGCGCTCTCACCTGCGGTGTAATACGCGGCGGCGGCACGCTTCGCCTCTTCCACGGCAGCCGCGTAGGCGGCGGTGTCGGCGAGCACACCAACTGAGTTCGTCGTCATGACCACCATCCTGCCGCCCACCACTGACAACGCTCCCGCAGGGCCGCTGACGTGCCGGAACCCTTCGCGTGCCCGTCGGATCACCCGGTATAAAGACTGCATGACAGCCGACGTTCCGCCGCCCGCACGTCCCGCCACCCTGGAGGACGTGGCCGCGGTGGCGGGCGTCTCCCGGGCGACCGTGTCCCGTGTGATCAACGGCGCGACCACGGTGGACCCGGCACTGCGGCGGGTCGTGGAGGAGGCGGTGGCCACCACGGGCTACGTCCCCAATCGTGCGGCGCGCTCGCTGGTGACCAGGCGGACCGACTCGATCGCCCTGGTGGTGTCCGAGCGCGAACGGCGCCCGGTCCCGGAGCCGTTCATCGGCCGGATGTTCTCCGATCCGCACTTCGGGCGCGTGGTGGGCGGGCTGATGGACGTCCTGCGTCCCGCCGGGATCCAGATGGTGCTGATGCTGGCCGACGACGAGGCCTCCCGCAATCAGCTCCTGTCGTATCTGCGCCAGGGACATGTCGACGGGGTGGTGCTGATCTCCTCGCACGCCGACGACCCGCTGCCCGGCCTGCTCCATGACACCCGGCTGCCCGCCGTACTGGCCGGCCGGCCCCGAAGACCCTCGCCGCTCACCTATGTCGAGGCGGACCAGCGGGCCGGGGCGCAGCTGGCGGCCGACCATCTGGCGGCCCTGGGCCGACGGCGGATCGGAACGGTGGCGGGCCCGCAGGACATGCCTGCGGGCCAGGTCCGCCTGACCGGCTTCCTGGACGCGCTGGAGCAGCACGGCATCGGGGACGTGGTGACCGCCGAGGGGGATTTCACCCACACGGGCGGGGCTTCGGCCATGCGGCAGCTGTTGCGCGAACGGCCGGACCTGGACGCGGTGTTCATCGCCTCGGACCTGATGGCCCTGGGGGCTCTGCCCGTGCTGCTGCGGGCGGGCAGGGACGTGCCGGGGGATGTCGCGGTGGTGGGCTTCGACGACAGCAACGCGGCGGTCGCCTGCGATCCGCCGCTGACGACGGTGCGTCAACCGGTGGAGGAGATGGCTGCCGAGACGGCCCGGCTGCTCCTGAAGCAGATCGGCAGACCGGGCGACGGCCCCGCACCGTCCGTGGTCTTCCATCCGACGCTGGTGCGGCGGGAGTCCGCCTGACACCTGCGGCTCTTCAGCCGCGGGCGCCCGGGACGGCGTCGTCGGGGTCGGGGTCGGGCACATCCTCCGCGCCGGCCGGCGCGTCCGGGAGCGGTTCGTCCGCCCGCACCGCCCCGGTGAAGCCCTCCTGCCGCAGCGGTACCTGGGGCCCGGAGAGCTCCCTCAGCCAGCGGGCCAGCACCCGGTGCACCGCCTCCGCGCCCACCGGCCCGGCCGGAGACACCGCCCCGGGGGTGTCCGCCGCCACGGCGTCGAGCGGGTCCGTCAGCGTCCTCGGCCACAGCAGGAACGGCCGCGACTGTTCGCCGCCGAGCCCCCCGTGCGAGCCGATCTGCTCCTCGAAAGCGTGTACGCGACCGGTCCCGGGGTCGTACACCGAGTTGACCATGACGTCCGCCACGTGCGGGAAGGTGTCGGTGCGCCGCACCGCGTCCGCCGCACCCGGCCCGAAGACGGCGATCGGCCCCTCCCCGTCCCTGAGCTCCGCCACCGGGACCTCCGTCCCGTCCCGGCCCAGCACCACCGACCCGTGTTTCCCGCTCCGTACGAGCAGGAAGCCGATCCCGGGATGGGCCGCGAGCGTGCCGAGCAGTGCGGGGTAGCGGCGGTCGAGCTGTTCGCGCGAGGCCCGTCCCTCGATGTCCGGGAACGACAGCAGCCCCAGGTTCCCGGAGGCGAGCACCACCGGGTCGGAGGGCTTTTCGGGGTGCTCCGCCTCCTCTTCCCCGTCGACCGGCCTGTGCAGTGCGATGCGGACCGCGTCGCGGGCTTCCGACGCGCTGCGGGTGCGCTGCGCCCGGCGCGGGACGGGCAGCCCGCAGCCGGCCCGTACGAGGTCCTTGAGGGTGAGGCCGTACCGTCCCGCGAAGGTGTCCCCGGGGCTCTGGCCGTGGTCGGACAGCAGCACGATGCGGTAGTCGCGCGGGGTGTGGTCCGCGATCTTCAGAATGAGGCCCAGGGAGCGGTCGAGCCGGGTCAGGACCTTCTCCGCGTCCCTGCTGAACGGCCCGGAGTGGTGGGCGACCTCGTCGTAGGCGACCAGGTCGGCGTAGACCGCGGTGCGTCCCGCGAACATGTCGCCGATCACCGCGGCGACCACCACGTCGCGTTCGACGACGGTCGCGAACGCCCTGATGAAGGGGTACAGACCGCCGCGCTTGACCCGGGGTGACTCCTTCCGCACCCGCGCCCGGACGGACTGGCCCATCTCCCGGCCCACCTCGGCGACGAAGGAAAGGGCCGTACGGACGGCGTTGGCCGGGTCGGAGAAGTAGGCGAAGTAGCCGGCGCGCGAGCGGCGCCCCTTGCCCAGTCTGGCGGCCATCGACAGGACCAGGGCGAGCTGGTCCGCGCCGCCGCTGAAGAGGTTGCCCCGGCTCGCGCCGTCGACGGTGAGCAGCCCGCCGTCGTGGGTGCGGGCGATGGCCCTGCGCTGCAGTTCGAGTGCGCTCGCCGGTCTGCTGGAGACCATGACGGTGCCGGTCTCCTTCTCGAACCAGCGGAAGGCCGGTACGTCGAAGTTGCTGCCGTGCAGGATGCCGAGCTGGCTGGCGCCGGTCTGGCTGGACCAGTCGGTGGTCCACGGGGTCAGCCGGTGGCCGGCGTCGTCGGCGAGCAGGCCGGCCACGGTCGGCATGAGGCCGTCGGCCGCGGCCTGTCCGAGTACGTCGTGGCCGACACCGTCGAGCTGGACGAACACGATGCCGGGCGGGCCGCCGCGCCCGCCGTCCGCGCTCTGCGGTGTGCCGCTGCGTCTGCGGCGCCGGTCGGCGAGGCGGGAGAGTCTGCGCCGGTAGGCGTCGTCGTCACGGACCGCGAGGGCGGTGGAGGTCGCGGAGGCGACGGCGGACATGACGGCCGCCACGAGGACGGCGGTCTCCGGGGCGGCGTCGCCGCGCCCGTCCGGGATGAGTCGCAGGGCGATGAGCAGCAGCGAGCCGTTGAGGAAGAAGACCAGGGCGCCCAGCACCAGGGCTGGAACGATGAGCAGGGCTCTGACGAGCACGGGCCACACCAGCGCGGAGAGCAGACCGAAGGCACCCGCACCCCAGGCCGCGGTGAAAGCGGTCCTCGTGACGGTGTCCCCGTCGTCCGCCTGGAGCTGGAAGTCGGGCAGGATCCCCGCCAGTGCCAGCATGGTGAGGGTGGAGACGGCCCACACCGAGATCACGCGTATGAGGGTTCCCCCAGCTCTACGCCATCGCCCGTCACTCACGCCGTTCCACCTCACGTCCGGGCCCGGTGTTCGTCATGGGCCCGTGTCAAGCCTGTCATAGCCCTTTCCGGCTTCTTCGAGGCCCCGGGCCCTCTGCGGGTATCAGCAGCCGTCGTATCCCGCGGTCGGCATGGAGAGCCTGCGGTGGACACTGGCCTTGGTGCGCGCGGTGTAGAGGGGCTCCTCAAGGCCGGCGATCTCCAGCCGGACGCCGCGTCGCTCGCACTCCGCCTCGAAGTCCGGCACCGAGGCGAGTGCGCGGGCGAGCACCCGGTCGTTGGGGGCCACGAACAGCTCGACCTGTCCGTCCTCGCCCCCCGACCACAGGGCACGGTGATCGGGGCGCAGCCCGTAGACCCGGAGCTGGCGGGTGACGACGTATCCCCGGTCGGCGGCCCAGCGTGCGCACATGGCGTGCTGGCTGCGGGTGTCGACGAGGAACGGGTCGCCGTCGAGCTCCTCCAGCGGTGTGAGGCTGGCGATGGCCGCCACCCGTAAGCCTGCGCTGACGTCGTCCATCGACGGATCCCCCCGTACTCGGATGCTGGCGACGACCCTACCCCTGCCGTAGCCCTCCGTAGCCGCCCGCTGCCGTTCCGGAACCGGTGTGCGGAAGCACTCCGGCGTGGGACGGGCGCGGAGCGCCTACCCTCGTACGCGTACGGGGACGACGGGGGCGCGGGCGAGGAGGCGGGTCGGTGGAGGTCACCTGGTGGGGTCATGCCACCTGCACGATCGAGGACACCGGGGTCCGGGTGCTGACCGATCCGCTGTTCGCGCGGCGCTTCGCGCATCTGCGCCGGCGCCGGGGTGACGTCCCGCCGCCGGAGGCCGCGGTCGCCGACGCGGTCCTGATCTCCCACCTGCACTCCGACCATCTGCATCTGCCCTCCCTGGCCCGTCTCGCCCCCGGCAGCCTGCTGATCGTGCCCCGGGGCGCCGTCCGGGCCGTCCCTGGCCTCCGCCTGCTGCGCCGGGCACGGGGACTGCGGATCTCCGAGGTCGCCCCGGGTGACGTGGTGCGGGTCGGCGAGGTCCTGGTCCGCGCGGTTCCGGCCCTGCACGACGGGCGCCGGCTGCCGGTCGGCCCGCACCGGGCGCCCGCTCTCGGGTACGTCGTCGAGGGCGAGGCCCGCACTTATTTCGCCGGGGACACCGGGCTGTTCGACGACATGGCCGACGCGGTGGGTCCGGTCGATGTGGCGCTGCTTCCGGTCGGCGGCTGGGGGCCCCATCTGGGCCCTCACCATCTGGACGCGGCCCGCGCCGCGCAGGTGCTGACCCTGCTGGAGCCGCGGGCCGCGGTGCCGGTGCACTACGGCACGTACTGGCCGATCGGGATGGACGGGATCCGGCCGCACGAGTTCCACGCGCCGGGGGACGAATTCGTCCGGAAGGCGGCGCGGGTGGCACCGGAAGTGACGGTGCACCGGCTGGGGCACGGCGAGCATGTGAGGCCGGAGGCCCGAAGATGATCGAAGTGCTGCGGCAGCTGCCGACCGAGGCGACGCAGCAGGCCGTCGGCTACCCGTCGTTGTTCCTGCTCGTGGCGCTGGGGTCGCTGGTGCCCGTGGTGCCGACGGGGGTGCTGGTGAGTTCGGCGGCCGTGGTGGCGTTCCACCAGACGTCACCGATCGCCCTGCTCGTGGTGTTCGCCGTGGCCTCGGGCGCGGCGTTCCTCGGGGACATATGCCTGTACTGGCTGGGCAAGCGCGGGGTGCGGTCCAAGAACGGCTCGAAGTGGCTGGAGGCGATCACCAGCCGGGCCGCTCCGGAGCGGCTCGCCCAGGCGCGGCGGAAGCTGGACGAGCAGAGCGGGACGGTGCTGGTGCTGTCCCGCCTGATCCCGGCCGGTCGGATACCGGTGATGCTGGCCTGTCTGCTCGCCCGGATGCCGCTGCGGCGGTTCGCCCGTGGCGATGTGCCCGCGTGCCTGGCCTGGGCGGCGACGTATCAGCTGATCGGTCTCCTGGGCGGTTCGCTGTTCCCCGAACCGTGGGAGGGCGTGCTCGCGGCGGTCGTGCTGACGCTGCTGATCAGTGGAGCCCCTGCGCTCTGGCGGCGGCTGCGGACTCGCATGGCCGACTGAGGGGCCGGTGCGCCGGCCGGACACCGGTCAGGCTTCCAGGACGCGTGAGCCGCCGACCGGCAGGTCCCAGAGGTCGGCGCGCGGGTATCCGGCCTGCTGCCAGGCCGTGCGGAGCCGGGTCAGCGGTTCGAGCACCGGTTCGGCGGAGAGCAGGAACGTCGCCCAGTGCATCGGGGCCATCGCGCGGGCCCCGAGGTCCTCGTACGCCTGGACGGCCTCCTCGGGGTCGGTGTGCACGTCCGAGAGCCACCAGCGCGGTTCGTACGCCCCGATCGGCAGCATGGCCAGGTCCAGGCCGGGGTAGCGGCGGCCGATCTCCTTGAACCAGTGGCCGTAGCCGGTGTCCCCCGCGAAGTAGAGCCGCCGTCCCGCCGCGTCGCCGATCACCCAGCCGCCCCACAGGGACCGGCAGGTGTCCAGGAGGGTGCGCTTGGACCAGTGGTGGGAGGGCACGAAGTCGAACCGGACACCGTCGAGTTCCACCGATTCCCACCAGTCGAGCTCGGTGACGCAGGTGAAGCGGCGGCGACGGCACCAGCGGCCGAGACCGGCGGGTACGAGGAGCGGGGTGTCCCTCGGCAGCCTGCGGAGGGTCGGGGCGTCCAGGTGGTCGTAGTGGTTGTGGCTGATCAGGACCGCGTCGACATCCGGCAGTTCCTCCCAGCGGACGCCGACCGGGGTGATCCTGGCCGGGGTGCCCAGGATGCGCCGGGACCAGACCGGGTCCGTGAGAACGGTGAGCCCGCCGATGCGGACGACCCAGCTGGCGTGTCCGGCCCAGGTGACCGCCGTCGTGTCCGTGTCCGTGACGGGCAGCGGCCGGGGTGCGTACGGCAGCCGGTGAATACCCCGGAGCCCCTCGGCGTTGGGCCGCAGGGCGCGCTCCCTGGCCAGACGCGTCATGCCCCTGACACCCGGGAGGGGTGCGGTGAGCCGGTCGGCGAAGCTGCGGGGCCAGCTCCGGAGCTCGCCGAGGCGGCGCGGAGGGGCGACGGGACGGCCTGTGGGCGCGCGGCCGGCGCCGACGAACGGACGCTCGGTCTGTTCCGTCATCGAGAGGCTCCTGTCATCGGAGTTCATCGAGGGCTGCTGCGAAAATGCTCAGTGCTCGGGCGACATGGGGCAATTCCAGGGGCTCCACCGCAGTGAGGGACTCCCTCTGCTGCTCCGGGGTTGAGCCGAGCAGTGGACCGGTACTCAGTCGCACCCGCAGCGCTCCCAGTTCGTCCCCGAACCGGTGACCGCCGGGAGCGGGGGCACCGAGACGTTGCGTCAGGTAGTCCTCCAGCTCCATGGAGTCCGTGACACCCCGGGCGGCCAGCCGGGGGCGCAGCGGGCCGAGATCGGCGTAGAGGTGGCGGCCGGCCTGCGGCGGCCTGGCGAGGGCGCCGACGGTGAGCACCGCGCGGTGTGCGGCGGAGGCCACGTGGGCCTGGAGGTGCGCCGCCTGCCGGATCCTCGCCCGGACGGCCTCCGGTTCGTCCAGCGCGTGGGCGGCCGCTCTGGCGACCGGCTCCGCGACGAGGGCGCCCAGCGCGGTGAGGATGTCGAGGACCCGGGCACGGCGCGCTGCGGCGCGGGCGGTGGCCGGAAAGCGTGCTACGGCGACGGGCCAGGCGGACGGGGTGAGGGATCCGGCCAGGTCGGACAGGACGGTGACGTCGTCGGGGCACATCTCGGCGGGGCTGAGCAGGACGGTGTCGTGGGGCCGGTGCAAGGTGTCACGCCAGGTCTCGTCGCTGACGATGTGCAGCCCTTCGGAGACCGCGGCCTCGCACGCCTCGCGGACCAGTTCCGGCGGGGCGAGGGTCGCGGTCGGGTCGTCGACCACGGAGATCAGGAGCAGTCGGGGCCTACCGCCCTCGGCGCGCACCCTGCGTACGGTCTCCAGCAGGGCGTACGGGTCGGGGATACCGCCGCACTCGGCGGGGGTCGGCACATGGTAGGCGGGCCGGCCCAGCAGCCTTGCCTGCGGCATCCAGGTGGCGGGGCAGGGCCGGGGCATGAGCACGTCGCCGCCGTACGCGGCGATCAGGGCGAGCAGGAGCGGCTGGGCACCCGGGGCCGCCGCGATGTTCTCGGGCCCGCCGTGCAGGCCCCGCCGGTCCCAGTAGGCGGCGGCCGCTTCCCGCAGAATCGTTCCGCCTCCGGGGGGTTCGGGACGGGTCCGCGCGGCCGACGCGGCCAGTACGCGGGCGAGCTCGGGCAGCACGGGAAGGCCGGGGTCGGGGGCGGGCGGCCCGTACCGGACCGGACCGTGGTCCTCCCCGAGGGGGCGGGGAGGCTTCCGCGCGCTCGCGTGCATCCCGGTGCCTCCCTCCGACTGCGTCGCCCTCAGGCCCTTTATACGGAGGTTCCCCGGGGTCCGCCCCCGCACCGGCTGCGGATGCGCCGGAAATACGTACTCCGGCCCTCCGTCCGCTCATCCGCCGAACGGTGTCCCCGGCAGCCCCTGACCCACGTCCGGCAGCACGAGCAGGGAGCCCGACAGCGGATGAGGTGCGTCCAGACCCGTCCGGGCGGTGGACACGTACAGGTCGCGGAGGCCGGGCCCGCCGAACGCGCACGCCGTGGGCCGCCGGACCGGAAGCGCCACGACCCGGTCCAGCCGGCCGTCGGGGGTGTAGCGGTGGATCGCCGCACCGTCCCAGAGGGCGGTCCACACGCAGCCCTCGGCGTCCACCGTCAGGCCGTCCGGCCAGCCGGAACCCTGCTCCACGGTGGCGAAGGGGCGCCTGTTCAGGACACGCTCCCCCGCCACGTCGAAGACGTCGATGCGCCGGGTGGGGGTGTCGGCGTAGTACATGAGCCGGCCGTCCGGGCTCCATCCGGTGCCGTTGCTGACCGTCACCGTGTCCAGGACGCCGCTCACCGTGCCGTCCGGGGCGATCCGGGACAGCGAGCCGCCCCCCTCCGCCTCGTCGTAGCGCATGGTGCCCGCCCAGAGCGCGCCGTCCGGTGCCACGGCCGCGTCGTTGCCCCGCCGCCCGGGAACGGGCTCGTGGACCAGCCAGGAGAAGGCGCCGTCGGCGTCGTACAGTCCCGTGCCGTCCCGCAGGACGACCACGAGGCCGCCGCCCGCCCGTGGCTTCGCGGCTCCGACGTGCTGGCCGGTGGCCATGACCGTACGGCGGCCGGTCGACGGGTCGTAGGTGTGGACGCGCGCGGAGAGGATGTCGACCCAGATCAGCCGCCCGCCCGCCTGGTCCCAGGTGGGGCCCTCACCCAGCTCGGCCCGCTCCCGCACGGCCACTTCCAGGGCCGGCCTCATACCTGGCCCCGGTGGTGTCCGAGCCGGCCGGACAGCGCGTCGGCGCCGCCCGCCGCGAGCTGGGCCAGTTCCGCCTCGCGCTCCTCGCTCCAGCGGATCATCGGCACGGAGATGGAGAGCGCGGCGACGACGCGTCCGGACCGGTCCCGGACGGGCGCGGCCACACAGCTCACATCCGGGTTCGACTCCCGGTGCTCCACCGCTATGCCCCGCTTGCGCACGACGGCGAGCGCGGCCCGCAGTTCCAGGGCGTCGGTGAGGCTGTTGTCGGTCATGGCGATGAGCTCGCGCCCGTCGAGGCGGGCGTCCAGCTCCGCCTCCGGGAGGGCGGCGAGCAGCAGCTTGCCGACGGAGGTGCAGTGGGCGGGCAGCTTACGGCCCGCGGCGGAGACCATACGAACGGCGTGCGTGGAGTCCACCTTGGCGATGTAGATGACCTCGGTGCCCTCCAGGATCGCCACATGAACCGTCTCGCCACATGTCTCGGCGACCTCACGGGCCACCTGCTGACCCTCGGCCGCCAGGTCGAGCTGCTCGGCGTAACGGCTGCCGAGCTGGTACGTGCGCACGCCCAGCCGGTAGCGGCCCGGCTGTTCCGGCACCGTGACCAGGTAGGACCGTGCGGCGAGTGTGGTGAGCAGTTCATGGACGGTGGTCCGCGGCAGTTGGAGCTTGCGCGTGACCTCGGGGGCGGAAAGGGTTCCCTCGCCCTGGAGAAAGAGTTCGAGAACATCCAGCGCCCTGGTCACCGCAGGGACGAGTCGTCCCATGATCGCCCGCCAATCTCGTTCGACACTCCGGTCAATGACCGGAATCACGAACGCAGGCTAACCGCAGGGAACTTGTCCGGGCAACGTCCTCGGCGCGACGGAGCGGGCGGGACGGGGGCAATCCACCGCATTCCCTCTGATTCGACCGGGAGTCGGCGGAGTCCACCCTGCGCGTCTCCTGGTTCACCACCCGGTCGCAGGGTATTCGCTGTCCCATGTCGACAACGAGCAGCCTCCCCCACCCCGGCCGCTGGCGGGCCCGGTTCCACCAGCGCGATCTCGCCGCGTTCCAGCGCGTGGCGCAAAGACACTGGCCCGGCGCCGAGTCGGTCCTGCCTCGGCTCAGCCGCAGCGCCAATCACGGCCTGCTGTGGTTCGGGGCCGCCGCGGGCATGGCGGCGCTGGGCTCCGGGGCACGGTCCAGGAGGGCGGCGCTGCGCGGGATCGCCTCGCTGGCCGTGGCCTCGGCCGCCATCAACACCGTGGGCAAGGGGGCGGTGCGCAGGGAGCGCCCGACAGTGGACCTGGTCCCGGTCATGAGGCAGCTGAAGCGGCAGCCGTTCACCACGTCCTTCCCCTCCGGGCACGCGGCTTCCGCGGCGGCCTTCGCGACGGGCGTCGCCCTGGAGTCCAGGGGCTGGGGCGCGGTCGTCGCCCCGGTGGCGGCGGCCGTGGCCGCCTCCCGGGTCTACACCGGGGTCCACTATCCGAGCGACGTACTGGCCGGTGCGGCGCTCGGCATAGGGGCCGCGTTCGCCCTACGGGGCGTCGTGCCGACCCGTGGACAGCTGCCGGCTCCGGGCCGGCCGCCGGCCGAGGCCCCCGCACTGCCCGCCGGCCAGGATCTGGTGGTGGTCGTCAACCGGGAGTCCGGTTCCGCGACCGCGGCGGCGACCCTCATCCGCGATGCGCTGCCGCTCGCGGAGACGGTGGAGTGCGCGCCCGCCGATCTTCCGGGGTGTCTGGAGAAGGCGGCCCGGCAGGGCAAGGCCCTGGGGGTCTGCGGGGGCGACGGAACGGTCAACATGGCGGCGGCCGTCGCCGCGACGCACAGCATGCCGCTCGCCGTGTTCCCCGGCGGGACCCTCAACCACTTCGCGTACGACCTCGGCATCGAGACCGTGCACGACACGGTGACGGCGCTCACCTCGGGCGACGCGGTCCGGGTCGACCTGGGCCGCTTCCGGCCGGGACCTCAGGGGCCGGGCGGGGCACACGGCTACTTCCTCAACGCCTTCAGCCTGGGCGTGTATCCGGAACTCGTGCGGACCCGGGAGCACTGGGCACCCAGGATCGGCGGCTGGCCCGCGGGAGTGCTCGCGGCCCTCGAGGCACTGCGCGGCTCACGCCCCCTGACGGCCGAACTCCAGGGCCGACGACGGCCGTTGTGGCTCCTCTTCGTGGGCAACGGGCTGTTCCAGCGAGTGGGTCCCGCACCGGGCCGCCGCCACAACCTGGCGGACGGCCTGCTGGACGTACGCGTGGTGCACGGCGGCCGCACCCCCGGCCTCCGGCTGCTCGCCGCAGCGGTCGCCGGACCGCTGTCCCGGTCGCCCGTCCACGCGGCCGTACGCCGCCGCAAGGTGCGGCTCGCCGGGCTCACGCCGGGCACTCCGTATGCCTACGACGGCGAAGTGGCGCACTCCGGAAAGGAGTTGCTGATCGACAAGCTGCCGGAAGCGCTGACGGTGTACTGCCCGATGCCGCTGTAAAGACGACCGCATGATGAGACGCCTATCTCAGAATCCGACATCGCGGCGTACCGTCGACTCCCACGCCCGCGACTGAGGTCCGAGAAGGGACGTACGGCCATGCCGAAGGAGACAGCCGTCTACACACACGGCCACCACGAGTCGGTACTGCGCTCGCACCGATGGCGGACCGCCGCGAACTCGGCGGCGTACCTGCTCGGCGAACTCCGTCCGGGCCAGGCGGTTCTGGACGTCGGCTGCGGACCGGGCACCATCACTGCGGACCTCGCCGCGCTGGTGGCGCCCGGCCGGGTGACCGCGGTCGACACCAACCGCGACATCCTGGACCGCGCGGCGGCGGCTGCCGCCGACCGCGGCCTGGACAACGTGGAGTTCGCCACCGCTGACGTCCACTCCCTGGACTTCCCCGACGACTCCTTCGACGTGGTCCACGCCCATCAGGTGCTCCAGCACGTGGGTGATCCGGTGCAGGCGCTGCGCGAGATGCGGCGGGTCTGCCGGCCCGGCGGCGTCGTCGCGGCCCGCGACAGCGACTACGCGTCCATGACCTGGTATCCGGAAGTGCCCGGGATGCGGGAGTGGCAGGAGCTGTACAGCCGGGTGGCCCGCGCCAACGGCGGCGAGCCCGACGCCGGGCGCCGGCTGCTGTCCTGGGCACAGCGGGCCGGATTCACCGACATCACCCCTACGGCGGCGGCCTGGTGCTTCGCCACCCCGCAGAACCGTGCCTGGTGGAGCGGGCTGTGGGCGGACCGCACGACCGCGTCGGTGTACGCGAAGCTGGCGGTGGACGGCGGTCATGCGAGCACCGGACAACTGACGGCGATCTCGGACGCCTGGCACGCGTGGGGCGAGGAGTCCGACGCATGGTTCATGGTGCCCCACGGCGAAGTGCTCTGCCGGGTGTGATCCGGTGACGGGTTCCGGAATCGATCACATGCGGACCGGTCGGCAACTACCCTCGTCTGCATGGAAATCCTGGGAACCACGCTGCGTATCTGCGTCGACGACCTGGAGGCCTCGGTGGCCTTCTACGAGGGCCTGACCAGCACTCCGGCACTGCGCTTCGAGCGCGGCGGGGTCTCGGTGGCCGCGATCGGCTGCTTTCTGCTGATGAGCGGCCCCGAGGCGGAACTGGAGGTGCTGCGCAAGGTGTCGGCGACCATCGCGGTCAAGGACGTGGACGAGGCGCACGCGGCACTCACGCGGGTGGGCGCGAAGGTCATCGCGGGCCCCGTGCCCACCCCGGCAGGACGCAATCTGATCGCCCTGCACCCGGACGGCTCGGTCTTCGAGTACGTCGACCGGAACGTGCCCGCCTGACAACGTGCAGCCGAGCAGCGCCCCGGCCGTGCGGTCGGGGTACGGGGCGGTCACGGTGTGAGCAGCGTCTTCACCATGCCGTCCGCCTTCTCCTGGAAGGTCTTGTACGCCTTCGGCCCGTCGGCGAGCGGCAGGTGGTGGGTGGCGAAGCCGTCCACACCGAGCGGGTCCTCGTCGACGAGCAGCGGCAGGATGGACGGCACCCAGTTCCTGACATTGGCCTGCCCCATCCGCAGCTGAATCTGCTTGTCGAACATCTTGAGCAGGGGCAGCGGGTCCACGGCACCGCCGTAGACACCGGAGACGGACACGGTGCCGCCCCTGCGCACCACGTCGATGGCGGTGAGCAGAGCGCTGAGGCGGTCGATGCCCGCCCGCTCCATGAGGACGCGCGCCGCGGGATCGGGCAGCATGCCCACGGCCCACTGCCCCGCCTTGGCCACGGGCGCTCCGTGCGCCTCCATGCCGACCGCGTCGATGACCGCGTCGGTGCCACGGCCGTCGGTGAGGTCGCGCACGGCGTCTCCGAGGTTCTTGCCGTACTCCCGCAGGTCCAGGATCCGGACACCGCGCGCGGCGGCCCGCTGCAGGCGGTCGGACACCAGGTCCACACCGATGACCAGCCCGGCACCGCGATGCAGGGCGATCCGCGCCGCCATGTCCCCGATCGGCCCGAGTCCCAGGACCGTCAGGCTGCCGCCGGGTGGCACGGCCGCGTACTCGACGGCCTGCCAGGCGGTCGGCAGGACGTCGGAGAGGAAGACGAACCGGTCGTCGGGCGGGCCCTCGGGGACCTTGACCGGCAGGGTGTTGCCGAAGGGGACGCGCAGCAGTTCGGCCTGCCCGCCGGGCACCTGCCCGTAGAGCTTGGTGTAGCCGAACAGCGCGGCGCCGCTTCCGTGCTCCCGGACCTGGGTGGTCTCGCACTGCGACTGGAGCCCCTGGTCACACATGAAGCAGTCGCCGCAGGAGACGTTGAACGGGACCACGACGCGGTCCCCACGCTTGACCGCGGTCACCTCACGGCCGGTCTCCTCCACGATTCCCATCGGCTCGTGCCCCAGGATGTCGCCCGGTTCCAGGTAGGGGCCGAGGACCTCGTACAGATGCAGGTCCGATCCGCAGATGCCGCTCGAGGTGACCCGGACGATGATGTCCGTCGGGTCCTGGACGACCGGGTCGGGGACCGTCTCCACACGGACGTCCCGCCGTCCGTGCCAGGTCAGTGCACGCATGCGCCTTCTCCTCGCTCGTCCGAGTGGGTTCACGCTCGTCGCCCCGTCCCTCCGTTCTACCGCGCTCCCGCGCATACCGTGAACAGGAGCTGGGGCAGATCCCCGGCCGCGGGGACCGGCCGGGCGCGCGGGCCCGCCTGCGGGGCGACCAGGCCTCCCATTAGGCCGATCGAGTGACACCCCGGGCTGCCTCCCGCCGGCCCCGGAGCCGACATGTCGGCTCCGGGCAGCCCGCGTAGCATGGCTGGTGATCTCGCCGTTCCCACCCGTCCGATTTCTGTGTGTGGAGGCGTCCATGGCCATTCGCCATCAGCTGATCCATCACCCGCCCTCGGCCCTCTGGTCGGTGCTGGAGCAACCGGACCAGTACGGGAAGTGGGTCGTGGGAACGCAGGAGTCCCACCCCCTGAGAGGGCGGTGGCCCGAGGTCGGATCCTCCATCGGGTACACCGTGCGCCTCGGCCCGAAGGAGTTCCAGGGCCATACCACCGTGCGCCGGCTGGAACGGCCGGAGGTGCTCGAACTGGAGGCGCACAGCGGGCCGCTGGGCACGGCACGCATCGCGTTCGACATCCGCCCCTGGGGTGACAGGACGCTGGTGCTGCTCACCGAGCACCCGCTGCAAGGACTCGGCGGAGCCCTGCACAACGTCGCCCTGGACGCGGTGCTCCAGTTCAGGCACCGCGCCATGCTGGGGCGGCTGGCCAAGGTGGTCGACGCGCAGGCGGACCGGCCCGGCCGTCCCGCCGGGTGACGGTCGCGAGCGTCAGCCACGGGTCCTGGCCGCGCACTCGGCCACGACCGTCCGGAGGCTGCCCGAAGCGGCGAGCAGTTCCCGCTGGGTACGGGCACCGGTCCCCCGTGTCAGCACGGCCCGCAGGGCCCTGTCCACCGATGCGCGGTCCCCGCTGTCCTCCAAGGCGTCGCCCACGTGGCTCAGCAGCGCGTGCGCGACGTCGACGGCCGGCTCGGGGCGCATGCTGAGGGGATGGAGCAGCCGGCCCTCCACCCCGGAGCGGGCGGCCTGCCAGGCGGCCATGCGCAGGACACTCACCTCGACCGGGTCCGGCGGCTCTCCGGACCGCCAGGCGCGTGCCGCCGTCTCCACCAGGCCGCGGGCGAGCGTCGCGAGCAGCACCGTGTCCGCCGGATCCAGGCACACATCGGCCACCCTGACCTCCACCGTGGGGTAGCGGTGCGAGAGCCGGGCGTCGAAGTAGATCATCCCCTCGTCGCGCAGGACTCCCGTGGCGATCAGCGCCCGGATCCGCTCGCGGTACCGGCCCGCGGAGCCGAACAGTTCCACCGGGCCCGCCGAGGGCCAGCGGCCCCACACCCTGCTGCGGTAGCTGTCGTACGAGGTGTCCCGCCCCTGCCAGAAGGGGGAGTTCGCGCTCAGCGCCAGCAGGACCGGCAGCCAAGGCCGCACCCGGTCCAGGACGGCGACGCCCTCCTCGTCCGACTCCACCGATACGTGCACATGGCACCCGCAGGTCAGCTGCTCCTGTGCGGTCAGGCCGAACCGCCGCGCCAGCCACCGGTAGCGTTCGCCCTCTCCGATCGAGGGGCTGACCGGCACCGGGGAGGTCGCCAGGGCCGCCACGGCGGCACCGGCCTGAGCCGCGCTCCGTGCCGCCTCCGCCCGCCGGCGAACGATCTCCTCCGCCAGATCCGCCATCACACCGCGCGGTTCGGTGGCGAACTCGAGCTGCTGGTCGTGCAGTTCGGACTCGAAGACGGAATCCCCCTCGGAGCGGCGTTCCGCCAGGGCCAGCACCGCGGTCGACAGCGCCTGGGGGGCACCGCTCTCCGTGTCGACGAGCAGGAGCTCCTCCTCGACGCCGACGGTCCGCACGTCCGTAGCCCCCTAGCGGGCGGCCCGCTTGCGGAACAGATAGGCCCCGCAGAGAGCGCCTGCCAGGAAGACCCCCAGCAGCGCGGCCCACAGGGGCATCGTGACCTTGGGGATGATCACGCGGATGGTGACCTCGGCGGTGTTCACACAGATGAAGACGATCGTCAGCACCGCCAGCAGGATGACGATGATCCGGGCGGGGCTGAACGCGCCCGCGGTGCCGCTGGATACGTCCTTGGGGCTCATGGGCGGCCCTTTCGCTGGGTCCTGGGGTCCGGGGCCGGGAAACGGCGGGCCCCGACCCCAGGATGCCTTCGTCCGGGGACCGGGGACCGGTGGGCGGCGCCGTACGGGTGACGGTCAGCCGACCACGGGGAGCTCCAGGACACCGGTGTCCTGCGGGGCGCTGACCACGGTGACCGGCTTGGTGCCCCGGTTGCCGAAGTACGCCGTGTCGCTCCCCGCGACCACGAACCGCAGCCGGTGCCCCGCCTCGTACCGGTGCACGACGCCGGGCAGCTCGACGGTGAAGGGGCGGGTGACGTCGGGGACGCGCACCGGGGCGACCAGGCGGTTGACCAGCTTCTGGGTCCCGTCGGGTGCCACGTCGTACACCTTCGCGAACAGGACGAGCTTGTCCGCGGCGTCGCCGCTGTTCTGGACCCGTTCCGTCTTCGGCGAGACGACCTTCAGGGTGGCCTTCGGCGCGCCGACGACGTCCACCGGTGCGGACAGCGGTGCACTGGTCCAGCCGAGGTAGGTGCCCTCGGTGTCGTACGGTGCCGGGTCGGGCAGCCCGGTCAGCCCGGCGAGGGAACTCTCGGAGTGGCTGGTCGGCAGGAGCCAGTTGGTGTACTGCCGGCTGCCGCTGGTGACCTCGGAGCGGCTGTCCACCAGGGCGCCGTCGCCGGAGAGGTACATGGTGCGGGACAGGCCGGGCACGGCGGCCGCGGTGCCGTAACCACTCGCCCAGTCACGGTAGTAGGCGAACTCGGGGCCGGTGGTGGTGCTCTCCTCGTGGTGGAGGTAACGGTCGAACCAGGCGAGGATGCGCTGCCCGACGTAACTGGTCTCCAGATTGCCCGCGCCGAGGTCGAGTTCACCGGGCACCGAGCCGCCGCTGTGGCCCCAGGCCTGCCAGATCATCTTCGTCGTGGTGCCCTGGGCCTCGAGCGCCCGGTAGGTGGCGGTGGCCTCGTTGAGGTTGAACAGGCTGTCGGCCTGGCCCTGGACGAGGAGCGTGGGCGCGGTGACACCGGACAGGTACGAGGCCGGTGAGACGCTCCGCGCGTACGTGAGCATCTCCTGGGTCGCGGCGGCAGGGTAGCGGCCGGAGTTCAGGAGACGGATGGTGTCGCAGGCCCGCGCGGCGAAGTGCAGGCAGCGGAGGCCGCCGAAGCGCGACGGGTCGAGGCTCGGGACCAGCAGGGGCTGAGCCTCACCCAGCAGGTAGAAGCCGTTGGTCCACTGCCACTTGAAAGCGCCTGGCGTGCCGGAGGAGACGCCCTGGGCCGCTCCGGTGGCGTTGGGGGCGAGCGAGTACGCCAGGTCGTTCCAGGTGATCAGAGGGACGAGCGCGTCGACGCGGTGGTCCGCTGAGGCGGTCGCCAGCTGGACGGCCCCGCCGTACGAGCCGCCGATCATGCCGACCACCGGGTCGCCCGGCGCGTCCGTGGTGACGTAGTCGGCCTTGGTGCCGTCGTCGGCGGCGCGTGTACCGGCGAGGAAGTCGACGAGCCCGGAGGCCGCCCTGCCGTCGATCGCGGGGTCGTCGAGCGTGATGAGGCAGCCGGACCTGCCGAAGCCCAGGCCCGAGTAGACGAGGCCGACGTAACCGCGTTCGGCGAAGGCCTTGCCGATGACGTCGGTGGTGCCGTCGGACTTGCTGCCGCCGAAACCGTTGGTGGCGAGGACGGCCGGGGCCGGGTGCTGCGCGTCCACTCCGGCCGGTTTGTAGAGGTCGGCGTCGACCGTGCAGGACCGGTCACCGGCGCGCACGGTGAACTCCAGGGCGGTGACGGTGTACTGATCAGCCGCTGACGCCGGTGGGGCGCCGGTCGGAGCGAGCAGGGCGAGAAGCGCCACCCCGGCGAGCAAGGTGAGCGGACGGCGGAATCTGGGCACAGCACGCGACACATGGACCTCCACACCGAGGACACGTTACCGACCGGTAAGTACCGGGCCCGGCCCATGGTGTGACACACCTCATACCGATGTCAACGTGCGGGAACCCGCGTGTGTCGAGATCATCCGCGCGCACTTCCACGGCCCCGTGTCTCCGGTCGGTGCGTCAGAGCAGCGCCGGCACCTGGGCGGTGAGCGTGCACCTGCCGCCGTCGGCCTGGGCGTCCAGCACCGCCGGTACGCCGAGCGGGACGGTCAGCGCCGTGGGGCCGTGGCCGAAGCCGAGCTCCTCGACCACCGGAATCCCGAGACCGCCGAACCGGTCGGCGAGCACGGACCGCACCGCCCCGTACGGTCCGCAGGCCTCCCACGAGCCGCACACCACCCCGGATATCCCGTCGAAGGCGCCCATGCGCAGCAGCCGGGTGAGGATGCCGTCGAGCCGGTACGGCTCCTCCGTGATGTCCTCGATCACCAGCAGCCCGCCCCGGGCGGAGGTCCGGGCGCACGGGGTGCCCGCGTCGGCGGCGAGCAGGCTCACACAGCCGCCGTAGGTGATCCCCCGGGCCGTGCCGGGGACCAGCGCGGCCGCCGCGTCCAGGCCCAGGGTCTGTACCGACTCGGGTTCGAACAAGGTGGAGCGCAGGGCCTGTCGGGTGGCCGCGTCCTTCAGGAAGACGTCGGTGGCGATCATCGGTCCGTGCAGGGTCGAGAACCCGGCCCGCAGAGCGAACGCCTCGTGCAGCACGGTGATGTCGCTGTAGCCGACGAACACCTTGGGCCCGGCCGCCCGGATCGCGGACCAGTCCAGGAGATCGACCATGCGGTGGGCGCCGTACCCTCCCCTGGCGCACAGCACGGCGTCCACGGCCGGGTCGCACCACGCGTCCTGGAGGTCCCGGGCACGGTTCGCGTCCGTACCCGCGAGGTGATCCAGTTCCGGGTGCGTGTCGAGTACGTGGGGGGCCACCACAGGGTCGAGGTCCCAGCCGCGCAGCAGGTCGAGGCCGCGCTCCAGCCGTTCGGCGGGCACGGGGCCGCTGGGAGCGACGACCGCGACCCTGGCGCCGGGCCGCAGCCGGGCAGGGCGGGCGAGTGGCTCAAGGGTCACTTCTTCAGCTCCAGCCGGGGCACATCGGGACGTTCGATACCGAACGTCTGTGCGTACAGGGAGAGTTCCGCCTCCAGTGCGCACCTCATGGTGTCGGCGCGGCGGAATCCATGGCCCTCCCCCTCGAAGGTGAGGTAGGCGTGCGGGATCCCGCGCCCCTGCGTCGCGGCGAGGAAGCGCTCGCACTGGACCGGTGGGCAGATCGGGTCGTCGAGGCCCTGGAGCAGCAGGAACGGCGCGGTGATCCCGTCCGTGTGGTTGACGGGCGAGCGCTCCCGGTAGCGCTCGGGTACCTCGGCGTACGGGCCCACGAGCGATTCCAGGTACTGCGATTCGAAGTCGTGCGTCTCACCGGTCGCCCAGCCCTCCAGGTCGAGGATCGGATAGCTGATCGCTCCGCAGGCGTACACGTCCGTCCGGGTGAGGGAGGCGGCGGTGGTCCAGCCCCCGGCGCTTCCGCCCCGGATCGCCAGCCGGTCACGGTCGGCCGTGCCCTCCTCGGCCAGCCCCAGGGCGACGGCCGCGCAGTCCTCCACGTCGACGACACCCCACTGTTCGCGGAGCCGTTCGCGGTAGGCGCGGCCGTAGCCGGTCGAGCCGCCGTAGTCGACCTCGGCGACACCGATGCCCCGGGAGGTGAAGTAGGCGATCTCCAGATCGAGTACGAGCGGGGCGTGACCGGTCGGGCCGCCGTGCGCCCAGATGACGTAGGGCGGCAGCTCGTCCTCGGGTCCGGTGCGGTCCGGGTGGCGCGGCGGGTACACCTGGGCGTGGATCTCGCGGCCGCCGGGCCCGGTGAAGGTGCGGATCACCGGCTCGGGGTGGTAGGCGGGGTCGACCGCGTCCTGGTGGGGCGCGCCGATCGTCCGGGTGTGCCCCGTGGCCGTGTCCAGCTCGACCACCTCGTACGCCGTGTGGGGGCTCGCGGCGATGCCGATGACCCTGGTGTCCTGCACGGCGAGCGTCTCCGCCCACGCGGTCCAGGGGCCCACGGCGTCGACGAGTTCGCCGGTCTCCGGGTCGAGCACACCGAGCGCGGTGGTGCCCCGGCCGTGGATGACGGCGATCAGCCCGTTGTCCAGGAGCTGGAACCAGCGCAGGCCGATCTTCCACAGCGGTCCGCCGAACTCCTCGCTCCGCACGGCGCAGAGACGGCTGCTGGGCACGACCGCGTCGGCGACGGCGTCGGGCCTGAGCCGCTGGAGCTCCCACCAGCCTCCGACGTCCGAGACGAAGAGCAGCGATCCGTCCCGGTCCCACTCCACCTGGACGACCGACTCGTCGATGTCGCCGACCAAGGGCCGGACGCCGGTGAATTCGCCCTCCGCGGTGACGTCGGCCATCTTCACGACGGTGCCGTCCCACGGCATCTGCGGATGGTCCCACGCGATCCAGGCGGCCCGACCGCCGTCGTGCGACAGCCTGGGGCCGGTGACGAACCGGTTCCGGTCGTCGGTGAGTTCGCGTACGGCGGCGCGGTCCCCGGCAGCGGATCCGTCCAGCGGCACGGCGGCGATCACCCGCCGCACATCGGTGGGCGACTCGCCGGTGAACTCCTCCAGCACGCACCACACCTCGGCACGGCCGAGGTGCACCTGCGGGTCCACCCAGCGCAGTCCGCCACCGAGGTCCGACACGGGGGTGAGCGGCCACGGTTCGTCGGGCCCGTCCGGCGCGTAGGCGTACAGCCGCTGGTCGGCGAAGTGGACGAAGACGACCAGCGGCCCGCCTTCCTCGCGTGCCGCGCCGGCCCACGGCGTCCCGCCGTACTCGATGACGCGGCTGCGGGGGTTCCACGGTTCAGGAAGCACGGACCGGGTGCTTCCGTCGGCCCGACGGCGCACGAGGGCGCGGCGGCCTCCTTCGGCCGGGCGCGGTTCCGTCCACCACACCTCGTCGCCCACGGTGCCGACGAACTCCGGCCGGCCGTCGTGCGAGGCGGTCAGGGCCGCGTCGATCGGTGACGGCCATGTGCCGTACGCCGCTGTGGACACCATGGTCGGTTCCCCCTCTTCGGTCGGGCGGTGCGGATCGTCAGGCGGTGCGCAGGAAGTGGTCCAGGACGCGGACGCCGAAGTGCAGGGCGTCGACGGGGACCCGCTCGTCGACCCCGTGGAACAGCGCCTGGTAGTCGAAGCCGACGGGCAGCTTCAGCGGGGAGTAGCCGTAGCCCGTGATGCCGAGGCGGGAGAACTGCTTCGCGTCCGTGCCGCCCGACATGCAGTACGGGACGACGTGCGCGTCCGGGTCGAACAGCTCGATGGCGGCGCGCATCTTCGCGTACGTCGGTGAGCCGACCGGGGCTTCGAGGGCGACCTCGCGGTGCTGGAACTCCCAGTCGACACCGGGGCCGGTCAGCCGGTCCAGGGTCTCGCGGAACTCGTCCTCCCCGCCGGGTACCACACGTCCGTCGATCTGGGCGGTGGCACGGCCCGGGATCACGTTGACCTTGTAACCGGCGTCCAGCATCGTCGGGTTGGTGCTGTTGCGCACGGTCGGCTCGACCAGGGCAGCGGCCGGACCGAGCTTGCCGAGGAGTTCGTCCACGTCGAATCCGGGGGCGTCGGGGTCGACACGGATGTGATGGAGTGCGGCGATCTCGGTGAGGGCCGCCCGTACCGTCGGCGTCAGCCGAACCGGCCACTCGTACGCGCCGATCCGGGCGACGGCGGCGGCGAGCCTGCTGACGGCGTTGGCCCTGTTGACCTTGGAGCCGTGACCGGTCCTGCCCTCGGCGGTCAGCTTCAGCCAGCCCGTCCCGCGCTCGCCCGCCGCGATGGGATAGAGCGGCATACCGGGCCCGGCGTGGAAGGTGAAGGCCCCGGACTCACTGATGCCCTCCGTGCAGCCCTCGAAGAGCCCGGGGTGCGAGTCGGCGAGGAAGCCGGCACCGTCTTCCGCGCTCGCCTCCTCGTCGGCCGTGTAGGCGACGACGATGTCACGGCGCGGACGTACGCCGGCGCGCGCCCAGGCCCGGACGACGGCGAGGACCATCGCGTCCATGTTCTTCATGTCGATGGCGCCGCGCCCCCAGACGACGCCGTCGCGCACCTCTCCGGAGAAGGGGTGCACGGTCCAGTCGGCGGCCTCGGCCGGCACCACGTCGAGGTGTCCGTGCACGAGGAGGGCGTCGGCGGACGGGTCGGTGCCCTCGATCCGCGCCACGACGTTCGTCCGTCCCCGCGTGCGTTCCAGGAGGGCGGGCTCCAGCCCGGCGCCGGCCAGCCGCTCCGCGACGTACTCGGCTGCCGGGCGCTCCCGGCAGCCGCCGTCGCCGTGGTTGGTCGTGTCGACGCGGATCAGCTCGGAGGTGAACGTCACCGATTCCGCGAGCGCCCGCTCGTCGACCGCCCCGGTGGGATTGTTCGCCTCAGCCATACTGTTCCTCCACGGCGGCCGACACGATCGTCGTCACCGCCTTGAACGTGCGAATACCTTCGTACATCGTCCCGCTGGTATAGGCGACGCGCCGCTCGCCGCTCGGCGCCACGCCGGGAACCACGGTCGCGGCGCCCGCCAGATGCTCCGCGTCGAACTCCAGCTCCACCGTGTACGAGCCGCTCGTCACCGGCGCGTGGCGTACGGCGAGTGCCGTCGCCCCGGCGGCGGCCGCCCTGATGTCGGCGGCGGTACGGGTCGGGGTGCGGCACACGGCGGCGTAGCGCGAGACGTGGTCCTTCACCGCGACGGTGCGTGCCCCGGGGGCGTAGCCGACGGCGTCCTCGCAGGTCAGGTCGTCGCCGGTGACCAGGATGACGGGGACGCCGTACTCCGCCGCGACATGGGCGTTGAGCAGGCCCTCGCTGGCGCGGACCCCGTTCAGCCAGACCCCGGTGATGGAGTTGGCGAGGTAGGTGTGGGCGAGCACACCCTCCGTGCCGGCGCCCGTGTGGTAGCCGACGAACGCCACGCCGTCGACATCACCGTGCTGGATGCCCTCGACCATGGAGAGGGACTTGTGCTTGCCGGTGAGCATCTGGACGCGCTCGTCGAGCCGCTCCAGGAGCAGGTTGCGCATGCTCCAGTGGGCCTCGTTGACGAGGACCTCGTCCGCGCCCCCGTCGTAGAAGCCGAGTGCCGCGGCGTTCACATCGGAGGTGAAGAGCGCACGGCACCGCTCCCACTGCGGGGTGCCGGGCAGCACATCGGCCGGCCAGGTCACTCCGGTGGCGCCCTCCATGTCGGCGCTGACGAGGATCTTCACGTGCGCGGTCCTGTCGCTGGTCGGTCGCTCCCCCGCCCGTTCCCGGGAAGAGGATCTTCGTGCCGCATCACGGTACGCCCCGGGACAGCGCCGGACCAGAGCCTCAGTGGACTGTCACTGGTCCAGTCCGGTGAAGCCGTCCGCCGCGGGGTGCCGGGCGGCGGACGGCTCAGGGGTCACGCGCGGGCGGTGCCCTTGACGAGCTCCTCGATCCGGGCGAGCTCGTCATCGCCGAACTCCAGGCCGCGGACGGCCTCGACGCTGTTGTCCAGCTGGGCGACACTGCTCGCGCCGACGACGGCGGAGGTGACCCGGCCGCCGCGCAGCACCCAGGCGAGCGCCATCTGGGCGAGGGACTGCCCGCGCTCACGGGCCAGTTCGTTCAGCGCGCCCAGCCGCTCCACCAGGTCCGGGGTGACGGCCTCGGCCGACAGGAACGGGCTGGTCCCCGCCGCGCGCGATCCCTCCGGAATGCCGTGCAGATAACGGTCGGAGAGGATGCCCTGCTCCAGCGGGGAGTACGCGATGGATCCGGTGCCGAGCTCGTCCAGGGCGTCCAGCAGCCCGTCCTCGACCCAGCGGTCCAGCATGGAGTAGCGCGGCTGGTGGATGAGGAGGGGGGTGCCCAGCTCGTTCAGGATGCGGGCGGCCTCGCGGGTCTGCTCGGCGGAGTAGTTGGAGACGCCGGCGTAGAGCGCCTTGCCCTGGCGCACCGCCGTGTCGAGCGCGCCCATCGTCTCCTCGAGCGGGGTGTCGGGGTCGAAACGGTGCGAGTAGAAGATGTCGACGTAGTCCAGGCCGAGCCGGGTCAGGCTCTGGTCCAGCGAGGAACGCAGGCTCTTGCGGGACCCCCACTCCCCGTACGGTCCCTCCCACATGTGGTATCCGGCCTTGGTGGAGATCACGATCTCGTCCCGGAGTCCGGCGAAGTCCGTCCTGAGGGCGCGGCCCATGGCGGTCTCGGCGGAGCCGGGCGGCGGGCCGTAGTTGTTGGCGAGGTCGAAGTGGGTGATGCCGAGGTCGAAGGCCCGGCGCAGGATCTCGCCCTGGCTCTCGGGGGTCCGGTCGCCTCCGAAGTTGTGCCAGAGCCCGAGCGACAGCGCGGGGAGCAGCAGGCCGCTGCGTCCGGTGCGCCGGTAGGGCATGGCTGAGTAGCGGTCGGCGGACGGAAGGTACATGTGAGCACTCCACAGGACACGGCGTAGCGCGCCAGATCTGGTGCGCGGCCTCAAGACTGGCGGAGAACGATCCAGCGGTCCAACAGGAGATTCCGCTGAGATTCATCGTATAAATTGCTCAATCATGGAACTGCGTCAGCTGGAGCACTTCGTCGCGGTCGCCGAGGAGCGGCACTTCACCCGCGCGGCCGAACGTCTGGCCGTGTCCCAGTCCGGACTGTCCGCGTCCGTCCGGGCGCTGGAGGACGAGCTGAGGACGCCGCTGTTCAGCCGTACGACACGGACGGTCCGGCTCACCGAGGCGGGGGCGGCCCTGCTGGTGGAGGCGGAGCGCACGCTGGCGGGTGCCAGGGCGGCGCGGGACGCCGTCGACGCCGTACGGGGGCTGCTGCGCGGCACGCTGACGCTGGGGGTGGAGCAGTGCGTGGCCGGGGTCAGCCCGGCGCGGCTCCTCGCGGCCTTCCACCGGGAGCATCCGCACATGGAGATCAGGCTCCGGCAGGAGGGCACGTCCAGCCTGCTGGAAGGGGTGGCCGGCGGGCGGCTGGACCTCGCGTTCGCCGCGACCGTCAGCCCGCCGGAGTGGCGGGGTGAGCTCGTGCCGCTGGCACGGGAGCCCATGGTCGTCCTGTGCTCCCCCGGCCACCGGCTCGCCCAGGAGGACGCGCGGGTGGCGTGGAGCGAGCTGCGCGGCGAGTCGTTCATCGACTTCCACCCGGACTGGGGGCCTCGGCGCGCCGCGGACGAGGCGTTCGGCTCGGCGGGGGTCCGCCGCACGGTGGCGCTGGAGGTCAACGATGTGCACAGCCTGCTGGAGCTGGTGCACGAGGGCCTCGGGATCGCGGTGGTACCGCACCACTTCTCCCGTAAGCCGGAGGCGGGGGGCCTGGTCGCGGTGGAGCTCGACGGAGCACACCGGCCGTTCTACGAGAGTGTCGTGGTGCTCCCGCCCGCCCGGGCCATGAGCCCGGGGGCGCGGGCGCTGATGGCGTTGGTCCGGGAGGCCCCGCTGCGCTGAACCGAAACCGACAGCGTCCGCTGAACCGGGAGGGGCTGCCCGGCCGTCCCTCACCCGCTCAGTGCCTCGGCGAACGCGCCCGCGTCCACAGGGAAAGCGCGCCGACTCCCTGGCGGGCGGCGAAGGCACGCAGGGAAGCGGCGTCGTCGCACATGAAGAAGATGAAGGCGAAGGGCTACACCTTCACCACCGTCAGCGGCGCGCAGCAGCAGGAGGGATCCGACGCGGAGCGCGGTGCGGCACTGGCCGGCCCCGCACAGGCCGGCGGCGCACAGGGCAACTCGGAACAGGCCGCCCACCGCCTGACCGCCCCTCAGCCCTCGTGTCCCAGCTGGAGATCGCGTTCGGTCCGTCCCCCTCCGGGAAGCTGGAGCACCGTGGCGACCGGCGGGTAACCGGCGGCGATCACGGTGTACTCACCGGTCGACAGGTCCGCGAACCTGAACGCCCCGTCGGAGCCGGTGGTGAGGGTGTCGACCACATGGCCCGCCGCGTCCAGCAGAGTGACCCTGGCGTCATCGACGGCCCGCCCGCCCGGGGCGCGCACGATCCCGCGCAGCACGGCACCGCCCGCCAGCTCGATGTCCTGCCTGGTCTCCCGGGCTGCCTGCACGCTGACCGGGAGAGCGGCGGGGCGGAAGGCCGGGGCGCCGGCCGTCAGCGTGTATTCACCCGCCACCAACTCGCTGATGACATAGGCGCCTTCGTGCCCGGAGCGGGTGGTCGCGACGACTTCGCCCCGTACGTCGGTGAGGGTGACCGCCGCGTCGTGGACGGGGGCGCCGTCGGGTGTGAGGACCGCGCCGGCGAGCCGTCCCGCCCCGCCCAGGACCACATCGAGCTCCACCGGCCGGTCGCCGACGGTCACGTTGACGGCCTGCGGCTGATGTCCGCCCGCGGCGGCGATCAGTACGTAGGAACCGGCCCCGGGCGCGCTCAGCGCGTACCGCCCGTCGTCGCCGCTCGCCCCCCGTCCGACCTGGCGGCGGCCCTGGACGTCGATGAGAGTGAGCGCGGCGCCCCCCACCTCCGTACCGTCGGGGTGCTGGACGCATCCGCACACCGGGATCCCGGAGAGCGGACCGGGCAGCGGCGGGCCGGGGTCGGTGCGGGCCGCGGGGATCGTGGAGTGCGCCACGGTCGGGTCGGGGGCCGTCCGGGGGGTGTGGTGGGACACCAGCGGTTTCTCCTTGAGGAAGAAGGCGAGGAACAGGCCGAGCAGGAGCACCGGCACCAGGTAGAGGAAGATCCGCGGCATCGCGTCGGCGTACGCCTGGATGCAGGCGTCGCGCGGGGCGGGTTCTGGTCGAGCGCCGCGAGCAGCGGGGTGAGCATCAGCCCGAGGAAGACCAGCCGGATCCTGGGGGCCGCTCTCACCCGGTGCGGGTGTTCCGGCGGCGGACGCCGACGGGGGCGGCTCGGACTCCACCACGCCCCCCGGCTCTCTGCCCGGGGCCCGGGCGGCAGGCACTCCTGGCCGCCCGGCTCGTCCTCGACCAGAGTGATCCCACCCACCCCCCTGACACTCCCCTCATCGCAGCTGCGCCGCCCATTTCTCGCATCAGGAGGTGGGGCGGGGCAAACGCGGCCGGGCGCGCGAACGGCGCGCACAGCGGGCTCATGCGCCGGTGGGAGGCGCTACGACGCACAACCGGCCACCCCGGAGAACCACTCGTTCCGGTGAGGCCGGCCGTGACGTCAACAGCGGTGGGAGCAGGGTTACTTCTCGACCTCGGTGGCGAGGTTCTGCAGCAGTTCGTCGTAGATGCGGCCGAGCCCCTTGGGCGCGAAGGTCCTCTCGAAGAACCCGCCGATGCCACCGGCGCCGTTCCACACGCTCGTGACGACGGCCTTGGACTTCCCCTCACCGGCCGGGGTCACGGTCCAGGTGGTGACCATCGTGGAGTTGCGGTCCTTCTCGATCAGCTGCCCTCCCCCATAGCCTCCGGCATGGGAGGTGCCCCCAGGCTCGGTGACCTCGAGCAGGCAGTCGCGAACCCGCTTGCTCGTGGCCTGGAGCTTCCAGTGGACGAGGGTGCCTTCGCCGTCGCCGCCCTCACGCACCTCGTACTCGCTGAAGTGCCCGGTCAGCACCTTGCCCCGGACCTCCTTGTAGTCGGCCAGCGCATCGAACACCGTCTCTGCGTCCGCCGCGATGATCCGCTCTGTCGTGGCCTCGACCTGCGCCATGCCTGCTCCTCCAGCACTCGTTGTTCGGGGTCGTGCTGAGCCAACCACCTCGGGTGCGGCCCCTCAAAATCGGGCCCGGAACCCCGCCGCGCACGATCAAGGGAACACATGTTCTATTCTCTGCGGAGTGCTACCAAGGAGGCGCTCATGCGCTGGGACAATCTGGCAGAGAACATAACAAAGACAGGGAACGGCGCACTCTTCGCCGCAGACGCGGTGACGACGCGCACCTTCGACACCCCGGAATTCAGGGGAATCACTTTTCATGAGATCCGGGCCCGCTCGATCGTGAACCGGGTGCCCGGGGCCTCCCGCATGCCGTTCGAATGGACCGTGAACCCGTATCGGGGCTGCACCCATGCCTGTGTCTACTGCTTCGCACGCAAGACCCACAGCTATCTGGACCTGGACACCGGTCTCGGTTTCGACTCCCAGATCGTCGTCAAGGTCAACGCCGCCGAGCTGCTGGGCCGCCACCTGGCCTCCCGCCAGTGGCACGGCCAGCACATCGCGATGGGCACGAACGTCGACTGCTACCAGCGCGCCGAAGGCCGCTACGGGCTGATGCCCGGCATCATCGCGGCCCTGCGCGACCACGCGAACCCCTTCTCCATCCTCACGAAGGGCACGCTGATCCTGCGCGATCTCGACCTGCTGCGGCAGGCCGCAGAGGTCACCGAGGTCGGCGTCTCCGTCTCCGTGGGATTCACCGACCCCGAACTGTGGCGCACGGTCGAGCCGGGCACCCCCTCCCCCGAGCGCCGCCTCGACGTGGTCCGCGCCATGAGGGACAACGGGATCGGCTGCGGAGTCCTGATGGCCCCCGTCATCCCCTTCCTCGGCGACCGTCCCGACCAGCTGCGCGCCACGGTCCGCGCCATCGCCGCCGCCGGAGCGACCTCGGTCACGCCGCTCGTCCTGCACCTGCGGCCCGGCGCCCGTGAGTGGTTCATGCAGTGGCTGGCGCACCACCATCCGCACCTGGTGCGACGCTACGAGCAGATGTACGCGGACGGGGCGTACGCGCCGACCTGGTATCAGCGGGGCATCACGCGCCGCGTGCACGAACTGGCGACCGAGTTCGGCATCGGCCCGGCCGACCGGGGCGGCGCCCGCCGTGTCGCCCGCCAGGTCCCGGCGGACCTGGCGGCGGATCACGCGCCCGGCCCCACCCAGCTGACCCTGCTCTGACCGCACCGGTCTCCCTGCCTCGAACGGGTCAACTCTCGGCGCCGTGCGTCCTTCCGTGCCCGGATCCGGGAAGCATGCGGCGGGGGCTGTGCCACCCACAGCCGCATCACCCGACCACGGGAGGCCATATGACGAAGCGTGCAGGAATTCTCGTCGCCGTCGGCGCCACGGTCGCGGGCCTGGTGACCGCCGCGCCGTCCACCGCGACCACCGCGTCCGCGCCGTCCACCACGTCCGCCGGAAGGGGGGCGCCCGCCGCGCCGCTCACGTGGGCCGGCTGCGGGACGAAGTCGTATCCGGCTCTGCAGTGTTCGACCGTCCGCGCCCCGCTCGACCATGACAACCCGTCGGGCCGGCAGATCACCCTCGCCCTCTCCCGGATCCCGCACACGGCGAAGAAGTCACAGGGCCCGCTGCTGGTCAACCCCGGCGGCCCCGGCGGCAGCGGGCTCGCCATGGCAGGCTTCGTGGCGTCCTCGCTGCCCTCGAAGCTCGCCGCGCAGTACGACGTGATCGGGTTCGACCCGCGCGGGGTCGGCAGGAGCACCCCCGCCCTGGACTGCGTACCGAAGTACTTCGCGCCCGTACGCCCCGACAGCGTGCCGGACTCCTACGAGGCGGAGAGGACCGCGCGCGACCGGGCGGCGTCCTTCGCCGCCGCCTGCGGCGAGAAGCACGGCGACCTGCTGCCGTACATGGACACCGTCAGTGCCGCGAAGGACCTCGACGTCATCCGCCGTGCCCTCTCCGCACCACAGATCAACTACCTCGGCTACTCCTACGGCACCTACCTGGGCGCGGTCTACGCCAAGTTGTTCCCCGAGCGCGTACGCCGTCTGGTGCTGGACTCCGTCGTCGACCCGGACGGCGTCTGGTACGAGGACAACCTCGGCCAGGACCACGCGTTCGACGCGCGCCACAAGGCCTTCGCCGCGTGGGTCGCGAAGAACGATGCCACGTACGGGCTCGGCGACGACCCGGCCGCGGTCGAGGCCGCGTGGTACCGGATGCGGGACGCGGTGAAGAAGCACCCCGCGGCCGGAAAGGTCGGGCCGGGCGAGCTCGAGGACACCTTCATGCCGGGCGCCTACTACAACGGCTACTGGCCGCGCCTCGCCGAGGCGTTCGCGGCGTACGTGAACGACAAGGACCAGGGCGCGCTCACCACTGCGTACGAGGACTTCGCCGCCGTGGACAAGAGCGGTGACAACGGGTACTCCGTCTACGCGGCCGTCCAGTGCCGCGACGCCGGCTGGCCCCGGAACTGGAACACCTGGCGCAACGACAGCTGGCAGGCACACCGCAAGGCGCCCTTCATGACGTGGAACAACACCTGGTACAACGCCCCGTGCGCCACCTGGCCCGTGGAGCCGCTGGAGCCCGTGCGGGTCACCAACGACCGGATCCCTCCCGCGCTGATCCTCCAGGCAACCGACGACGCGGCCACGCCCTACGAGGGCGGCGTCACCATGAGCCGCAGGCTGAAGGGCTCCGGCCTCGTCGTCGAGCAGGGCGGCGGCAACCACGGCATCACGCTGAGCGGCAACGACTGCCTGGACGCCCACCTGGTGGACTACCTCACCGACGGCACCCTCCCGGCCGGCGGCGGCAGCGGCGCGGACGCCGTCTGCGACGCCTTGCCGGAGCCGAAGCCCGCCCCGGCCACGAAGGCGGGCGCGAACACGAGGGGCAGCACGCTGCACGGGCTGCTGGGCTTCCGCGGCTGAGGGATGCCGGGCCCCTCACCGGGGGCGTACGCGAGGATGGACGGCGTGACCACGCAGCCACTTCCGCCTACGCCCCCGGCGTGCGTGTACGCGGCATGATCCTCGACGACTGCGCCGCCAGTAAGCACACTGGTCGGCAAGGCCAAGGGTGAGCCGCTCCAGCAGCGCGGCCCGCTGGTCGGTCTGGCCATCCACGAAGACCTGGACCGCTTCACGGACGACCGCTACCGCACTGTACGCAAGACGCTGTCCGGTGAGCTCGCGCGCCAGAGCCCATGCGATGCGGCACTCTCCTTGGCAGCCTGGGAGTCGGAGGCGTGGTTACTCCTCTTCCCTGCCGCGTTCCCGCACGTCCGCCCGCTGGAGGGTGGCGGCCCCATGCCGACCACCAGCGCCACCAGGCCATCGAACACATCACAGAGCTGCTGGAGCGGCTGCACGAAGATAAGCTCGATGACGAGCACAGTGAACTCGACGGCTGCCGCGACGCCATCGACAAAGCCACCGCCATCCTGCTCGACCAGGGCAAGCTCGGTGTCTCGCTGGGGCTGGACTCGGCGGTGCATGCCATCAACACAACGCCGGGCAGGGCTGATCGTCGCCTTGCCCGGTGGCGGAGCGCACTCGACAAGTTCCCCGGTGTGGATGACCAGGGAGGCACGTTCCGCGCCCACCTCGGACTCGCCGCCCTGGCCCTTGCGCTGAAGCGTCGGGTCATCGTCCTGCAAGCCGTCGAGCATGTCCAGAACGACCCTGGCCACCTGTTCGAGAGCTTCACCCGCGTACTCAGGCGCGACCAACAGCGCCTCGGTGAACTGGAGTCGGGCATCGCCGGTGTCCTGGTGCGCCTGTCGGCGCTGGAGCTGGCCCGCCCGAACGGTTTGCGGCCCGTCTTCATGCCTGGTGAAGTCGATCGCCTGATGCGCGCGACCCACCGGATTCACCAGCTGGACGATGGCATCACGGTCAACAACCGCGCGACAGACGTGGCGATCGAGATCGCCGGCGACAAGGACGGCTCGGTGGTCGTGTTCCCTGCGCTGCCCTCGGAGGCCTAGCCTGCGGGACCGTCACGCTTCCGGGATGACTGCTACTCCTGTCAGACCAGGGGTGGGGATGCGGGCGCTTGGCCGATCACACGGTGACCTCACACCGAAGCTTTACCTGGCCGGAGCCGCGTACGTCTCATCTCCTGCCGACGCCCCACGCCGCTCGTCCAACTGTTGAGACAGCTCAACCCGCCGTTGCATCGTGGCGAGCGCGTGGCTCCGGGTGTGCGAAGGCATCTCACCACGTCCGCTGCGACGACGGTTGACCGTCCGACGTAGGGTCGCGCGCATGTGGGCGGAAGTGGATTTGATCGACTGGGCAGCGCTGAGGCACAACTACGGGTCCGCCGAGGACGTGCCCGGACTGTTGCGCCGGTGCGCGGGGAAGAATCCGGAAGATGCGGAGCGCGCTGCGGACGACCTCCTCAATCACCTCTTCCATCAGGGTGGCTGGATATGCTCCGCCGCCCCGGCCGCGCGTCCGTTTCTGCTGCGCCTGGCCGCGACGCCGGACGTGCCGAGCCGTGGCACGCTGCTGGACCTGGTATCGAGGCTGGCGTCCGAGGCCGTGCAGGTCGCCGAGAAGTGGGTGGACCCCGGGTGGCCATCGGCATGGGAGCGCGCCTTGCCGGAGGTTCTTGCTCTGCTCTACGCTCCTGAGCCGGAGATACGGCGAGCCGCAGCCGACGTGATCGGCTCCTGCCGGAGTCCCGGTGAGCTCACTCTGCCTGCGTTGCTACGGCACTGGGAGGCGGAGGACGATCCGGCGACGCGTCTTGACCTGGTCCTTGCACTCGGCCATGCGGTGCTCCAGGAGCCGACCGGCGAACATGGCCCCGGGGCCCGCGCCTTGCTCCGCGGGCTGCTCGACGCTCCGGAGACACAAATTCGCCTGGCAGCGGTGCACGCGATCGCCCCGGCCGACCCGGCCCTTCCGGCGCAACAGCTGGGCCTACTGCTGGAAGCCGTACGGGATCCGAGCGTCGAATTGTGGCAGCACACGAGCGCGGTGGAGACCGGTGTGCAGGGTGTTCACCACTGGACGGCTGCGCTGCTCACCGGCCCGTCTCCCTCTTTCACACTCGGCCTGCTGGATGACCACCCCTACGTCGAACAGCGGATCGGCGGCCTGGCCCGTGCAGGCGGGCTGCTGGCCCAGTGGCGCTCACCTACCACTGCGCTTCTTCCACACCTCGTCGCGCGTCTGGACGATGCCGGCGGCGAGGTCCGTTTCCGGGCGGCCGAGCTCCTGGCCTGCCTGGGTTCGGCGGCCTCGGCTCACGCCGATGAGGTCGCCGCGCTGATCGGCGACACCTGTGCCCGGACCACGCGTAAACGGGAGACCGTCGCCGAGGCCGCCGTGTGGGCGCTGGCCCGGATGAACGACCCTCGCTGCGTGCCGGGCCTGATCGATGCGGCGGCTCACCCCAAATCCGGCTTCGCTTCGAATTCTGCTCACTACCCCTCCGCTGACTGGCATTACGCGGTCCTCCCTGCGCTCCATGAGGTCGTCGGCCATCTTCCCGACCATGCCGATCTGCTCCTTCCCATGGTCTGCGGCCAGCTCGATACCGCTACGGACGACCACGTACTCAGCTCGTACTGCCAGGTGCTCGCGGGCTGGGGGCCCGCTGCAGATGGAGCGGTACCGCAACTGCTCGGCCTGCTGGAGAACGACCAGACCTGGACTTCGGCAGCGAAAGCGCTAGCCGGGATCGGAAGAGCTGGGAACGAGGCGCTTGAACTTCTGTTGGCCCGGTCGGCCGCCGGCGGGGCAAACACGGAACTCGCGGCCTGGGCCTACTGGAAGGTCGGTGGCGAACCCGCCCCCGCCCTGGAAGCACTCGGACGAACCGTCGCCGAGAGAGGCTTCCCGCGCCCTGCCCTGCAGATGCTCGCCGACCTGGGCACGCACGCCGCCCACCACGCGGACCGGCTCCGGGCCATGACCTCCGATCCCGAACCCTGGACCCGTGTCGAAGCAGCACACGCCCTGTGGGCAGTGACCGGTGACACCGAAAGCTCCGTACCGGCGCTGATGACTGCCGTACGGGGGTTGGCCGAGGGTACATGGCTACCGGTCATGCTCCCCACAGTGCGCTACCTGACTCGAATCGGCCGTGCCGCCCGGCCCGCCGCCGAGCTCGTGCGTGGTGTGCCCGCCCATGATCAGCGGCTTCGCAGCAGCGGCGGATGGCGGGGCTTTGTCCAGGATGAATCCGTGAGAACCGCCGTCCGCGAGCTGCTTGCCGCCTGCGACTGACGCGCCGGCCCTCACGAGCTGCCCCCGGGGCTACACATACGGGCAGGGTGGCGACCGGGTCGGTGCTTCCTCACGAGCTCATGCGCCGGGATTCCCACACTCCCACACGTCGCGGACCCCGGCAGGGATGCATCCAGCGCCCAACGTCGAGAAGTCTTCCATCAGCGTGTTGTTGGCATGGCATCATCAGCCCACGCAGACTCTCGGGGGCGAGTACTTCACTCATGCAGCCGCTCACGCAGGACGACCCAACACATCTGGGGCCCTACTGGTTGTTGAGCCGTATCGGAGCCGGCGGAATGGGACGCGTGTATCTCGGCCGACACCGCGATGCCCCGACCGGCAGGCTGGCCGCTGTGAAGACGATCCGGACCGAGACCGCCGACAGCGCCAGGTTCCGGGCAAGGTTCGCCCGGGAGGTTCGCGCGGCCCAGCGGGTCAGCGATACGTGGACGGCCCCGGTGCTCGACGCGGACACCGAGGCGACGCCTCCTTGGATCGCGACCGCGTACGTCGCCGGGCCGACCCTGCAGCAGGTGGTGGACAGCGATTTCGGTCCGCTGCCGTCGGCCTCCGCCCATGTCCTGGCCAACCGGATGGCGCTGGCGCTCATGGCCGTCCATGAGGCCGGAATCGTCCACCGGGACGTCAAGCCCTCCAACGTACTGCTGACGCCGCACGGACCGAGAGTCATTGATTTCGGCATCGCGCGCGCCCTTGAGGGGACCGACGCCGATACGCTCTCGTCGACCGGCTCCGCCGCCGGGTCACCGCAGTTCATGGCCCCTGAGCAGGTCCGTGGCCAGGCGGTGACACCGGCGACCGACGTGTCCTCCCTCGGCTGTGTACTCGCGTACGCGGCTACAGGGCGGACGCCGTTCGGTGGTGCGGAAGCCGGGGTGCACGCCCTGCTCTTCCGTATCGCCTATGAGGATCCAGACCTCGCCGGGGTGCCCGAGTCGGTGGCCGATCTCGTCCAGGAGTGCCTGGCGAAGGATCCCGCCGACCGTCCGAGCCCTGCGCGGATAGCGGAGTGGACGGAGGCTGCCCCGGACGGCGCGTGGCTACCGCCCTCCCTGCTCGCCCGAGTCGTCGACATGGCCTCGGCCCCGGTGCCGCGGAACGCCGCTCGTGAGCCGGATGGCACCCGTCCGAAGGTGGGCGTCCTGTCCTTGTGTGTGTCGGTGCCCTCCGTCGAGTGGGACACGGAGCTGGACAAGGTCCTCGCAGACAGCGCAACGACGTCCCAGCCGACTGAGGAGACGGCGCACTCGGAAAGCACGCGACAGCGGCGCCGCAGAACGAAGGTCGCCGCTGTCGCCGCCGGGGTGCTCGTGGCCTCGGCCCTGACCTACGCGGGGTGGTCGGCGGACGACACCCAGCGGCCGGACCCGGCAGCCGTGGCCGCCCCGGAGTTCGACTTTTCGGGTGCCTGGGTGCTCGTCCAGGATCCTCCGAAACCACTGTTCACCATGCGGATGGATGTGCCTGCGAGACCCGGATCCGACACGAACGTGGAGGTGGAAGTGGCGGCAGCCACTGCGGACGCCGTGTGTGTGGGCAGCGCGACCGCTCATACTGTTCCGAAGCACAGCAGCATCCTTGTCGTCACCGATTTCACCTTGCAGGCCACTTCCGGCACCGTTCAGGCCTGTGGCGTCTCTGCCACCATGCGTTTTATTTACGAGGGGGACAGGGGGGTCAGTCTGGTAAACGGTGAGGGCGGTCAGGGCGTGGACAGCATGGAACCTGGCCCTGCCTACGTGCCTCCCGAGCTCAAGGGCGTCTGGGAAGACGAGTCAGGGCTGCGGATCACGATCCGTGACGGCGGCCTCGGTCAGACCGCGGTGCTCGGTGAACTGACAGATGAGGGCCGCACCTGCCGCTGGCAGGCTGCTCCGCTCGCATACGAGGAAGGGCACCTGAGTACCACCGGCGCCCAACCGCGCGCAGGTTATCCCCGGTGCCCGCCCTTCAACGGGCTGTACAGCTACACCTTGGGCGACACGGACGGCACCACGCACATCAGGACGTCCAACACGGAGGCCGCAATCACGGAACTCCACCGGGTGCGCTGAGCACCGCGAAGAGGACGGTCCGACGAGTGCCGGCTCAGTGCTGCGGCTGCCCGTGTCGACGGCAGGGACTCTCGGGTTGAGGACGAGCGTGGACGGGCACGCCGTTACCCGCCTCACTGCTCGGGCTCGCCGTACGGGAGTGTGCGACGCTTACAACCTTGAGGGGATGACGGGCTCGTTGACGCACTTCAACGCGCCGCTCATCGTTCGGGCGAGAGCGGAAGCCAACTTTCCCCTCAAGTGATCCTTGAAGCCGGGAATCGCTCTGCCGCTGACTCTCACCTCCATCGGAAGGCCGGCTTCCTGCTGCTCACCCGCGTCCGGCACCTTGCAGGGAAAGGCTGCTATCAGCGTCCTCCTATTGGCCTCCTCGTAAGCGAAGACATCTCCGCCTACGCTGCGCCAGCCCCGTGGCTGCTTACCGGACTTCAAGTCTTCGAGAGAAGAATTGGACCAACTCACCGCCGAGGAGAGCTGCTGCCTCGTGTCCGACAGGCCGATCTCACATGGCGTGACCCTGTTCACCCAGTGGGCGGTGCTGCCCGGCTCCCAGTGCAGGGCCAGTGACGCCATCCATTTCGCCACCTCGTCGACGGAAGCGAGTTGGCCTTCGACCCGCAGAACACCTTCGCCCATCTGCTTGTCCAGAGCGTCGACGTTCTCGGCGCCGAAGAAGTCGTCACAGGCGGCCCAGCCCTTGGGGGCTTCCCCACGCCTGGGCTCCTCGCTGGAGCACCCAGTGACGACCAGGGACATTGCCACGAACAACACACTGCCGACGGCCCACCTGGTCAACCTAGTTCACCTTCTCCAGATCTTCCACCATGTCTTTTCCGGACTGGTAAGACTGCTCGACGCGCGTACTGAGGACGTCCTTCTGCTCTGTCGTCATACCGAGCGTGTCGGCATAGTTGGCGACGGGGGTCCAAGCCCCACGTTCGGCGATCCATTCGTGTGTCTGGACACCCTGTACCGCTTCGTGATCGTTCTTGTACTCGTTGTCCTTCAGATATTGCAAGGTATGACTTCCGTAAGCCGTATTGACTGCCCCGCCGCCCGTTTCCATGAGAAGAGGTACAGCCGTGGCGGCCACAACGCCCGCCGCCGGGCCGACGACGAGAGCGGTTCCGACACCGACCACCGTGGCGACACCGGTACTGACACCGAACTTTCGCCACTCGCCCTTCTTCTCCTCTTCCAAGTTGCGCTGCTCTTCAGGGTCCTTGAAATCTTCGCGAATCTGATGGGAGCGCGCCTCGTCGATTGTCTACGGCCTTCTTCCAGTCCGTGACGGCAGTTCCAAGCTTGCCGAGGTCAACCTCGGCTACATCCATGAAAGTCAGGGTAGGCACCGCAGGTTCCTCTACTTGAAGTACTCGTTGAGCCGTGACGCTGGCACAGCCTCGCCGTTCCGCTGGCGAAGGGATGCGGCGATCTGATCTTCATCGTTGGCATGCAGAGCCTTGGAGTAGTCCAAGTGGTTCGATATATGCGCGCAGGCCTGGAGCAGTGTTTTGAGCTGGGAGTCCCACATGGACACGGTCGTCTCAAGCGCGGAGCCCAAGCCAAAGTTGTGCCCCTTCAGCGATGCTGCGGCCTGCATGGATGAGCCGGAGCCGTTCTTGTCCATGCCTGCGCCGGCGATGTCCGCCTGCCTTCGGAGGTGATCGTGCAGAATGAAGGCTTCATTTCCCACAGCACCCAGGTCATCCTGGTTGACCACGAGGTCGCCCCGTCCTGCACCCGTGCTGCCTCCGGGGCCGGCCGGCGCCTGGTTTATCTGCATCCCTGCCGACTACCGTTCGGCTGCCTCGGACTTCAGATGTTCCCACTCATCCCAGGACATAGCTTCGGAACCTTCCCCCGTATGCACCCTCGCTCAGATCCAATCCGCCTGAGACTACTGATTCACTTCACGCACGTACAAGCAGATTCCATTTTCCGGCCGTCAATGGCTTGTTCAGACATGCCCCGTCGCATATTGAGTTCGTACCACCTGCAGGCGTTTGTTCAACGGGCGCTCTTCCCTCGCCGAACCGTCCAGCCCAGCAGGTCCGTCTTCCCAGTTGGCAGTACTCGGCCGAGGTCGCTCGTCGGCGGCGACGAGCGGTGGCCGGGTGGCGACGGATCTCCAGCACTGCGGGAGCAACTGTCGGTGACCGGGAATACGGTTGTCCGTGATCGTCGGCTGTCGCCGACCGCCCCCTCCGGACATGTACGCGAAAGGGCGCCTCGTGAACCCACCCTGGCCACCGCACAGTTGCGCGGCAGTCTGACCCAGTACCTCACGACGGCTCTTGGAGCGGATGCGGACGCGCGGCGGGATTCGGCACCGCCGGCTCGAAGAACCAGGTGACGCTCGGCAGCCTCGGCATCAACATCCGTGGACGTGCGTCGAAGCTGAGCCTGAGCTACCGCACGACCCGGCAGATCCTGCGCTCGGCGCTCCACGTACTCAGCCGGGAGAAGTACGACGACCTTGACGGCAACGAGGAGACGCTTGCCGGGTATCGGTCGGTCCTCAGCGGCGGAGTGCCCGACCTGCACGGGTGCACCGCCTGGGGGGCCGAACGGGAGGCCATCGCCATGTTGATCGGCAGCTGGGACGACATCCCGCACGAGCAGATCGCGATTTGCGTGCCGACGAACCAGATGGCGAGCGAAACGGCGACCACTCTGGCGGAGCACGGAATCCGGGCCGTGGAGATCGTCCCCGACGGTCCACGGGGTGACGGCGGCGTGCACATCGGCACGATGTTCCGCTTCAAGGTCTCGAGTACCAGCGCATGGTCGTCGCCGGAGTCAGTGACGGGCTGATCCCCAGGGACGACGTGAATCGGAGGCGTGGCACCGATCCGGTCCGCTACCGGCGCGAGGTCCAGCAAGCACGCTCACTGCTGTTCGTCGCCACCACGCGGGCCCGCGACAGCCTGGACATCTTCTGGCATGGCACACCGAGCCCGTTCCTGGCGCCGCTGGTGGCCGCCGGACGATGAGAAGTCCCGGACCACCGCGTCCTCCTTTCGGCACGACGGATCATGCTGTGGGCCGCTCCGCCAAGGAGACCGTGCGCGCGCTCAACGGGCCGGCAGCCGCCTGAGCGCCTCCGCCGCCGCCGTGCCGAGGCGCGGGTGCGGCAGGGCTGCCTCCAGGACCGGGCGGGCCCTGGCGTCCTCCAGGCTCCCCAGACCCTCGACGCAGGCGAGCGCGACGCGCCAGTGCGGCTCGTCGGGGGCCAGCAGCCTGTTCAGGGTGCTGACCAGGGCAGGCACCGATTCGGGTGCGCGCAGGGCGGTCAGCAGCCGCACCGGATGCAGGGCGTAGGCCGTCCGCAGGCTGTTGGTGGCCAGCGCGGCCGCCGCTCTGGGCGTCCGGGGGTCGCCGAGGAGCCGGAGGGCGTGCGCGGCCGATACGCAGCGGTCGGGATCGCGGTGGTTGAGGAGCAGGACCAGCGCCTCGAAGGCCCGGCGGTCGCCCCGGCAGCCGAGCCGGAACGCCGCGATCTCGCGGGCCCACAGCGGGCGTTCGCGCTCCACGAGGACCCCGGCCAGCTCCTCGTCGTCCTCCGTGGCGAGCAGCCGGCGGAAGACCTCCGGTTCACCGGCCTCGTCCCCGAGCCGGTCCGTCAGCGAGCGCAACTCCTCATCCATGACGGTGAGTTTATCGACGCGCACGCACTGTGTTCACCGAAGTGTGTGCCAGTGCACAGACGGCCAGGGCTGGCGCGCTCATTACTCGCCGGTTAATCTCAAGTGAGCGGGACACACACCCGCCGGCTCCGGTGGCCTGGTGACGCAGCCATCCGGAGTGCTTGTCGGTTCGGCAGTTCGAGAGACGTGGCTCGGGACAGAGCCCGTCACCCTTCCCCCGGTGCGCTCCGAGCGGCCGGGACCGTGCACCACGACACGCGTTTTCCGCACACCGAGCGCCGGTTGATCCCGACCATGCGCGCCGCCGTGCTCCTCTCAGTCGTCACTCACCCTGGAGTCCCGTGATGGACACCCCGCTCACCACCATTGCCGTCGTCGGCCTCGGCACCATGGGCACCGGCATCGCCGAGGTCCTGGCCCGTGCGGGCCGCGAGGTCATCGGCATCGACATCAGCGAAGCCGCCGCCCGGCAGGCCGTCGCCTCCCTGGAGGCCTCCACCGCACGCGCCGTGCTCCGTGAGCGGATCACGGAGCAGGAGCGGCACGACGTCCTCGCCCGGTTCCGTACGTTCACCGACCTGCAGGCCGCCGCGGAGGCGGAGCTGGTCATCGAGGTCGTGCCGGAGACGTACGAGATCAAGCAGCAGGTCTTCCGGGAGCTCGACGCGGTGGTCTCCCCCACCGCGATCCTCGCGACGGGCACGAACGCCCTGTCCGTGACCCGGCTCGCCGCCGAGTCCCAGCACCCCGAGCGTGTTCTCGGCCTGCACTTCTTCAACCCGGCGCCCGCGATGAAGCTCGTCGAGGTGGTCTCCTCCGTGCTGACCGCCCCGCCCGCCGTGGAGAGCGTCACCCGGCTCGCCCGTGAACTGGGCAAGGAACCGGTCGCGGTCGGTGACCGGCCCGGCTTCGTCGCGGACGGTCTGCTGTTCGGCTATCTCAACCAGGCCGCGGCGATGTACGAGGCGAACTACGCCTCCCGTGAGGACATCGACGCCGCGATGAAGCTGGGCTGCGGGCTGCCCATGGGTCCCCTGGCTCTGCTCGACCTGATCGGCGTCGACACGGCCCGCACGGTCCTGGAGGCCATGTACTCCGCGTCCCACGACCGGCTCCACGCACCGGCCCCGGTCCTCGGGCAGCTCAGCGAGGCCGGTCTGACCGGGCGCAAGGCGGGCCGCGGCTTCTACACGTACGACGCCCCCGGCGGCCAGGCCGTGGTGCCGGACGCGCTGACGCCGACGGAGAGCGCGGGCGCGGTCGCCGGGCGCGAGGTGTCCTCGGTGGGCGTGGCCGGGTCGGGCACGATGGCCTCGGGCATCGCGGAGGTCTTCGCGAAGGCCGGGTACTCCGTGGTGCTCGCCGCGCGCAGCCAGGAGAAGGCGGACACGGCCAAGTCGCGGATCGCCACGTCCCTGGGGCGTTCCGTCTCGAAGGGACGGATGACGGAGGAGGCACGCGACGGGACGCTCGCCCGGATCACCCCGGCGGGCTCACTGGACTCCTTCGCCGATGTCGATCTCGCGGTCGAGGCCGTCGCCGAGGACCTGGAGGTCAAGCGGCAGCTCTTCCAGACCCTGGACAAGGTCTGCAAGCCGGGCGCGGTGCTCGCGACCACCACCTCGTCGCTGCCGGTCGTGGCGGTCGCCCGGGTGACTTCGCGCCCCGAGGACGTCGTCGGGATGCACTTCTTCAACCCGGCGCCCGCGATGAAGCTGGTCGAGGTCGTCCGCACGGTGCTGACCGCAGACGATGTCCACGCCACGGTCCGCGAGGTCTGCGTGAAGGTGCGCAAGCACCCCGTCGACTGCGGGGACCGGGCCGGCTTCATCGTGAACGCGCTGCTGTTCCCCTACCTCAACAACGCGATCAAGATGGTCGAGGAGCACTACGCGACGCTCGACGACATCGACGCGGCGATGAAGCTGGGCGGCGGCTACCCCATGGGGCCCTTCGAGCTCCTGGACGTCGTCGGCCTGGACGTCTCGCTCGCCATCGAGAAGGTTCTGCACGGCGAGTTCCGCGACCCGGGTCTCGCCCCGGCGCCGCTGCTCGAGCATCTGGTGGCGGCGGGCTGCCTCGGCCGTAAGACGGGGCGCGGCTTCCGCGAGTACGCCCGCCGCTGAGGAGTCGGCGGCAGGCGTCGTGGATGAAGGAGCCATGAGGGACGACAACGCCGCGAGGTGCGTGCCCCGCCCCCGCGACGCCACGACGCCCGCAACCGGGCCCTCTGCCCCCGGGGCCGGGTGGGGCGGGTTGCTGGGACCCTCCGGCGCCCCGCACCCGCAGGCGCACTCCCCTGCACCGATGGGTTACGTTCACCTCATGTCCCAACCCGCCAAGTCCCCTCGTTCCTCCGCCACGACGGACGCCCCGGAGAGCGCCGCCGGCACCCGGGCCGCCGCCCAACGGCTCAAGATGCGCCGCGAACTGGCGGCCGCGGCGATGGAACTGTTCGCCACGAAGGGGTACGAGGCGACGACGGTCGACGAGATCGCGGGGGCCGCCGGAGTCGCCCGGCGCACGTTCTTCCGCCACTTCCGCTCCAAGGAAGAGGCCATCTTCCCGGACCACGACGACACCCTCGTCAGGGCCGAGGCCGTCCTCCATGCCGCACCCGCGCACGAGCACCCGCTCGACACCGTGTGCCGCGGCATCAAAGAGGTCATGAAGATGTACGCGGCGAAGCCGGCGGTCTCCGTGGCGCGCTACAAGCTGACCCGCGAGGTACCCACGCTCCGCGAGGCCGAGATCGCCTCGGTGGCCCGCTACGAGCGACTGTTCACGCGCTATCTACTGGGCCATTTCGATGAGCGCGACCACCACGTGGGCAATGACGACCCGCTGCTCGCCGAGGTCGCCGCGTCCGCCGTGGTGACGGCGCACAACCACGTACTGCGGCGCTGGCTGCGCGCGGACGGTCAGGGCGACGTGGAGTCGCAGCTCGACCACGCGTTCGCGATCGTGCGGGAGACCTTCGGCACGGGGATCGGGGCCGGTCGGACCGTGGGGGCCGATTCCGGGAGGGCCCCCGCGGCGTCGGTCTCCAGGGAGGGTGAGGTGCTGGTCGCCGTGGCCCGGACCGACGCGCCGCTCGACGAGGTCATGCGCACGATCCAGCAGGCCCTGAAGGACCGCTGAAGCCTGTCTCCGGCGGGCGTTCTCACCCCTCGGCGGGCCGCACGGCCGCTCCCGCGTACCAGGGCGGCGGCGCAGCGCCCTCGCTCCACGCGGCGAGCTCGTCGAGGCCGACACAGACGATGCCGCACCGTCCGGCGTATTCCAGGGCGGGTTCGGTGAACTCGCCGGTGGTGACGACGACGGCCGCCTCGGCCTCGTGCACCGCGTAACAGGTGCCGCCGAAGCGCTGCAGCTCCTGCGAGCCGACCTTGTTGCCGCTCGTGTACCTCTTGCACTGCACGACCAGGCGGCGGCCGTCCGGAGTGGTGGCCACCACGTCCGCGCCCAGGTCACCGGCGCCTCCGACGACTTCGGCGTCCAGGCAGCCGTCTCGTCGGCAGAGAGCGGCCACGGCCTCCTCGAAGTCGTACGGGTCCATGGCCGCGTAGTCGACCGGCCGTACCGGCTCGGGGCCCCCCGGGACGGCGCCGGCCGTCGGCGGCTCCTCCAGGGCGGCGTCCACGACCTCGTACGCGGTCCCGACGGCTGCCGCGGCCGCCCTGGCCGCCGCCCTCCGGTTGCGACGCACGCGCAGGAGCGCCGCGATCCCGGCCACCAGCACGACGGCCGAGGCCACAGCCACCACCGGATGCCGCTCGGCGCTCGTCAGGACCGTGCGCACCGCGAGTCCGGCTCCGCAGACCAGGACGGCGAGGAGCACGAAGCCGAACGCTGTCCGCCGGACGTCGAACTCGGGCGTGCGGCCCTTCCGGACGCCTCTGCGCACCTGTAGGCCCATCGCGTACCCACCCCTTGTCCCTTACGGCCACATCAAGATCACTTCCGTCTGCCCCACGGCCGCCGGTTGACGCACCGGCCGGGTAAACCCGGTGGTCGGGCCGGGGCCGGCGTGCTCTGATGCGCGGATGGAACCTGACGGGACGCTGGCCCTTTTCGACCGCGAGATGCGCGAACACGCCCGGCCCGACGGCCCCGGCACCAGAGTCGAGAGGGTGGGTGACGTCGTACGGCAGACCGGCGGCCCCGACGACTGGAACGGCATCGTGTGGACGGCTCCGGACCTCACCCCCGCCCGGGCGGAGTCGGGGATCGCGGCACAGGTGGAGCACTACACCGCCCGGGGGCTCGACGAGTTCGAGTGGAAGCTGTACGCGCACGACGGCCCGGATGGCCTGGGCGGACTCCTCGCTGCGGCCGGGTTCGCGTCCGAACCGCCGGAGACCCTGCTGGTGGCACCGGTCGCGGAGCAGGCCGCGACGGTGGAGCTTCCCGAGGGCGTCGTCATGCGGGACGTGACCGATGAGGCGGGGGTGGAGCTGATGGTCCGGGCCCATGAGCTGGCCTTCGGCACCGACGGCTCGCGGCTGCGCCACCGGACGCTGGCCCGCCTCGCCGAGGCACCGGACACGTTCGTCGCGGTGGTCGCCATGGCGGGCGACGAACCGGTGAGCTCGGCCCGCATGGAGATGCACCCCGGTACCGGCTTCGCCGGGCTGTGGGGAGGAGGAACCGCGGCGCCCTGGCGGGGCAAGGGGATCTACCGGGCCCTGATCGCCCACCGGGCGAGCCTCGCCGCCGGGCTCGGCTACCGCTTCCTCCAGGTCGACGCTACGGATCAGTCCGCCCCGATCCTGCGGCGGCTCGGCTTCACCGCCCTGAGCACGACGACGCCGTACGTGTACCGCACCGCGCCGTAGCACGCATAAAAGGGGGAGCACCATGACATACCGCCCATGATGTTGCTCATGCGTGCCTACGAGATGACAACTGAGAGAAATTGTTGGCACTGGGTGCCTTGCCACCTGTCACGCAGTGCCATACGTTGAAAGTGTCCGGGCGGCCGGCGTGCAGAGATCTCTCGTACGCCGGCTGTCCCCGCAGACCACGTGTCCGCGCGCCCGGACGCCTGCGTCACAGGCAAACCCTTCTGCTCCACCGAGCAGGCCCAGAGCAGCACCCGCCGAACCGACGGCACACCTCCACACCGCACCACTCCCCTGACCACAGGGGTCCTCCGAGCGTTTCCCCCGACGCCGGACACCCGATCTGCCGGAGGCATCACCGTGAAGGAAATCCTGGACGCGATCCAATCGCAGGACAGCACGGCTGCGGACTTCGCGGCCCTGTCCATCCCCGAGTCGTACCGCGCGGTGACCGTGCACAAGGACGAGACCGAGATGTTCGCCGGTCTCGCCACCCGCGACAAGGACCCGCGTAAGTCGCTGCACCTGGACGAGGTGCCCGTGCCCGAACTCGGTCCCGGCGAGGCCCTCGTGGCCGTGATGGCCAGCTCGGTGAACTACAACTCCGTCTGGACCTCGATCTTCGAGCCGCTGTCGACCTTCGGTTTCCTGGAGCGCTACGGAAAGCTCAGCGAGCTGACCAAGCGCCACGACCTCCCGTACCACGTCATCGGATCCGACCTGGCGGGTGTCGTCCTGCGCACCGGTCCCGGCGTCAACGCCTGGACCCCGGGTGACGAAGTCGTCGCGCACTGCCTCTCGGTGGAACTGGAGTCCTCCGACGGCCACAACGACACGATGCTCGACCCGGAGCAGCGCATCTGGGGCTTCGAGACCAACTTCGGCGGACTGGCGGAGATCGCCCTCGTCAAGTCCAACCAGCTGATGCCGAAGCCGAAGCACCTCAGCTGGGAGGAGGCCGCGGCTCCGGGCCTGGTCAACTCCACCGCGTACCGCCAGCTCGTCTCGCGCAACGGCGCGGGCATGAAGCAGGGTGACAACGTGCTGATCTGGGGTGCCAGCGGTGGACTGGGCTCCTACGCGACACAGTTCGCGCTGGCCGGCGGCGCCAACCCGATCTGTGTCGTCTCCAGTGACCAGAAGGCGGAGATCTGCCGCAGGATGGGCGCGACCGCGATCATCGACCGCAACGCCGAGGACTACAGGTTCTGGAAGGACGAGCACAACCAGGACCCGCGCGAGTGGAAGCGATTCGGCAAGCGCATCCGTGAACTGACCGGCGGCGAGGACGTGGACATCGTCTTCGAGCACCCGGGCCGCGAGACCTTCGGCGCGAGCGTGTACGTGACCCGCAAGGGCGGCACCATCGTGACCTGTGCTTCGACCTCGGGCTACAACCACGAGTACGACAACCGCTACCTGTGGATGTCCCTGAAGAAGATCGTGGGCTCGCACTTCGCCAACTACCGCGAGGCCTGGGAGGCCAACCGGCTGGTGGCGAAGGGCAGGATCCACCCGACGCTCTCCAAGGTCTACTTCCTGGAGGACACCGGCCAGGCCGCGTACGACGTGCACCGCAACCGCCACCAGGGCAAGGTCGGCGTGCTCGCGCTGGCGCCCCGCGAGGGCCTGGGCGTGCGCGACACGGAGCTGCGCGAGCAGCACATCGACGCCATCAACCGCTTCCGTGACGTCTGAGGCCGACGATGACCGAACGTCAGAAGGACCGTCCCTGGCTCATGCGGACGTACGCCGGTCACTCGACCGCCGAGGCGTCCAACGAGCTCTACCGGCGCAACCTCGCCAAGGGCCAGACGGGGCTCTCGGTCGCCTTCGACCTGCCCACGCAGACGGGCTACGACCCGGACCACGTCCTCGCCCGAGGCGAGGTGGGCCGGGTCGGGGTCCCCGTCTCGCACCTCGGTGACATGCGGCGGCTGTTCCAGGACATCCCCCTGGAGCAGATGAACACGTCGATGACGATCAACGCCACCGCGATGTGGCTGCTGGCGCTCTACCAGGTCGTCGCCGAGGAACAGGGCGCCGATCCGGACAAGCTGCAGGGCACCACGCAGAACGACATCGTGAAGGAGTACCTGTCACGGGGGACGCACGTCTTCCCGCCGGGTCCTTCGCTGCGGCTGACGACCGACATGATCACGTACACGGTCAACCGCATCCCGAAGTGGAACCCGATCAACATCTGCAGCTACCACCTGCAGGAGGCGGGGGCCACACCGGTCCAGGAGATCGCGTACGCCATGTCGACGGCCGTCGCGGTCCTCGACGCGGTGCGCGACTCCGGCCAGGTGCCCGAGGAGAGGTTCGGCGACGTCGTCGCCCGCATCTCCTTCTTCGTGAACGCGGGAGTCCGCTTCATCGAGGAGATGTGCAAGATGCGCGCCTTCGGCCGCATCTGGGACCGGATCACACGCGAGCGGTACGGCATCACCGACCCCAAGCAGCGCCGCTTCCGCTACGGCGTGCAGGTCAACTCCCTGGGGCTGACCGAGGCGCAGCCGGAGAACAACGTCCAGCGCATCGTGCTGGAGATGCTGGCCGTCACCCTCTCCAAGGACGCCCGCGCCCGCGCCGTACAGCTGCCCGCCTGGAACGAGGCACTGGGGCTGCCGCGTCCGTGGGACCAGCAGTGGTCGCTCCGCATCCAGCAGGTGCTGGCGCACGAGAGCGATCTGCTGGAGTACGAGGACATCTTCGCCGGTTCGCACGTCATCGAGGCCAAGGTCGACGAGCTGGTCACCGAGTCGCTGGCCGAGATCGACAGGATCCAGCAGATGGGCGGCGCGATGGCCGCCGTGGAGTCGGGTTACCTCAAGTCGGAGCTCGTCTCCTCGCACGCCACGCGGCGGGCCCGGATCGAGGGCGGCGAGGAGAAGATCGTCGGCGTCAACATCTACGAGACGACCGAGCCCAACCCCCTGACCGCCGACCTGGACGCGGCGATCATGACGGTGGACCCCGAGAACGAGGCCCGGGTCGTCACCGCGCTGCACGAGTGGCGCGACAACCGTGACGAGGCACGCGCCACGGAGGCGCTGACGGCCCTGAAGAAGGCCGCGGCGGGCACCGCGAACATGATGGAGGCGACCGTCGAGTGCGCACGGGCCGGTGTCACCACCGGTGAGTGGTCCTGGGCGCTGCGCGACGTGTTCGGCGAGTTCCGGGCGCCGACGGGTGTCTCGTCCGCGCCGGTGGCCGTCACCGCGGAGGCCGGGACCCCTCTGGCTCTGGTCCGCGAGAAGGTGGCACGCACCGCCGGGGACCTGGGCGTCGGACGACTGCGCCTGCTGGTCGGCAAGCCGGGCCTCGACGGGCACTCCAACGGCGCGGAACAGATCGCCGTACGCGCGCGGGACGCCGGCTTCGAAGTCGTCTACCAGGGAATCAGGCTGACGCCCGCGCAGATCACCGACGCCGCGCTGGCCGAGGACGTGCACTGCGTCGGCCTGTCCATTCTGTCCGGCTCGCACGCCGAGCTGGTGCCGGACGTGCTGAACCGGCTGCGCGAGGCCGGCGCGCCGGACATCCCCGTGATCGCCGGCGGCATCATTCCCCCGGCCGACGCGCACGCCCTCCTCGAAGCCGGCGTCGCCGCCGTCTTCACCCCGAAGGACTTCGGCATCACCCGGATCATCGGTCGTATCGTCGACGAGATCCGGAAAGCGAACAAGCTCGACCCTCTGGAGGTCTCCGCATGACCACGCCCACGACGCCCGTGAACCGGATGCGTCCGCGCCGCTCCTGCCTCGCCGTGCCCGGCTCGAACCCGCGGTTCCTGGAGAAGGCCCAGGGCCTGCCGGCCGACCAGGTCTTCCTGGACCTGGAGGACGCCTGCGCGCCGCTCGCCAAGGAGGGCGCCCGGCACCACATCGTCGACGCCCTGAACGACGGTGACTGGACCGGCAAGACCCGGGTCGTGCGGGTCAACGACTGGACGACGCACTGGACGTACCGCGACGTCATCACGGTCGTCGAGGGCGCGGGCCCGAACCTCGACTGCATCATGCTGCCGAAGGTCCAGGACGCGCAGCAGGTCGTCGCGCTGGACCTGCTGCTGACGCAGATCGAGAAGACGATGGGCTTCGAGGTGGGCCGTATCGGCATCGAGGCGCAGATCGAGAACGCCAAGGGCCTGGTGAACATCGACGACATCGCCGCCGCGTCGCCCCGCCTGGAGACCCTGATCTTCGGCCCGGCCGACTTCATGGCCTCGATCAACATGAAGACCCTGGTCGTCGGTCAGCAGCCGCCCGGCTACCCGGCGGACGCGTACCACTACATCCTGATGCGCATCCTGATGGCGGCCCGTACGCACGACCTCCAGGCGATCGACGGCCCGTTCCTGCAGATCCGCGACGTGGACGCGTACCGCGAGGTCGCGGGCCGCGCCGCCGCGCTGGGCTTCGACGGCAAGTGGGTGCTGCACCCCGGTCAGGTCGACGCGGCGAACGAGGTGTTCTCGCCCTCGCAGGAGGACTACGACCACGCCGAGCTCATCCTCGACGCGTACGACTGGTGCACCTCGGAGGAGGGCGGCAAGAAGGGCTCGGCGATGCTCGGCGACGAGATGATCGACGAGGCCAGCCGCAAGATGGCCCTGGTCATCGCGGGCAAGGGACGCGCGGCAGGCATGCAGCGCACCTCCACGTTCGAAGCTCCGGAGGCCTGATCATGCAGTTCGGACGCACATACGAGGAGTTCGAGGTCGGTGCTGTCTACAAGCACTGGCCCGGAAAGACGGTCACGGAATACGACGACCACCTCTTCTGCCTGCTGACCATGAATCATCACCCGCTGCACATGGACAGCAACTACGCCGAGAAGACGACCGATTTCGGAAAGAACGTCGTCGTCGGCAACTACATCTATTCGCTGCTGCTCGGCATGTCGGTGCCGGACGTCTCCGGAAAGGCGATCGCCAATCTGGAGGTGGAGTCGCTGAAGCACGTCGCGCCGACCTTCCACGGCGACACGGTCTACGGCGAGACGACCGTGCTCGACAAGACGCCGTCGAGGTCCAAGAGCGACCGCGGCATCGTGTACGTCGAGACGAGGGGCTACAAGCAGGACGGCACGCTGATCTGCGTGTTCCGCCGCAAGGTGATGGTCCCCACCGAGACGTACACCAAGGAGCGCGGCGGGGAGCAGCCCGGCCGCCCCGAGATCGATCAGCCGTCGAGCAAGAACGTGGAGAAGCAGCCATGAGCCGACTCGCGCAGACCGCCGGTCTGACGGATGTCCAGCAGGAAATTCTCTCCACGGTCCGGAATTTCGTCGACAAGGAGATCATCCCTGTCGCGACCCAACTGGAGCACCGCGACGAATATCCGACGGACATCGTCGAAGGACTCAAGGAACTCGGCCTGTTCGGGCTGATGATTCCCGAGGAGTACGGCGGCCTGGGCGAGTCGCTCCTCACCTACGCCCTGTGCGTCGAGGAGATCGCCCGCGGCTGGATGAGCGTGTCGGGCATCATCAACACGCACTTCATCGTGGCCTACATGCTCAAGCAGCACGGCACCCAGGAGCAGAAGGACACGTTCCTGCCGCGGATGGCGCTGGGCGAGGTCCGGGGCGCGTTCTCGATGTCCGAGCCGGCGCTGGGCTCCGACGTCGCCGCGATCTCGTCCAAGGGCGTGAAGGACGGCGACGAGTACGTCCTCGACGGTCAGAAGATGTGGCTGACGAACGGCGGCACGTCCACGCTGGTGGCCGTCCTCTGCAGGAGTGACGAAGGACACTCCCCTTCGGAGACCGCTGCCGCTCCGCACAGGTCGATGACCACTTTCCTGGTGGAGAAGGAGGCGGGCTTCGGGGAGGTCCGCCCCGGTCTCACGATCCCGGGGAAGATCGACAAGATGGGCTACAAGGGCGTCGACACGACCGAGCTCATCATGGACGGCCTGCGCATTCCAGCCAATCGTGTGCTCGGCGGCACCACCGGCCGGGGTTTTTACCAAATGATGGACGGCGTCGAGGTCGGCCGGGTCAATGTCGCCGCGCGTGGCTGTGGCGTCGCACAACGTGCGTTCGAACTGGGCGTGTCGTACGCCCAGCAGCGCGAGACCTTCGGAAAGCCGATCGCCCAGCACCAGGCGATCCAGTTCAAACTGGCCGAAATGGCCACCAAGGTCGAAGCCGCGCATGCGATGATGGTCAATGCGGCACGCAAAAAGGACTCCGGGGAGCGCAATGACCTGGAGGCAGGGATGGCGAAGTACCTCGCCTCCGAGTACTGCAAGGAAGTCGTCGAGGACGCCTTCCGTATCCATGGCGGTTACGGCTTCTCCAAGGAGTACGAGATCGAGCGCCTCTACCGCGAGGCCCCGATGCTGCTGATCGGTGAAGGTACCGCCGAGATCCAGAAAATGATCATCGGTCGCCGGCTACTCGAGGAGTACCGGTTCCAGGGCTGAACATCCCTTTCGAGGTGATTTGGTGGCGAAGAACATCACACCAGGTCAGCCGTGTCCGGAGCGTTTCAGCCGTCCGACTCGGCTGCTGGCTTGCCCAGTTGCCGCTCGCACCCGATAGCATCGACGGAAAGCCGCCGTCCCCCCCGTTGCCAGCGCGGCATCATCCGCTACGAAGGTCATCCATGCCCGACAGCCAAATCTCTGCACCACGCGGCGGGGTCCGCCTTGCGCGCGGAGCATCGCCGTGGCTCCTCCCGACCGTCGCCACCGCGGCACTCAGCCTCGCCCGGGCCCGCCGGTCCGGACGCTGGGCCGCCGTGGCCGTGCCCACCACCGCGCTCGCGGCGGGCATGCTGTGGTTCTTCCGCGACCCCGAGCGCGAGATCACCCAGGGCCGCGTCATCTCGCCGGCCGACGGCGTGGTGCAGAGCATCATGCCGTGGAAGGACGGGCGCACCCGCGTCGCGATCTTCATGAGCCCACTGAATGTTCACGTCAACCGGGCTCCCCTGTCCGGCACCGTGACCTCGGTCGAGCACATCCCGGGTGGGTTCGTCCCGGCGTTCAACAAGGAGAGCGAGAACAACGAGCGCGTTGTCTGGCACTTCGACACCGAGCTCGGCGACATCGAGATGGTGCAGATCGCGGGAGCGGTCGCCCGTCGCATCGTCCCCTACATCCCGCAGGGTACGAAGGTGGAGCAGGGCGAACGCATCGGTCTGATCCGCTTCGGCTCGCGCGTGGACATCTACCTTCCGGAAGGTGTCGACGTCGCGGTCGAGGTCGGCCAGGCCACCACCGCGGGGGTGACTCGAATTGACCGTGATTGATCCCGATACCCAGGCGAGCTGGGTGCCCGAGGCGGAGGAGCAGGACGACGCCGAGGACATGCCGCTCTCGATGCGGCTGTCGATAGCGGACACCCTCACCCTCGGTAACGCCACGTGCGGTTTCATGGCGGTGTACTTCACCACCACGGGGATCCTCATCCCGCACCTCACGGGCAGCGACGAGTCGGGCATGGCACGGCACTCCGCGGCCACCGCGGTGATCCTGATGCTCCTGGCCGCCGTGTTCGACCTGTTCGACGGGCTCGTGGCGCGCAAGCTGCGCTCCTCCCCGATGGGCGCGGAGCTGGACAACCTCTCCGACCTGATCAGCTTCGGCCTCGCACCGGCGTACTTCGTACTGGTGTACGGAATGGTCGCGGACGACGCACACCAGCGAGTGTCCGCGCTCGCCGCGGTCGTGGTGCTGCTGGCGGTGGTGCTCAGGCTTGCGCGGTTCTCGTGCGTGACCTTGAAGGACGGCATGTTCCAGGGCATGCCGAGCCCCTTCGGAGCGCTCACGGTCGTCTCGATCGTGCTGCTCGAGCTGCCCTTCGTGCCGACGCTGCTCGCGATCGTCGGAGTGGCGTGGCTGATGGTCAGCCGGGTCGAGTACCCGAAGCCGCGAGGCGTCCTCGCGGTGGCGATGCTCAGCTGGATCGTGGCCGCGATGGGGCTCCTCGCCGCCTGGGCGTTCGACGCCCCCGGTGGCCAGCTGCTCCTCCAGACCGGCTGCGCGCTGCAGGTCGTCCTGGGGGCGGTGATCCCGCTCTTCGCCACGGCACGGCGGGTGAACACCTTCCGTGACAACCGGCGCGAGGCACGGGCGGCGCAGCTCCCGTAACCCCGCGGAACACCCTGTGACGAGGGCCCGGATGCTCCCCGGCATCCGGGCCCTCGTACGTGCCCCGGGCCCTCAGCGAATGCGTCGCCCCCTGCCCCGGGGGAAGCTGGACTGTGTGCAGGACCAAGCCGCCTCGGTCTCCGCGGGTTCGGGCACGGAGCTGCTGGACAGCGCCGTGGCCCACATCGTGCGGGAGACCGGCGCGTCCGTCGCGATGCTGTATCTGCTGCCGGAGAACGGCACCACGCTGCACCTGGCCCTGCTCACCGGGGTGCCGGACGAGCTGGCCACCCCGTGGACCCGGGTTCCGCTGTCGGCGCCGATGCCGGTGGCGGACGCCGTACGTCTGGGCTGTCTGATCTGGCTCGGCAGCCAGGAGGAGCTGGCACACCGCTATCCGCGCGCCGCGCTCGTCCTGCCGTACCAGTTCACGCTGGCCGCCGCCCCCGTCCGCACCGGGACCACCGCGCGTGGCGGACTCGTACTGCTGTGGCCCGGGTCGCATCCCCCTCAGCTGACGCCCGAGGAGCGCCTTGCCGTCGTCAGGGGATGCCACGGCATCGGCACGCTTCTGCAACAGACAGAGGCCGACGGCTACCCCGTCGTTCCGGGGGCATCGCCGAGAGTGATGCCCCCGCCCGAGCCTGCCGTGCCGGACCCGGACAAGGCCGCGGCGGCCGTGGAATTCGTCCAGCGGCTGCCCGGCGGGAGCGTCGCGCTGGCGCTCGACGGGACCATCACGTACCTCAACGACGCGGCTGCGGCGCTGCTGGGGACCCGGACGGACGACGTGTGCGGCACGCTGCCCTGGGTGTCGCTCCCCTGGCTGCACGACCCCGCCGTCGAGGACCACTACCGGGCCGCCGTCATCAGCCGGCAGCAGACGAGCTTCACCGTGCTGCGACCGCCGGACCTGTGGCTGTCGTTCCAGCTGTTCCCGAACGCCACCGGCATCAGCGTACGGATCCTGCCCAGCTCGGAGCCCGGCCTCACGGAGGTCACGGCCCCGAAGCTGCCGCCGCCCTCGGCCGTGCACAGTCGGGCCACCGCCCTGTACCACCTGATGCATCTGGCGGCGACGCTCACCGAGGCGGTGGGCACGCAGGACGTGATCGAGCTGGCCGGCGACCAGGTGATGCCCGCCTTCCGGATCCAGAGCCTGATCATCATGACGTCGACGGAGGGACGGCTACGGGTCGAGGGCTGCCGCGGCAGCCACCCCACGCTCATGGACCGTTTCGACGGTGCGCCACTGACTTCGCCCACACCCGCCGCGCACGTGCTGATGACGGGCATCCCCGATTTCTATCCCACCTTCACCGAGCTGCAGCGCGCGTATCCGTCGGCGGGCCTCCGCCAGGCCGTGGCCGCCTGCGCCTTCCTCCCGCTGATCGTCTCAGGGCGCCCGATCGGCTCGCTGGTCCTCGCCTACGACCGGCCGCACCCCTTCGAGCCCGAGGAACGCGCCCTGCTCACCTCGATCGCGGGGTTGCTCGCCCAGGCACTGGACCGCGCCCGCCTCTACGACGTCAAGGACCAGCTCGCGCACAGCCTGCAGGCCCACCTCCTGCCCCACACCCTGCCGCGGTTCACCAGTCTCGACGTCGCGGCCCGCTATCTCCCGGCCACCCGGGGCATGGGAATCGGCGGGGACTTCTACGACCTGATCCGGCTGGACGACACCACGGCCGCCGCGACCATCGGCGACGTACAGGGTCACAACGTGAACGCCGCCGCGCTCATGGGACAGGTCCGCACCGCCGTGCACGCCTCCGCCGGCGCGCCGCCCGACGAGGTGCTGTCCCGCACCAACCGTCTGCTCACCGACCTCGATCCCGGCCTGTTCACCAGCTGCCTCTACATCCATCTCGACCTCGCCCGGCACAGCGCGTGCCTCGCCACCGCGGGCCACCCCGCACCGTTGCTACGACATCCCGACGGGCAGACCGAGGTTCTCGGCCTGCCGCCCGGCCTCCTCCTCGGCATCGATCCCGCGTCCCGCTACCCGACGGCCGAGGTCCCGCTGCCGCCCGGCGCGGCGCTCGCTCTGTACACCGACGGACTCGTGGAGGCGCCGGGCGTGGACTTCGACGACGCCACCGCCGATCTGGCCGCGCACTTCGCCCTTGCCCAGGACCGGAGCATGGACTCCGTCGCCGACACACTCGTGCGGTACGCGAAGGAGGCCACGCCCGGCACCGACGACATCGCGCTGCTGCTGATCAAGGCGCTCCGGCCGGAGGGCTGAGGTGGGCCGGCACCATGTCCTTGCCGAAAGGGGCTGGAGAGCCCTGGGGCGCCGAGGCGGTGGGGTTCATCGACGCCCCAGGGCGTTCTGGGGGTGGCGGCTCGGGACTCAACCGCCGTAGAGGTCGCCCAGGCTGATGCCCGTGGTGCTGGCCTGACCGCCGAGCCTGACCTCGTGGTCGAGGCTGACGAACTTCCCGCCCGACTGCCACAGAGCGGGCTTGAGCAGGGCGTACTTGGCCTCGTCCCACGTCGCCCAGTCGTAGCCCAGCAGCCCTCCCGTGTCACCGGAGTTGGGGTTGATGCACCAGAAGGTCTGGTGGATGCCGTTCTCCACGATCAGATCGCGCAGGGCGGTCATCCACTTCTCGTTCGGACCGTCGTCGAGGTGACCGCCCCATTCACCGATGAACAGCGGTGCGGTGCCGTCCTTGTGCAGGTAGAGCCAGTTGGGGTCCCAGACGTCGCGCTCCAGCGTGGCGCGGTTCCACTCCCCCTGGAACCAGGGCTGCTGGTACACCAGCGGCCCGTAGTCGTGCGGGGAGTAGACCAGTTGGTCCTGCTGCGCGCCGAGGTCGACCGGGTGGTCCTTCGCCCCGCGCAGGTTTCCGCCCCACCACATGCCGTGGTAGTCGGTCGCCGAGGTGGAGGCCCAGTTCGCCCCGTCCTTGGGGTAGATCTCGATGCCCTCGCACATCACGAGGACGGCCGGGTTGATCGCGAGGATGCGCTTGCCGGCGGTCTCGCAGACGTACTTGAAGTTGTCCTGGTCGGTGGAACCGTCCCACTTGGCCCGGGGGCTGTCGGACTGCTTGCCGTGGGGTTCGTTCTTGACGTCCATCGCCACCAGGGTGTCGTTCGTCCTGTACCGGGCGGCCACCCACTCCCAGGCGGAGTAGAAGTGCTCGGGGGTGATCGCGCCCTTCCACCACACGGGATGCACATGGCCGGAGTTGTCGGCCTCCGCGCTGTGGACGTCGAGCATCACCTTGATGCCGTACTTCTCGGCCACGCCCAGGAAGGCGTCGAAGACCCCCAGCGTCGTCCTGCCCTCGAGCTCGGGGTTGGCCCAGGTGTTGACCGCACCGGAGACGGCAGCCTGGCCGTTCTTCCACTCCAGCAGGAGCTGGGTGGAGATCGGTACGCGGACGATGTTGATGCCGCGCTCCGCCATCTGCCTGGTGATCGTGTCCAGGTTGGCGGACCACAGGCCGTGGAAGACGCGCTCGGTGGCGTTGAAGCCGAACCAGTTGGCACCGGTCAGCCAGACCTGATTGCCCTGTTCGTCGACGATCCGGTTTCCCTCGGTGTGCAGCCAGTCCGTGCCGGCGGCTGACGCGGTGCCGGCCGCCGCCTCCTCAGCGGTACCTCCCGTCGCACCTGCGCCTGCGGCCTGAGCCGTGACCGGGCCGGAGAGCGCCATCAGCAGGGCGGTCGCGGTGACCGCGGCGGCCGTCGCCCTGGCCAACCGTTCTCTCATCCGTGGCTTCATCCGTTGTCGCCTTTCGGGGGGTGAGGCGGGCAGCGAGGATGGGAGCGCTCCCATTCCGTTGGTCACATGAAGCCAGCACGGCAGAACGACTGTCAATGGGCATGACAACGTTCACCTCTTGAAAAGGCGTACCCCCCACAGGTGCTCGACATTCCCACCGCCGAGTCGTTTATTTGAGTAATGAAGACGAAATCTTGCGCAGCACCGTGGTCTTCTTTACGTCGGAACTCCTAGCCACGACTTCAACTGGCGCTTCGGCGTCGCCCGATCTGGTTCAGCGGACTCAACGAACCGATCGACGACGCCACCATCAACATCACCGACAGCGAGATCCTGGACAGCTCCTACGCCGCGATCCATCTGATCGAGGGCGCGAGCAACGGACTGCCCTTCGACGACATCAGGATCGACGGGGCGGGCACGTACGCGCTGCAGATCCAGGCTCCGGGCACGGCCTCGTTCAACAAGGTCGTCGCCACACACATCGCCCGGTCCAACCCGATCCACAACTGCGTGGGCAGCGGCTTCCAGATCTCCCAGGGCACCGGTAACTCGGGCAGGTACGCGAACCCGCCCGCCTGTACGGGTGTCTGGCCCGACCCGGTGTGGACCAACGGAGGGGTTCCCGGTGGCGGTGGCCCGACGGACCCGACCGACCCCCCGGATCCGACGGACCCGCCCGAAGAGACGGGCAACCTGGCGCAGGGCCGCCCGGTCACCGAGTCCGGCCACGCCGATGTCCACGGCGCCGGCAACGCGGTGGACGGCAACGCCGACAGCTACTGGGAGAGCCGCAACAACGCCTTCCCGCAGTCCGTCACCGTGGACCTCGGTGCGGCGAAGACGGTCGAGCGGCTGGTGCTGAAGCTTCCTCCGGCCGCCGCCTGGGCGACGCGCACGCAGACGATCGGTGTGACGGGCAGCACCGACAACTCCGCCTACAGCTCCCTCAAGCCGTCGGCGGGATACACCTTCAGCCCTTCGGGCGGTAACACCGCGACGGTGGCGCTCACCGGGACAACCGTCCGGTATCTGCGGCTGACGTTCACGGCGAACAGCGGCTGGCCCGCGGGCCAGCTGTCCGAACTGGAGGCCTACACCCACTGACCGCGCACGGACGGGCCCGGCCTCCGCCGGGCCCGTCGCTGTGCGGGGAGGGTCAGGGCTTGAGCGTGAAGGACTCGGCGGCCGGGGCCACCTCGGCCGGGCGGACCACCTTGAGGCCACCGGGGGCCTTGGCGTCCGGCTTCATGACGACGGTCTGCCGGGTGGAAGGCGCCGCCGGGTCGGTGAAGTCGTGCGAGATCCCGAAATCACCACCGAAGTCCTTGATGGTGAGCAGAGCCTTGTCGACGCCCTCACGGGTGAGGTCCTTCGAGTCGCAGGCCTTCTCCAGTGCCTCGCCGAAGACGGACGCGGCGTTGTATCCGGCGATGACGCCGTTGTCGAGCCCGTCCTTCGGGTACTGGGCCGCGTAGGCCTCGGCGAGCTCGGACGGTCCTGCCGCCGGGTCACCGATGGGCAGGGTGGAGGCGCCGATGTAGTAGTCCTTCTGCAGGGCGGCACCCGCCTGGGTCGCCAGGAGCTGCGGGGCGTACGCGGAGTTGTTGCCGACGACCGGGACGTCGAAGCCGGTGGCCGCGGCGACGCCGACCAGGGAGGCCGCCTGACGCGGACCCGCGCTCACGATGACCGCCTTCACGCCGGCCTGCTTGAGCGCGGACACCTGGGCGGTCATGTCGTTGTCGGTCGGCTTGATCTTCTGCTCGACGACGGTGAGGCCCGCTTCCTCCGCCGCGTGCTTCGAGCCCGCCAGGGCGTTCTCGCCGTAGTCGCCCTCGAAGTAGACGTGGCCGATCTTGTCGCCCTCGGCGATGCGCTTCTCGGCGAGCAGGAAGTCGATCAGGTTGATCGTCTCGACGTCGTACGTGGCTCCGATGACGCGGACGTACGCGGAGCCGACCAGGTTCGCCGACCAGGCCTGGGGCAGGACGATGGCCTTGTCCTGGCCGTCGATGCGCGACTCGACGGCGGACACGAACGGGGAGCCGATGAACTGGGTGAAGCCCAGCACCTCCGGTTCGAGCTCGGTGTAGGCGCCGATCGCCTTCTGCGGGTCGTATCCGTGGTCACGGACGGTCAGTTCGATCTGCCGGTCGCAGATGCCTCCGGCCTTGTTCGTCTCCTGCACCCAGAGCTGCTGGGCCTGGGTGACGCTCTTGCCCAGCGAGGCGTACACGCCGGTCATGTCGGTGAGTGCACCGAGGGTGATCTTCGAGTCGGTGACTCCCTCCCCGGTCTTCACCCCCTTCTTGTCCGCGGCGCCGTCGTCCGACGACTTCGCCTTCTCGCTGCATCCCACGAGAGTGAGCGTGAGAGCCGCGGCAACGGCTCCGACAACACGTAGCTTCATTTCTTCTTCTCCCCTGGATTCTTCAGACGCGCAATGCCGCCGGGCAGGAACAGGACGACCGCGACGACCGCGGCGCCGTACAGATAGCGGGACGCCTCGCCCGGTGCGATTCCGCCCGTACCGGGGGCGGACACGAGGGGGAGGGAGTCGCTGTAGTGGGTGAGCACCTGCGGGAGCAGCGACACGAACGCGGCGCCGATGACGGCGCCCGCGACACTGCCCAGCCCGCCTATGACGATCATGGCGAGGTACTCGAGGGACAGGATCATGCCGAAGTACTCGGGCACGGTCCGCTGGAAGACCAGCGCGAGCAGGACGCCCGCGAGGCCCGCGTACATCGAGGACAGGACGAAGACACCGGCGCGGTACCCGGCCACCGGCACCCCCATGACGCCGGCGGCGATCCGGTGGTCCCGGATGGCGTTGAGCGCCCGGCCGGGCCTGCCGCGCAGCACACCGCGGGCGAAGAGCCCGCCGGCCAGGAGCGCCGCCAGTCCGAGGTACCAGAGCTTCTCGGAGGACTGGAAGGGCACTGCGGCGACGAGCACCTCGGCGTCGTCGAAGGTGAACCCGAACAGCGAGAGGGGCGGCACCGGACGGCCGTTGAAGCCGCCGGTGAGCGAGCCCGCGTTGAACAGCACGTGCTGGCCGATGAAGATCAGCGCGAGTGTGGCGATACCGAGGTAGGCGCCGCTCAGCCGTCCCGCGATGGGGCTGAAGAGACCGCCCGCGGCCCCCGCCAGGAGTACGGCCAGGATCGCCGCGAGCCAGGTGGGGAGGCCGAGGCCGGTGAGGGCGTGCCCGTTCTCGGTGCTGCTCTCCCCCGCCAGGATGCAGTAGCTGTACGCGCCCACGGCGAGGAAGAAGGCGTGCCCCATGGAGAGCTGGCCGGTGGAGCCGGTGAGCAGGTTGAGCCCGATCGCCCCGATCGCCGCGGCCATCGCGAAGAGTCCGGCCTGGAGCCAGAAACGGTCCAGGTAGAACGGGAGGAGCAGGAGCAGGACGGAGCCGGCCAGCCAGAGATAGGGGGCGGGGCGGCGCAGTCGGCCCGCGAACGTGCTTCCCGCGGCGGTGTCCTTGGTGGCTTCAGACACGGGACAGCTCCTTCGTACCGAAGAGTCCCGCCGGGCGGACGAGCAGGACGACCACCATCACCAGGTACGGCGCGAGATCACCGATGCCCCGTCCGAGGAAGGAGAGGTCGCTCTGGTAGCCCGTGGCGAGTGACTCGGTGACTCCGACAACGAGCCCACCGACGAGTGCCCCGGTCGTCGAGTCGAGACCGCCGAGGATCGCGGCGGGGAACGCCTTGAGCGCGGCGAGTGAGGTGGCCCGTTCCAGGCCCGGGGTCGGGAACACCGTGAGGAAGAGCGCGGCGACCGCGGCGAGGGCTCCGGCGACCGCCCAGGCGGAGAGGGACACCCGGCCGAGCCGGATGCCCATCAGCGCGGCGGTCTGCGGGTTCTCGGCCGCCGCCCGCATGGAGACGCCCCACGAGGTGAAGCGGAAGGCGAGCAGGAACACCGTGATGAGCAGCCCCGCGACCAGGAACGCCGCGATGCGGGTCTCGGCGAGGGTGACGCCCCCGAGGGTGACGACGTCGTCACCCCACGGGTCGCCCGGCGACATCACGTCCGTCCCCATGCGCCGGACGAGTTCGGTGGTGAGGAGGATGTCGACGCCGATGGTGACGATGGCCAGGACGCTCTGGTCGCTCCCCCGGTAGCGGCGCATGACGAAGAACTCGACCGCCGAACCGACGACCGCCGCGCCCGCGATGCCGACGCCGAGCGCCGGCCAGAAGCCGATGTCGTCGTGGAGTACGGCGGTGACGTATCCGCCCGCCAGGAGCAGCGAGGCGTGGGCGAAGTTGACGACCTCGGTCGCCTTGAAGATGACGACGAAGCCCAGGGCGATCAGTGCGTAGACCGAGCCGATCGACAGGCCGCCGAGGAGGAGTTCGATGAAGGTGGTCATTCCTGTGCCCCCAGGTAGGCCTGCACGACGGCCGGGTCGTTCTGGACCTCGGCGGGCGTGCCACCCGCGATCCTGCGTCCGAAGTCGAGTACGGTCACGGCGTCCGCGAGCCGCATCACCACCCCCATGTCGTGTTCGACCATGACGATCGAGATGCCGAGGCTGTCGCGGACGCCGGCGACGACGGCCGCGGTGCGGCGGCGCTCGTGCGCCGTCATGCCCGCGATGGGCTCGTCCAGGAGCAGGACCTCGGGCTCCATGCACAGGGCGCGGCCGAGCTCGACGAGCTTCTGCTTCCCGTACGGGAGGGCGCCTGCGGGGAAGTCGAGTTCCTTCTCCAGGCCGATGAACCCGGCGATCTCACGCACGCGTTCGAGGTGCCGGCGGGCCTCCCGGGTCGCGGAGGGCAGCCTCAGTCCGGAGGCCACGAAGCCGGCGCGGGTGAGCCGGTGCCGGCCGAGCATGAGGCTTTCGGCGACGGTGGCGTGCGGCGGCAGGGCCAGGTTCTGGAAGGTGCGGGCGACGCCGAGGTCGGCGATCCTGTGCGGGGCGAGACCGGTGAGTTCGGTGTCCCCCAGGCGCACGCTGCCCGAGGTGGCGCGGTAGACGCCGGAAAGCACGTTGAAGGTGGTGGACTTGCCCGCGCCGTTGGGTCCGATGACGGCGTGCACGCTGCCCGGCTCGACGGTGAAGGAGACCGAGTCGAGGGCGGTGAGTCCGGCGAAGCGTACGGTCACGTCGCGTACGGCGAGGGGGGCCGGGGCTGTCGTCACGCGGACCACCTGCTCAGGGCGCGGGTGGCGCCTTCCGCCTGGGCCGCGTCCTCGGCGGCCGTCTCGTCGACGACGCCGAGGTAGCGGCGGCGTACCTCGTCGGAGGCGGCGAGCTCGTCGGCCGGACCGTCGAGTGCGACCTCGCCGACGTCCAGGACGTACGCGGTGGAGGCGAGCCGCAGCGCGATGGCCGCGTTCTGCTCGACGAGCATGACGGCGGTGCCGCTCGCGTTGATCTCCTGGATCGTCTCGGCGATCTTCGCCGCCATCAGCGGGGCGAGGCCGAGCGACGGCTCGTCCAGCAGCAGCAGACGGGGCGCGGCCATCAGGGCCCGTCCCATCGCCAGCATCTGCTGCTCACCGCCGGACAGCAGGCCGGCCCGCTGGTGCGCGCGCTCGGCGAGCACCGGGAACAGGTCGTGTACGCGGTGGAGGGCGGCGGCCGCCGCCTTGCGCCCGCCGCGTGCCCCGAGTGCGCCCGCCCGCAGGTTGTCCGCCACCGTCATCCGGGCGAACACCTGCCGCCCTTCCGGTACCTGGATCACTCCCGCCGCCACCACCTGCGCGGGGCGGAGTCCGTCCAGGGGACGGCCGTCGAAGCGGATGGTGCCCGTGCCCGTGCCGCGGTGGAAGCCGAGGGTCCGCGATACGGCCCGCAGCAGCGTGGTCTTGCCGGCGCCGTTGCCACCGAGTACAGCGGTGATCGCGCCGGCGGGCACGTCGACGGAGACGTCGCGCAGTGCCCGTACCGGGCCGTAGCCCACGGACAGTTCGCGGATCTCGAGCGTTGCCATGCGTCCTCCTCCTTCCGACTGGTCGTTGTGGTGCCACAGACCAGCAGCGGGCGCGGCGCGCGTCCACGACCCCGGGCGCAATCGCTGCGGGTGACCAGTCTTCGAGGGGCCCGGTTGTGCGTGTGCACAGAGGGAGGTGATGCGCGGTCGTCCCCGGCGCGGCCGGTGGCATCCTCACCAGCCATGAGCGGCTCGGCTGCGGAACGGAGCGAAGAGATGCGGCGGCGCAGTGACGAGCGGGGCCGGGCGCTGCTCGACGCCCTGCTGGAGGACCGGTCGGAGCCGGGCCTCGCGGCGCGCGCGGCGAGCGGTCTGGATCTGCCGGAGCAGGGCCGTTACGCGGTGGCCGTGCTGCGGGGCGGCGGGGGCGGGCCGGCGGGCGTCGCGCTGGAGGCGGACGGGCTGCGGTTCTTCCGGCGGGAACGAACGGACCGGGAGATCCTCGTCGTCGCCCTGGGTGACCGGGATCCGGCGGCGCTCGCCGCGCTGCTGGTGCGGTGGTGCACGGGCGCCGGGGGGATCGGCCCGGTGGCCGACGGGCTGGCGGGGCTGGGGGCCGCGCGCCGGCTGGCCGAGGTGGCACTGCTGACCTGTCCGCCGGGCGTGCGGGAGATCGTCCGGCTGGAGGAGCGGCTGCCCGCGGCGCTGCTGGTGAGCCAGCCGGAGCTGTCGGCCCGGCTGGTCACGGATGTTCTCGGCCCGCTGCTGGCGCTGGACCCGGCGGACCGGGCACTGCTGGTGCGGACGCTCGACGCGTGGCTGGAGTGCGGCGGATCCGCGGGGCGGGCGGCGGGGCGGTTGTACTGCCACCGCAACACCGTGCTCAACCGTCTGCGGAGGCTGGAGCGACTGACCTCTCGGTCGCTGTCACGGCCGCGCGAACTGATCGAGATGATGCTGGCGCTGGACGCGTTCAGACTGACGGCGGGGCGGCCGTGTGGGGGTGCCGGGCGGGCACCCCCTCACGGCGGTGCGTCAGGACAGGAAGTCGCGGGCGATCGCCTCGGCCGCTCGTTCCAGCAGGGGTCCGGCCTGGGCCATGCAGACGGCCGGATCGGGCTCCAGGTCCGTCAGGGCGTAGGCCCGCCTGATACCCGCCTCGCCCAGTGCCTCCGGCGGCAGGGCCAGGCGCCCGCACACGGCGACGGCCTCCACTCCCGCGGCGCGGGCCGCTGCCGCGACCCCCGCCGGGGCCTTGCCGTGCAGGGTCTGCTCGTCGAGCGAGCCCTCGCCGGTGACGACGAGTGTGGCCCGAGCCAGCGCGGGGGCGAAGCCCAGGACGTCGAGCATGACCTCGATGCCGGGCCGGAAGCGTGCGCCCAGTGCGACGAGTGCGCCGTAGCCGATGCCTCCGGCAGCGCCCGCTCCGGGCAGCGCGGCGGTCTCGGGTCCCAGCACGGACGCGTAGTGGACGAGCGCCGCGTCGAGGACGGCGATGTCGTCCTCGGTGGCCCCCTTCTGCCGTCCGTAGATCTCTGGGGCGCCCTTCGGGCCGGTCAGCGGGTTGTCCACGTCGCTGGCCAGGATCAGGTCGATGTCCGCGAGCCGGGGGTCGAGCCCCGACAGGTCGGCCTCGGCCAGCTCGGCGAGTGCGCCGCCGCCGGGACCGACGGGCTTGCCGTCGCCGTCCAGGAGACGCGCCCCGAGTGCGGCGAGCATGCCCGCGCCGCCGTCCGTCGTGGCACTCCCGCCGACGCCGAACACGATCGTCCGGGCGCCCGCGTCGAGGGCGGCCGCCAGCAGTTCCCCGGAGCCGTACGTGGTCGCCGTGAGCGGGGCGAACTCCCCTGCGGGCAGGTGCTGGAGGCCCGAGGCCTCGGCCATCTCCACCACGGCGGTCGTGTCGCGCACCGCGTACGCCGCCGTGACCGGGGTCCCCAGCGGCCCGGTCACCCGGGCCTCATGTCGCTCGAATCCGGCGGCCACCGCCGCCGCGACCGTACCGTCGCCGCCGTCCGCGACGGGCAGGGTCTCCACCCGCACCCCGGGGGCGACACGCCGCAGTCCGGCCGTCACACGCTCCGCGACCTGTACGGCCGTCAGGGAGCCCTTGAACTTGTCCGCCGCCACGAGCACGTGGGGGGTCTTCATCGCTGCTCCGTCCGTCACCTTGCATCCCTTTGCTTTCGAACAGGCAGTCGCGCCGTCCCGACCTTATCCGGACCACCCCTGATCTGCCCATGGCTGTCCGCCCTCCGGCCGGTTCCGTCCGGAAGGCCCTGTTCCACGGGCGGCAGCGTCCTCTCGGTGAGCAGCACCACGAACGCCGTGAGGGTCAGCAGCCCGCCCACGAGGAACGTGGTCCGCACGTCCGACGAGGACAGGATCATGCCGCCGAGCAGCGCCCCTGCCGCGATCCCGGCGTTGTAGGCGCCGGAGTTGGCCGCCAGCGCGATCTCGGTACGGCCGGGAGCGACGCGGAGCATCTGGTTCTGCGTCGCCATGAACACCGGCCCGAGCGAGCCCCCCAGCAGCGCCAGGCACGCGACTGCTCCGGCCTGGATGGTACCGGTCGCGTACAGGCCCAGCATCCCGGCCGCCTGGGTGGCCACGGGAACGACCAGTGTTCCGCGCGGGAAGCGGTCCAGGAGAGGTCCGGCGATCGTCACGCCGGTCAGGCCCGCGATGCCGGAGACCATCAACAGGGCGCCCGCCGAGGTGTCGGAGAAGCCACTCACGTCACCCAGGAACTTCACCATGTACGTATAGCCCGTGAACGCGCCCGTGACGGACAGCACGGTGGTCACCAGCACGATCCCGAACCGGCGCCTGTCGGGTGCCGAGCCGTATGCGGCGTGCCCCTCCCCCGGACGCGAGGTCGGGAGCAGAGCGGCGATCGTCACGAGGGAGACCAGCCCCAGCCCGGCCAGCACGACGAGAGGGACCTGCCACGTGCTCTGCTGGCCCAGCCACGTGCCGACGGGGACACCGAGCACCAGGGCCAGCGAACCGGCCACCGACAGCGCCCCGATCACCCGCCCCCGGACAGGCGTTGCGAACAGGCCGACCGCCACGGGTCCCATCACCGCCCAGAACAGCGCCTGGGCGAGCGCGGTCACCAGCCTGGTGGCCATGAGCAGCCAGTAGCCGGCGCCCAGCGCCGACACCAGGCTGGACAGGACGAGCGCGGCCAGGAGCACGGTGAGCACATGACGGCGCGGCATGGACCGTGTGGCGTGCGCGATCGGCAGGGAGACCACGGCGACGGTCAGTCCGTACGCGGTGACCAGAAAGCCCACCGCCGAGAGGGACACCTGGAGGTCGGCCGAGATGACCTCGAGCAGCCCGATCGGAAGGTTCTCCGTGGTGTTGAAGGTGAACGCGGCCAGCATCAGGGCCGCGAGCAGGGCCAGTCCGTGCCGGCGAGCCGGCCGTGCCGTTGCCATGCAGCCTCAATCCTGGGTGTTCACGCTTGTCGGACCTCCTTCAACGTACACACGAGCATGGCTGTGTCCCTTCATTGCGGGTGCCCGTGGGCGGCGCACGGCGCGCGACGGCGGCATGCGGAAATACCGTCGCGGCCGGCGCGGGCCGTTCCGTAGGGTCGGGTCATGACTCTCGTCGCGATCCTCAGCGGCGCCGGCATCTCCACGGACTCCGGCATCCCCGACTACCGCGGGCCGCAAGGCCTTTGGCGCAAGGACCCGGAGGCGGAGAAGCTCGTCACGTACGACTTCTACATGTCCGACCCGGAGATCCGGCGCCGCTCCTGGCAGATGCGCCGTACCAGCGCGACGTGGGGCGCCGAGCCGAACGCCGCCCATCGAGCGGTGGCCGCGCTGGAGAGTTCCGGCACCCCGGTCCGGGTGATCACACAGAACGTCGACGGACTGCACCAGCTCGCCGGCCTGTCCGCCCGCAAGGTCGTCGAACTCCACGGCACCGCACGCAAGGTGGTCTGCACCCGGTGCCACGCCCGGTCGGCCATGGCGGACGCGCTGGCGCGGGTGGAGGCCGGCGAGGCGGACCCGCCGTGCACGGTCTGCGGCGGGATCCTGAAGTCGGCGACGGTGATGTTCGGCGAGCGCCTGGATCCGCAGGTGCTGGCCGAGGCGATGGCGATCACCAAGGCCAGCCAGGTGTTCGTCGCGGTGGGCACGACCCTCCAGGTGCAGCCCGCGGCCTCACTGGCCGGCATCGCGGTGGAGCACGGGGCCCGGCTCATCGTGGTGAACGCCGAGCCGACCCCGTACGACGCGCTGGCCGAGGAGACCGTCCGCGAACCCATCGGGACGGCCCTGCCCGCGCTGCTGGAGCGGCTGGCCGAGGGCACGGCCTGAGAGGTCCTCCCCCGGACCGGTTACGCGCGGCCCTTGCCGTAGAAGCGCACGTAGTCGACCGTCATGGCCGCGGGCGACGGCGTCGAGGCATCGGGAGGCCCGGGCCAGTCGCCTCCGACGGCGACGTTGAGCAGCAGGTGCATGTCCTGTTCGAAGACCCAGTCGCGTGATGCGGGCAGCTTCGACGGGGTCAACGTGAAGTACGGCTTTCCGTCGACGGACCAGGTGATGCGGCGCGGTTGCTTGTCGACGGCGTAGGTGTGGAACGCCTGCGACGCGTCGGCGGCAAGGGTGGTGGAGCCGTCGATTCCGTTCTCGTTGAAGTACGTCGGCCCGTGCGCGGTGCCGTACACCGTGCGCGGTTCTCCGCCGACCACCTCGCAGATGTCGATCTCACCCTGTCCGGGCCATTCGACTCCGTTGTCGCCCAGCATCCAGATCGCCGGCAGCAGCCCGGTGCCGGTGGGCATCTTCGCGCGGACCTCCACGCGTCCGTGGGTGAGCGCGACCTTCCCCTCGGTGGTCAGGCGGGCCGACGTCCAGGTGCAGAACTCCTGCGTGTAGCAGGGCAGTTCGGACCCGGCGGGGGCCGGACGCGCCGAGATCACGAGGTGCCCCGCGCCGTCGAGAGCGGAGTTGGCCGCGTCGTCCGTGTAGTACTGCAGCTCGTTGTTGCCCCACCCCTCGGCGTCCCGGTTCCCGGTTTCCGTGTTCCAGGAGTCTTCCGACGGGCGGGTGGCCGCCGCTCCGTCGAACTCCGCCTGCCAGAAAGGCTTTTCCTCCGCCGAGGGAGAACGCGTGTGCGCCGGAGCGGAACCGCATCCGCTCAGCAGTCCGCCCAGCGCCAGCACGAGTGCCAGTCGGGTCCGTCGGTTCATCACGCCGCTCCTGCCTCGCGTCCGGGCCCTCATCACGATCCCTCGCCGTCCAGCCCTGCGCGGATCCGGCGGGAGGGGCTGAACGCGTACAGGTCCAGGATCTCCGGCGGATCCACGAGGCCGGGCCCGCCCTCCGCCGCCCAGGCGGCGACGTCGGCGACGGCGTGCGGGTCGTTGACCAGCCCGAGCCATACGGGGCGGCCGCCCGCCCTGCGACCCTCGGCCGAGGGCTGTACGACGATGACGTTGCCGTGCTCACACGCGTCCAGGCACTCCACCGCGCGCACGGTGGCGGCCCCGTCGAGGGACTGCCGCAGCTGCGTGAGCTGCCCGGCGTGGTCCACGCCCGGAATCTTGGGGGTGCCGCAGCAGCAGCCCCGGCAGACGCTCACCGTGGGCCGGGACGGGCCGGACCCGGCGGCCTTGCGCGGACGGCGGCTCATACGTGGACACTCCCGGGCGCAGCGTGGCTGATCACCGTAGGACTGTACCGAGCCGCTCCCACGCAGGTCCGGTGGGGTATCGTGGATGGCTGCGAAGGGGAGTAGCCCCGCAAACCGGTCGTCGACACACTGGAGCCTCAGGGTTCCCGGTGGCCGGGCCCGTAGAGCCTTACGGGCGGGCGAGACCTTCGGTCAGGTATGACACGCCCGCGCCCTGCGGGCGCTGCGCTCATGCCGGGCCGAGTGGTCCTCCGAAAAAGCCCGAGTGGCACTTCGCGGAAGACCCGGGGCCCGGCTCTCACAGAAAGCCACCCGGAATGCATCTCGACCCCCTGGCGATCCTCACCGCCTTCGGGCTGATCTTCCTCGCGGAGCTCCCCGACAAGACGATGTTCGCCTCGCTGGCCATGGGCACGCGTATGCGCCCGCTCTACGTCTGGTTCGGTACGTCGTCCGCGTTCATCGTGCATGTCGCCATCGCGGTCGGGGCGGGCGGGCTGATCGGCCTGCTTCCCGACTGGACCGTCAAGCTGGTCTCGGCCGCCCTCTTCGCCTTCGGGGCGTTCATGCTGCTGCGCAGCGGAGGCGGTGACGACGACGAGGACGCGGAGATCAAGACCGTCACCGGGTTCTGGCCGGTCTACTCGACCGCCTTCATGGCGGTGTTCATCAGTGAGTGGGGCGACCTGACCCAGATCACCACCGCGAACCTCGCCGCGAGCAACGGAGCCTGGTCCACTGCCATCGGGGCGGCCGCCGCCCTCATGTCGGTGTCCGCGCTGGCGCTGCTGGCGGGGCGGTTCATCGCCAAGCGGGTGCCGCTGAAGACGGTGCAGCGCATCGGCGGTCTGTGCATGCTCGCTCTGGCGATCTGGTCGGTCGTCGAGATCTTCACCGGCTGAGCAGGCGAGGCCGGGGCGTCGGGGCCGGGGCGCCGGGGGCGCCGGGGGCCCGGGCCCCGGGCACCCTCGCCCGCGCTCAGAACAGGACCGGAGCCTCGCTCTCCGCGCCCCGTTCGAAGGCGAGCAGCCGCTGCTTGCGGTCCAGCCCGCCGCCGTACCCCGTCAGGCTCCCCGAGGCTCCGATGACGCGGTGGCAGGGAACGATGATCCCGACCGGGTTCTTTCCGTTGGCCAGGCCCACCGCGCGGGAGGCGCCGGGCTTGCCGAGGCGGTCGGCCAGTTCTCCGTAGGAGCGGGTCTCGCCGTACGGGATGCGTACGAGCTCGGCCCAGACCTCGCGCTGGAAGGCGGTGCCGTGCAGACGCAGCGGGAGGTCGAATTCCGTCAGCTCGCCCGCGAAGTAGGCGTCCAGCTGGCGGACGGTCTCACCGAAGGGACGTGGGTCCGGCACGCCGAAGGTCTCCTCGGGCGGACGGTGCCGCTGCCCGGTCATGTAGAGACCGGACAGCACGCCGTCGGCCGCTACCAGAGTGAGCGCCCCGTACGGGCTGTCGATGACCGTGTGCTGCCTGGTCGTCGTGGGCGTGGTGGTCATGTTCCGTCCTCGTGCCTTCAGGCGGGCAGATGGTTGATGGGGTGGTCGTCGACCGTCCACAGGTACTGCACGGCGTAGGCGCGCCAGGGGCGCCACCACGTGGCACGTGCGGTGAGGGCGGCGGGGGTGGCCGGGAGGCCGAGGTGTCCGGCCGCCCTGCGGATACCGAGGTCGGTGGGGAGGAAGGCGTCCGGGTCCCCCAGGGCCCGCATGGCGATGACCTCGACCGTCCAGGGCCCGAAGCCCGGCAGCGCGGCCAGGTCCGCGCGGGCCTTCTCCCAGTCCGTGCCCTCCCCCAGACTCAGGGACCCGTCGGCGAGGGCGGTCACGAGCGTGGTGAGCGTGGCGCGGCGGCTGCGCGGCAGAGCGAGCGCCTCGGGGTCGAGGCCGGCCAGTGCGCCGGAGGTCGGGAAGAGATGGGTCAGTCCGCCTTCCGGGTCCTCGACGGGAATGCCGTGGGCGCCGACCAGCCGGGCCGCGTGGGTGCGGGCGGCGGCCGTGGAGACCTGCTGGCCCAGCACGGCGCGTACGGCGAACTCCGCCGCGTCGACCGTACGCGGCACCCGGCGTCCCGGACCCGCGTCGACCAGCGGGGCGAGCAGCGGATCCGCGCGCAGCTGGTCGTCCACGGCGACCGGGTCGGCGTCCAGGTCGAGGAGTCTGCGGCAGCGGCTGATGGCCTGGGTGAGGTCGCGGGGGTCGGTGAGGGACAGCCGGCAGTCGATGTGACCGGACCGCGGGGACAGCGCCACGATGCCGTGCCCGTGCGGGAGGGCGAGCGTGCGGCGGTAGGCGCCGTCGCGCCATTCCTCGACGCCGGGCACGGCGGTGGCGGCGAGGTGCCCGAAGAGATTGCCCGGGTTCAGCGGGGCGCGGTACGGCAGCCGCAGGGTGATGACGCCGGGGGTCCCCGGCGTGCGGCGTCCTCGTGCCGCGCGGGTGCGCAGCTCCCCCGGGGCGAGCGCGAAGACCTCCCGCACGGTGTCGTTGAACGCGCGGATCGACGAGAACCCGGCCGCGAACGCGACCTCGGCCATGGGAAGTCCGGTCGTCTCGATGAGCACCCGGGCGGTCTGGGCGCGCTGCGATCTGGCCAGCGCGAGGGGCCCGGCGCCGAGCTCGGCGAGGAGCTGGCGCTCGACCTGCCGGGCGGAGTATCCGAGCCGGGCGGCGAGTCCCGGGACGCCTTCCCTGTCGACGACCCCGTCCTGGATGAGGCGCATGGCACGGGCGACGGAGTCGGCGCGGGCGTTCCACTCCGGGGAACCGGGGCTGGTGTCGGGCCGGCACCGCTTGCACGCACGGAATCCGGCCTGCTGGCATGCCGCGGCGCTGGGGTAGAAGGACATGTTCCGGGCCTTCGGCGCCACGACCGGGCAGCTGGGCCTGCAGTAGATCCGGGTGGTCAGGACCGCGGTGAAGAACCAGCCGTCGAAGCGGGCGTCCTTCGACCGTACGGCCCGCACGCAGCGCTCGGTGTCGGTGTGCATGGTCCAAGCATCGGGGACGGAGGGCCGGACGGCTGGCGGAAATCCGACATCGACCTCGCGCGGAATCCCGACATGGTTCTCGTGGCGGACCCCACCCATCACGTTCAGGTCAGTGAACGCGAATCACGTACACACGCATTGACGCGGTCACGACACGCCTCTACCGTCCAAGAAAGCGCTTGCCCCCCACACAGTGTGGTGTCGGCGGCCGTGCCCGTTCAACACCTCGACCGGGCACGGCTGCCGCACCAACCCGACCTGGAGACAATCGATGCAGAAGCAGAAGGCCGTCATCGCGGGTATCAGCCTGCTGGCCGGCTCAGCGATCGCACTGTCCGGCACCATGGCGCAGGCCACGTCCGCCCCCGGCGGTTCCCCCCTCGGCACCGGCACGGTCGGTGCCCCGGTCGCCGCGGCCGCCGAAGCCCTGTACGTGGCACCCGACGGCAGTGACGACGCGGCCGGGACCGAGTCGGACCCGACGACGCTCTCCTCGGCGATCAGCCGCGTCGCCTCGGGCGGGACCATCTACCTGCGCGGCGGGACGTACCAGCACTCCGAGACGGTCACCATCCCGCCGGGCAACGACGGCACCTCGAGCGCCCGCACGACGCTCGCCGCCTACCCGGACGAGACCCCGATCCTGAACTTCGCGGCCATGAGCGAGGACCCGGCCAACCGCGGACTCGCCGTGAACGGCGCGTACTGGCACATCGACGGCATAATCGTCGAGCACGCCGGTGACAACGGGATCTTCGTCGGTGGCAGCAACAACGTCATCGAGCACGTCGTGACGCGCTTCAACCATGACTCGGGCCTCCAGATCTCGCGCATCGCCTCCGACACCCCGGACGAGGAATGGCCGGCCGACAACCTCATCCTGAGCTCGGAGTCGCACGACAACGCCGACTCCGACGGTGAGGACGCCGACGGTTTCGCCTCCAAGCTCACCTCGGGTCCAGGGAACGTCTTCCGCTACACCGTGGCCCACAACAACATCGACGACGGCTGGGACCTCTACACCAAGTCGGAGACCGGCCCCATCGGCCCGGTGACCATCGAGGACTCCCTCTCCTACGACAACGGCACCCTCTCCGACGGGACCGTGAACTCCGACGGCGACCGCAACGGCTACAAGCTCGGCGGCGACGGCATCGAGGTCGATCACATCGTCCGGCGCAACATCGCCTACGACAACGGCAAGCACGGATTCACCTACAACAGCAACCCAGGCTCGATGACCGTGTCCGACAACATCAGCATCGACAACGCCGAACGCAACTTCTCCTTCGACAAGGGCACGTCGGTGTACCGCAACAACGTCTCCTGCCGCGGCGACGACGGTTCCAACGACAAGACCGTGGGCGACGCGGACAGCTCCAACCAGTTCTGGACCGGCACGAACGGCTCCAAGTGCTCCGCCTACTCCGGCGCGATGGACTGGTCCTTCGCCGAGGACGGCTCCCTCGTCGTGACCTTCGGCGGCGACAAGGTCACGCCGTAGCCGTAGACACAGACGTATCCACCGACGCCCCTCGCCGGTCCGTCCGCCCTACCCGGACGGACCGGCGGAGGGCTTCGGTCCGTTCACGGTGAGGTTTCGGTCACCTTCACGCAACGAAACACACCGGAAACGCAACGGCGTCCTCGGCGAAACGCACGCCCGCGACTCTCTCCGGGCCGGAATGTGCGCCGCCCCCGAGGAGGAACCCCTCTTGACCCCCGTGACCCTGGCCTCGGCAGGCCTTGACACAGGCGACACCGCCTGGCTCCTCGCCGCCACCGCTCTCGTCCTGCTGATGACACCGGGCCTGGCCCTGTTCTACGGCGGCATGGTCCGCACGAAGAGCGTCCTCAACATGCTGATGATGAGCTTCGTGTCGATCGCCCTGGTCACGGTCGTCTGGCTGGTCGCCGGCTACTCGCTGGCATTCGGCGACGACACCTTCGCCGGGCTCATCGGCGGCCTCGACCACGTGGGCATGGTCGGCATCGGCCCCGACGACCTCACCGGCAGCGTCCCCACTCTGCTCTTCACCACGTTCCAGCTGACTTTCGCGATCCTCACCGCGGCATTGATCAGCGGAGCGATCGCGGACCGCATGAAATTCGCGGCGTGGCTGGCCTTCGTGCCGGTGTGGACCCTGCTCGTATACGTTCCCGTCGCCCACTGGGTGTGGGGCCCGGGCGGGTGGATCGCGGACTCGCTCGGCGCCCTGGACTTCGCCGGCGGTCTCGTCGTGGAGATCACGTGCGGCGCGTCGGGCCTGGCCCTCGCTCTGGTGATCGGGCCGCGCCTCGGCTTCAAGAAGGACGCGATGCGGCCGCACAACCTGCCGATGGTGATGCTCGGCGCAGGTCTGCTCTGGTTCGGCTGGCTCGGCTTCAACGGCGGTTCGGCGCTCGGAGCCAACGGTCTGGCCGCCGCCTCGGTCCTCAACACCCTTGTCGCCGGGTGCACCGGCCTGCTCGGCTGGCTCTTCGTCGAGCAGAGGCGCGACGGCCACCCGACCACCTTCGGCGCCGCGTCCGGCGTGGTCGCCGGTCTGGTGGCGATCACACCCGCGTGCGGGACCGTCGGCGTACCCGGCGCCCTCGTCGTCGGGCTCGTGGCCGGCGTCGTCTGCTCGTACGCCGTCGCGTGGAAGTTCCGGTTCGACTACGACGACTCCCTGGACGTGGTCGGCGTCCACTTCGTGGGCGGCGTCGTCGGCACACTGCTCATAGGGCTGTTCGCGACGGCCACGATGACCGGCGGCGCGGAGGGGCTCCTCTACGGCGGCGGAGCGGGCCAGCTCGCCCGGCAGGCCGTCGCCGTGATCGCCGTGGCCGCGTACACCTTCCTGGTGACGTACGGGATCGGCAGGGCGATCCACCGGCTGATGGGCGTGCGGGCCTCCGAGGAGGAGGAACTCACGGGCCTGGACCAGACAGTGCACGCGGAGAGCGCCTACGATCACGGCGGCCTGGGTCATGCCGCCGCGCAGTCCCCCGGCCACTCCGCACTTCTCTCCCAGAACAGGAGCACCGCCCCATGAAGCTCATCACCGCCGTCGTGAAGCCGCACCGTCTCGACGAGGTGAAGACCGCCCTCCAGGACCTCGGTGTGAACGGGATGACGGTCACGGAGGCCAGCGGATACGGGCGCCAGCGCGGCCACACCGAGGTCTACCGGGGCGCCGAGTACCGGGTGGACCTGGTGCCCAAGATCCGTATAGAGGTCCTCGTCGAGGACGCGGACGCGGAACCGGTCCTCGACGCGGTGGTCCGCGCGGCCCGCACCGGAAAGATCGGCGACGGCAAGGTGTGGGCAGTGCCCGTCGAGACCGCCGTACGGGTCCGCACGGGCGAGCGGGGGCCGGACGCCATCTGACGCGGCTCCCCCTGCGGGCAACCCAGGGGCGGCGGAAGGCGTCTTCACGGTCGAAGCAGGCCACGTGGACGGACGCAAGGAGATCGGACCATGGAAGAGGCTGCGGATGCGGTCGCACGAGTCATGACGGGTGTGGGCCGGCTCGCGTTCCACGTGGTCGGCACGGTGGGCGACCTGCTCGCCACCCACACCCCGTGGAACAAGCGGAGCGGGCGCACCTCCAAGGACGAATAGCCCGGCCCCACCGATCAGTAGTACTCCAGCCGTAGATCGTTATTGCGAGTGGACTGCTGCTTCTTGGCGTCGGTAGTGGCTGGTGCGGGCTCAGTGTTGGTGGCGTCGGCGCCAGGTGGACCAGGCCCCGGGGCAGGCCGAGATGCGGGCGGGTGTCAGGACTCGGGCTGGTGAGCAGCCGTTGAACTTCGTTGCAGGTCAACGCGAACAACCCGGCCGGCGCCGGTCGTGTGGCATCGTCGTGGGTGGCGATCACGGCGAGCAGAGCGTGGGCGAGCATCGCGAACACCGGCCGACGTCGCCAGGAGGTCCAGCGGCGGACCTGGTGCTCGTCGAGTCCGACCAGGATTTGCCGGGCGCCGAGGACTTCCCGGACGGGTCGCGGCGCTCCAGGCAAGAAAGGCAAGGCGGATTTCACTGTCGGCTGGACGGTCGGGCAAGCCGGTCGACGTCGGTAGACTAGGTGTTAGGAACCAGACGGGGGGGGCGGCGGGCGTGGACTACGGCGACAAGCTCTTCTGGCTCTCGGTCCTGATCCAGCGCAGGTACGCGCAGATCTGCGTCGAGTACGACCTGACGCCCTCACAGGCCACGCTGCTGTGCGCGGTCAAGGACGAGCCGCGGCAGATGGCGTACCTCGCCGCCTCGCTCGGCATGACCAAGAACGCGCTGAGCCAACTCGTCGACCGCACCGAGCGGCGCGGCCTGGTCAGCCGGGCGAGTTCAGAGCAGGACCGGCGGGTCGTCATGCTCGGCGTGACGCCCGCGGGGAAGGTGCTCGGCGAGGCGGTGTTCGCCGAGACCGTCAAGCACCTACCCGATGTCGCGGGGAACCTCGACGCCGACGGCCGGCGCGAACTCGAACGCCTCGCCACCGCCATCGTGGACGCGTCAGGCGTCTCGGCGTCCACCTCGTCCTGACCTACCGCGCAGTCCTCCTCGACACCCCCATGCCTGGCGTAAGTTCACGGCATGAACTAGTCTGGTTCACGGCATGAACTAGTCGAGGTTCATGGCGTGTCCTAACGAGAGGTGACGACATGGTCACGCGGGAAAACGGTGCGATCGCGGTCTTCGGTGCGACGGGGCAGCAGGGCGGGGCGGTCGTCGACGCGCTCCTGGCCCGAGGAGCGCGGGTGCGGGCCCTCGTCCGCACCCCCGAGTCCGACCGGGCGCGGGCGCTGGCCGCCCGAGGCGTCGAGCTGTCGACTGTCCGGATCGACGACCCGGCGTCAACGGTCGCCGCGCTGGAGGCGGTCGATGCGTTCTACTTCATGACCCCGGAGGCGAACAGCCTCGAGGAGATCGAGGAGGAGGTCCGAGTGGGCACCGCCCTCGTCGATGCGGCGGCCGCGGCGCGCGTGCCACACGTCGTGTTCAACTCGGTCTTCGGAGCGGATCGCGAAACGGGCGTGCCGCACCACGACTCGAAGCACCGGATCGAGGAATACCTGAAGCTTTCCGGCCTGAGGGCCACGATGATCCGCCCGACCGCCTTCATGGAGAACTTCGCGACCGTGATGGCGCCGAGCCTGGAGGACGGAATGATCGTGCTGAGGCTGCCGCTGCCGGACGACATCGCCCTGAAGATGATCTCGATCAAGGACATCGGTCAGGTCGCCGCCGCGATCCTGCTCGACACCGCGGACGTGCCCGGCGGAGCCATCGAGCTCATCGGCGACGAGCCGACGGGCCCCCAGATCGCCGCCGCGTTCGGCGCGCGCGCCGGGCTACGGTCACGCTACGAGGCCCTGCCACTGAGCGTCCTCGGCAACGACCTCGACAAGGCGATGTTCCGCCAGTTCGCCGAGGCGTCCGAATACCCGTCGGACCTCGCAGCGGTGCGGGCGATCGAGCCGACCACCTGGGACCTGGCCGAGTGGATCCGCTCCACCGGCTGGACCGCGCCCGCGGACCGGGTCCGTTCCTGATACTCCAGCCGCAGGCCGTGATCTTGCCGGCGTGGCGGTCCCGGACATGGCACGGTCACCGCCTGGTCCTCGTCCGTTGTGTCGACATCAGATGATCAAGCGGTGGCGGTGGGTCACCGCGTGGAGTCCGACCGCCGGCAGGCAGAGACCGACAGGCTGCTCGGCCGGACACCCTCCAGGTTCCCCCGGATCGAGACCGCCGCCTGGCCGGCCGGTTCCTGCTTGGGCTGCTCGCTGAGCTGCGCACACCTCTACCGGCTGGAGCCCGGCGAAGACGGCCGGGCGAGCGAGCGGGCGTTGCCGCGCCGCCTGCTCGGCCGCGCGTGAGCCAGGGGCCGGGGTCAGCCGGTCGCGTCGGGCCCCAGCGCGTACAGACGTGGCAGGTTGACCACGATCGCCTCCTGGGTGCTGCGGGCGATGACGACCACGGCCTCCTCGCTGGGGTCCGGGTTCTCCTCGCGGTGCGGCACGAACGGCGGTACGAAGATGTAGTCGCCCGGTGAGGTGCGCAGCCGCACTTCTTCCGGCTCCTCCCCCGAGTCGTCCACGAAGACGAACTCCGGGTGTCCGCTGACCACATGGATGGCGGTCTCGGACTCGCCGTGATGGTGGTCGGACGACGCGGTCGCGGGAGCCACATGGGTCTGGCCCATCCACAGCTTCTCGGAACCCACGGTCCTGCCGCTGACGGCACTGAATCTGCGCATGCCTCCGGTCTGCGCCGTGTCACCGTCCAGCGCGTCCGCGCGGATGTGGTGCAGACGGGTGCGCAGGGGTGCCGCCGGGCGGCCCGGGGCTTCATGGAGATGAGGGTGGAACCCCTCTCCGGGGGTCGTCAACGGCTCGCTCATGGCTGGGACGTTAGGACGGCGGCGAAAAGGATGTCAAGAGGTGTCCTTTGCCGTTCACCTGCGGCAATGTTCCCGCAATGCAGGCCGCGCGGCAGTTGCGGACGACCGGGGAGCCTCGCCTGCGGCCCCTCCGCCGGGGCATGATGTGGGCATGCATATCTCCGCGAAGGCGGACTACGCCACGCGCGCCCTTCTGGAGCTCGCGAGTGATCCCGGCCGTCCGCTCTCCTGTGAAGCCATCGCCTCCTCCCAGGAGATTCCGTTCAGGTTCCTGAAGTCCGTGGTGGGCGAACTGCGCAAGGCGGGCCTTGTGCGCAGCCAGCGCGGCTGCGAGGGCGGCTACTGGCTCGGCAGACCTGCCGGTGAGATCGCCCTGCTCGATGTCGTACGCGCCGTCGACGGCGAACTGATCACCCTGCGGGGCGAGTCGCTGACCGGCCTCGACTACCCCGGCCCCGCGGTGGGTCTGCCCGAGGTGTGGAGGCAGGTCGAGTCGGAGGCCGCGGCGGTGCTCGGCGGGCTGACCCTGGCCGCACTGCTGCCCGCCGAGGCACGCGAACAGCCTTCCGCGATCGGCGCCGCGTGACCGGCGGGCCGGATGCGCCACCGGTGGAGGTGGTGGAGTACACCGACCCCATGTGCCCGTGGGCCTGGGGGTCGGAGCCCGCCTTCCGCAGGCTGCGGACCGCGCTGGCGGGCCGGGTCCGCTGGCGGCGCGCGTACGCGGTCCTCTTCGACGACGAGGACGACCCGGCGCCCGATCCGGCGGCCGAGACCGCGTACTACGCCGGCTACGTCGAGAGGATCAGCGCGCACACCCACGCACCCCGGGCGGCCCGGCTGAGCCGCGTGGCGGCGAGTTCCTGGCCCTCGTCCCTCGTGGCGGTGGCCGCCGGGCTCCAGGGCGACGGCGTGGCCGAACGGGTCCTGCGCCGGCTGCGGGAGACCGTCTTCGTGCTGGGGGAACCGGCGGACACCCTGGAGGCCGCGGTGGCCGCCGCACACGGCGTCCCCGGCCTGGACCCGGACCGGCTGAGGTCCGACGCGACCTCGCCCGGGGTGCTGGAGCGGGTGCGCGCCGACCGCGCGGAGGCGCGGGACCCGGTCCCCGAAGTCCTGGACGTACAGAGCGGATCGCCGCACCCCGGCACCGCCAAGGAGGCCTCCGGGGGCGGGTACCGCTACGCGCTGCCCACGCTCCTGCTGCGCGCCCCGTCGGGGTATCGCGCGGTCCCCGGCTGGCGGCCGTACGCCACCTACGCCGCGGCCGTCGAGGAGCTCTGTCCGGGGCTCCTCGGCGCGGCCGCGCCGCTCTCCCCCGCCCAGGCGCTGGAACGTCACGGGAGCGTGACCGAACCGGAGCGCCACCTGCTGGCGGAGGGTGCGTGGCCCCCGCCGGGGGCGGTCCCGCTCGAGACCGGTAACGGCCTTCTGTGGCTGCATCCTGACGAGGCGTCAGCACACCCGGGCACACCTCGGATCCCTGGCGCAGCGCCCTGAGCTGCGGTTGAGTACCGTCCCGCTGAATGAGACACCAAAGGGTGTCCATTGACAGGCGCGGACGGCTGCCGCCAGGATGTGCCCATGCTTACGACGCACCCCGGTGTGGTGTGCCGCTACGTGGACCTGCGGCGCACCTCCAGCGCACTCTGTCGCTGACCGCCCACCACCTCCGTTCCACAGGCGCTGTCTGACCTCCGTCGGCAGCACCGGCTGCCCGCCGGTCCGCTGATCCGCGTCTGTCCCCCGCGCAGGCTCCCCGCCTCCCGTCGCACCCTTTCGTCGTATCCCCGTACGGGGCCGTGAGTTCGACGCCCCTCCGGACCGCTCCTGCTCAGCCGTGCGCCGGCACCTCGACGACGCATGCCCGCATGCGCGACGACGGTTCCGTGCGGGTGCCGCGCTCCCCTTCCCACGCTCCCCCGCATCCTCCTGCCCTGCTCCGGGCCGGGACCCGACAGAGAGAACGAGATGTCCGCACGACTCACGATCCGACGCCGACCGGACGCCCGGTCGGCCCGACAGGCGGGCGGCCTGAGGGTCGCTGCCCTCGGAACCGCTTTCATCGCCCTGCTCGTGCCGGCTCTGAGCGCTTGCGGCGGCAGCGCCTCGTCGTCGGCCGGCGGCGCCACCCTGAAGTGGGCCTCCTCCTACTTCCCGAGCCACTGGGATCCGGTGGTCGGGGGGAGTGGCGCGCAGTTCCGTCAACTCGCGCTCGTGTACGCCTCGTTGACCCGCACCGACGAAGAGGGAAAGGCCGTCCCCGACATCGCCGAGAGCTGGGAGTACAACAAGAAGGGTGACCGGATCACCTTCCATGTACGTCCCGGGCTGAAGTTCAGCGACGGCGAGCCGGTCGACGGCGCGGCCGTGAAGGCCGCCATCGAGCGGGCTCAGAAGCAGAAGAACTCCGCGCTCTTCGGCGATCTGACCTCGATCGGGTCGGTCGAGGCCGCCGGGCTGGACGCCACACTGAACCTCACTCAGGTCGACTACCAGATACCGCAGTTGCTCGGAGAGCGCGTCCTGCAGATAGCAAGCCCGAAGGCCGCCGCGAACCCCGCGAAGCTGGACCAGAGCCCCGTCGGCGCCGGACCGTTCGTCATCGACCAGCTGATCCCGGGCACCAAGGCGGTCCTGCGGAAGAACCCCGACTACTGGGATGCGAAGAACATCCACATCGACGACGTCGAGCTGGTCTCCGCCCCCGACACCTCCACCGTCGTCTCGGGACTCCAGACCGGTGTCTACAACTTCGCCGACCTCGACCCGAGTCAGGCCACCGCCGCCGAGAAGGCGGGCCTGGACGTGTTCTCCCAGCCCGGCTTCAACGCCTCCAACATCAGCCTGAACGTCAACAAGGCGCCGTTCGACGACGACAGGGTGGTCGACGCGCTCCGTTACGCGGTCAACCGCAAGGAGTTCGTGGACAAGCTGACGTTCGGTCACGGCGAGGCCACCGACCAGCCCTTCCCCAAGGGCTACGTGGCGTACGACCCCGAGTCGGAGAACGCCTACCCGTACGACCCGGCGAAGTCGAAGCAGCTCCTGGCCGAGGCGGGCCACCGGCCCGGCGACATCAAGCTGAATCTGGTCATCCCGGCGGAGGACCCTCAGGCCGAGATCGTCCAGTCGCAGCTCGCGGCCGTGGGCATCAAGGTCACCATCAAGATCGACAAGAACTGGGCCACCCCGTTCTTCGCCAAGGACCTGGCCTTCTCCCTGTACTCGACGACGGGCCGCGACTCCGCGGTACAGACACTCACCGCCCACTTCGGCCCCGACGGCCCGCTGAACCTGAGCACTCCGTACGAGCCGGACGGCTTCGAGGAGGCCGTCTCCACAGTCCGTCAGACACCTCTGGACGCGCCCGGCTACGCGCAGGTGCTCCAGGCGGCGACCCGTGCGGGCCTCGAGAGCAAGGCCCTGATCTTCACCTTCTCCTCGCCCAACCTCTTCGCCAAGAGCAAGGCGCTCTCCGACCTGCCGAAGAACCCCGCCCACATCGACTGGACCGGCGTGAGGATCGCCGCCGGCTCCTGACCACCCATCCACTCCATCCACTCCAGAGAGGGGGCAGCCCCCATGACGACGACCACTCCGGAACTCACTCCGGGACTCACTCCTGAGCGGCGCCGCCGGGTGGCCACGAGCAGGGCGCGGCACGGGGCGGGACGGGTGGCGGCCGCGCTCGGCCGGTCGGTCGCGATCTTCGTGCCGGTGTTCCTGGTGGCGACCTTCGTGACGTTCGCGCTGCGGTCCATGAGTGGACTCAGCCCGGCACGCATCCAGCTGGGCGAGGAGGCCACTCCCGAGGCGATCCAGCGCATCGAGGCCGAGTGGGGACTCGACAAGCCCTTCCTGGCCCAGTACGGGGACTGGTTCTCCGGCGTCCTGCACGGGGAGCTCGGCACCAGCTGGGTCAACGGGGCCGACATCTCCACGCTGATCGGCCTCGGCCTGGGAGTGAGCCTCTCGGTGGCGACCTTCGCGCTGGTCATCGGCGTGGTCGTCGGCTTCGCCCTCGGGACGGTGGCGGCGCTGCGGCGCACCACCGTCGTCGACCGGGCGATCACGGGATTCGTCACCGTGATCTCGGTGATGCCGGCCTTCGTCGTCGGCATCGTGCTCGTGGCGGTCCTCGCGGTGGGGCTCGATCTGTTCCCCTCGGCCGGTTACGTCCCGGCCGAGCAGGGCGTCGGCCCCTGGCTCGCCCACATCACGCTCCCCGCGCTCGCGCTGAGCTTCGACGTCATCGCCGACGTCGCCCGTCAGCTGCGGTCCAGCCTCGTCGCGGCCTACGGCGAGAACTACGTGACGGGCGCGGTGGTCCGGGGCCTGAGCCCGCGGCGGATCTTCTTCGCACACGTCCTGCGCAACGGGCTCGGGCCCGCCCTCGCCACGATCGGGCAGAAGTTCCCGGCCCTGGTCGGCGCCTCCGTGATCACGGAGTGGATCTTCGGCCTCCAGGGCTTCGGCCGGTTCGCCAACGACTCGGCCCAGGCCGGTGACGTACCAGCGGTGCAGGGCGTGCTCGTGGTGTCGATCGTGCTGGTCGTCTCCTTCAACCTGATCATCAATCTGGTGCTGGCGCGTGTGATGCCGGCATCCCAGCGGGGGGTATGACGATGGTGCGCCGCGTCCTCTCACTCACATCCGGCCGGATCGCCGTGGGCATCCTGGTCCTGATCGCCCTGCTCGCCGTCTGCGGTCCCTGGCTCGCCCCGCAGGACCCCCTCGCGACCAGCGACAACACGCTCGCATCGGCGTCGGGCGCCCATTGGCTGGGGACGGACTACCTGGGCCGTGACGTGTTCAGCCGCCTGCTCGACGGCTCGAGGGTCAGCGTGCTCGGATCCCTGGAGGTCGCGCTGATGGCCCTCGTCGTCGGTGCGGTCCCCGGCATCCTGTCGGTCTACTCGGGCCGGGTCTTCGAATGGCTGACCCTCCGTCTGGCCGACACCCTGGTCGCCCTGCCGTTCCTGCTGTTCGCCATCGCCGTGATCGCGCTGCTCGGCAACGGCATCACGCAGGCCATGCTCGTCACGGGCGCGCTGGTCTCACCGCTCTTCTACCGGGTGTCGCGCGCCGCCACGCTGGCCGTGGCCCGCTCGCCGTACGTGGAGGCAGCGATCGTCTCGGGCGCCTCGATGGGCTGGATCGTACGCCGCCATGTCTGGGTCAAGGTGCTCCCGCCGATCGCGGTGGCGCTCGCCCAGACCATCGGCGTGGGCTTCGTCATCGTGTCGAGCCTGACCTTCCTCGGTATCGGCGTCCAGCCGCCGGCTCCCACCTGGGGCGGACTGCTCGCCTCCGATCTGGGCTACCTCAGCCACCAGCCCTGGGCACCCGTGGCACCCGCCCTGCTGATCATGGTCACCGTCTGGGCGTGCAATCTGCTCGCCGACGCCATCCGCGACGTATCCGGTGAAGCGGGCCGCGCGCTGGTCAACCAGCGCAAGGCGCGGGCCCGCACCGGTACATCCGCCCCCGTCTCCGTGGGAGGTTCCCGATGAGGACCCTGTCCCAGAACGCCGCCCCCGACCGCGCCCGCGCGCACGTGTCGGCGGCCCCGGCCGCTCCGCCGGTCATCGCCGTCCGCGACGTACGCATCAGCGACCGTGTCACCGGCCGGGAGATCGTCCACGGGGTCGGCTTCGGCCTCACCCCCGGCAAGGCGGTCGGCATCGTCGGTGAGTCCGGCAGCGGCAAGACCCTCACCTGCCGCGCCGTGCTCGGCATCCTGCCCCCGCACTTCGAGGTCTCCGGCGGAACGGTCGAGATCGACGGCACCGACATCGCGACCCTGACGCCCCGCCGGTGGACGGCCCTGCGCGGCACCACGATCGGCGCCGTCTTCCAGGACCCGGCGTCCTATCTCAACCCGTCGATCCGGGTGGGCTCCCAGATAGCCGAGGTCATCCGGGTCAAGAAGGGCGTGAAGCGGCGCGAGGCGCGCCGGCGCGCCCTCGAACTCCTCGCGGCGGTACGGCTGCGGGACCCGGAGCTGGTCTACGGCCAGTACACCTACGAGCTGTCGGGAGGCATGCTCCAGCGCGTCCTGATCGCGGCGGCGATCGCCGTCGAACCGCGGGCCCTCATCGCCGACGAGGCGACGACGGCCCTCGACGTCACGGTCCAGGCCGAGATCCTCGACCTGCTGGCCGAACTGCGCGAGCGCACCGGTCTGGCACTCGTCGTCGTCTCCCACGACCTGGCCGTCGTCGCCCAGCTGTGCGACGAGGTCCTGGTCATGCGGCAGGGCGAGGTGGTGGAGCAGGGCCCGACGCGGTCGGTGCTGCACGACCCGCAGCACGCGTACACCCGGCTGCTCATGGCCGAGCACGAGCAGTACGGCCTGGACAAGTTCCTCACCCCGAAGACCCCCGAGGCCTCCGAGGCACCCGAGGCCCCCGAGGCCCCCGAGGCCCCCGAGGCCCCCGAGGCACCCCAGGCGCCCCAGGCACCCCAGGCACCGACGGCCTCGAAGGCCCCGAAGGAGGCGTCATGAGCACCGCGTCGCCGGAGGAGAGGGCCACAGGCCGGGAGGAGAAGGCTCCGGCCCCCGTCCTGTCCGTCGAGAACCTGGAGGTCCGTTACGGCCGGGGACGCCGGGGCCGGAGCGCCCTGCGAGGCGTCTCGCTGAGCATCGCGCCCGGGGAGACCGTCGGCGTCATCGGCGAGACGGGCTCCGGGAAGTCCACGCTGGCCCGCGCCGTGCTCGGCCTCGTGCGGGCCTCGGCCGGCTCGATCCGGCTCGGCGGTGAGGACGTGACCCGCCACGGCAACCGCCATTGGCGCGCCCTGCGCCGACGGGGCATCGTCCAGTACGTCTTCCAGGACCCGCTGCGCAGCCTCGACCCCGACCTCACCGTCGAGGACTCCCTGACCGAACCGCTGCTCATCCAGGGGGTGCCGCGCAAGGAGGCGGTCGAACGGGGCCGTGCGTTCCTCGACCGGGTCCACCTCTCCGCCGACCTGCTCGGGCGGCTGCCCGGGGAGCTCTCCGGCGGTCAGCGCCAGCGGGTCGCCGTGGCCCGGGCCCTGGTCACGGAGCCCTCCCTGGTCATCCTCGACGAGCCCGTCAGCGCCCTGGACTCCGCCAACCGCGTCCAGGTCCTGGAGATCCTCAAGGAGCTCCGCGCCGCCGGGACGTCCCTCGTCTTCATCTCCCATGATCTCGGTTCCATCGCCGGGACCGCCGACCGCATCGCCGTGCTCTACCGGGGTGAGCTCGTCGAGGAGGGCGCGGCCCGTGACGTCATCAACCACCCGACGCACGTGTACACGCGCCTGCTCGTGGGCTCCGCGCCGACGCTGCACTCGCGGACAGCCGACCGGACCGAGCGCGAGGCCCTGCGCGCACAGCTGAGCGGCTGACCGCAGAGCAAGGGCCCCTTCGCCCTCCCCCGCACCACTGAGAGGAACACCCCATGTCCCGCAGGATCCACCTCGCACTGCACCCGTACGGCGTCGGCGGCCCCGGCCAGCACGGCCTCTGGAAGGACCCGGGCGTCGCGAAGAACGCCAGCATCGACGTCACCTACTACATCCAGCAGGCCCAGGCGGCCGAACACGCTCTCTTCGACGCGCTGTTCGTCGTCGACAGCCAGTTCATCAACGCCACCTACCCGTCGCACTATCTGAACCGGCTGGAACCGCTCACCCTGCTCTCCGCCGTCGCCACCCACACCAGGAACATCGGCCTGGTCGGCACCGCCAGCTCGACGTACAACTCGCCGTTCAACCTCGCCCGCCGGTTCGCCTCCCTCGACCACATCAGCGGCGGCCGCGCCGGCTGGAACGTGGTGACCAGCTTCGACACCGGTACGTCGAAGAACTACGGGCTCGACGAACACCTCGACTACGCCACCCGGTACGGTCGCGCCCTGGAGTTCGTGCAGGTCGCCCGCGGTCTGTGGGACTCCTACGAGGACGACGCCTTCCCCGCCGACGTGGAGCGCGACGTCTTCCTCGACCCGTCCAGGCTGCACGCGCTGGACCACGACGGGGAGCACTTCAAGGTCGCCGGTCCGCTCAACATCTCCCGCTCGCCGCAGGGACAGCCGGTCATCTTCCAGGCCGGGGTGTCCGCCGAGGGCCGCGACCTCGCCGCGCGCGTCGCCGAGGGCATCTACGCACCGGGCGGCACGCTGGAGTCGGCGCAGGAGTACTACGCCGACATCAAGAAGCGCACCGCGGCCTACGGACGTGACCCCGACCACATCAAGGTCTTCATCCACGGCGGCCCGATCGTCGGCGCGACCGACGAGGAGGCCCGGCGCCGGGAGCGGGAGATCTTCGAGGAGGACAACGACTTCGCGAGCAACCTCGCGCTCCTGGGCCGCTCCTTCGGCGCGTACGACTTCAGCTCGCACGACCTGGACGCGCCGTTCCCGGACGTCGCCCATCTCGCGGAGAAGGGCGGCCGGACGGGCGCCGGGAAGATCATCGAGCGGGCGAAGGCGGAGAACCTGACGTTGCGTCAGGTCGCCGACTCCGTCAACGCGTTCCGTCGCTCGCCGTTCGTCGGCTCCCCGGAGACCGTGGCCGACACCATCGAGCAGTGGTCCGACGCGGGCACCCTGGACGGCATCAACCTGGCCTTCCGGAACAACACCGACCTCGAACGCTTCGTGGACGGTGTGGTGCCGCTCCTGCAGAAGCGCGGCCTGTTCCGGACCGAGTACGAGGCCGACACCCTGCGCGGCAACCTCGGACTGCCCGTCCCCGCGAACCGCCACACCGCCGCGCGCGAGGCCGCGGACAGCTGACACGGGCCCGACCACCCTCACACAGGCACGCCCACACACGCATACGCACACGCAGGAGCCCGAGTTGACCGAGTACACCGACTACCACGCCCCCGAGGGCCTTCGCACGCGCGCCACCCTCCTCGTGGTGCCCGGCCGGGGCGAGACCCGGGCGACCTACACCCGGCTCGGCAGGCGCCTGGCCGCCGACGCCTACCGCGTCCGGGTCGTCGACGCCCCCGTCCTCGACGAGGACGACCTGACCGGTTCACTGACCCGGTTCGGCGCACGACTCGCCGCTGCCGCCGAGGACTCGGCCACCGGCGAGGACGGTGTCGTACGCCCCCTCGTACTGGTGGGAGCCGACAGCGGAGCCGTCGCCGTCGCGGCGCTCCTCGGCCGGGACGACGTACCGGCCGCCGCGCAGCCGGACGCCGTCGTCCTCGCGGGCATCCCCGGCGGCGGAGCCACCGCCGTCGGCCGCTGGGAGGACGAGCTCGACGTGCGTACCGCCTGCCCCGCCCATCGGGGCACGCTCACCGAGGACACCGGAATCCGGCGCGGCGCACTCGACGACGCCGTGCCGGAGCCCCTGCTGTCGGCGGCGTACGGCAGTCACGTGGGCGTTCCCGCGCTGCTCCTGGCCGGCGCCGCCGATCCTCTCGCGGACCGCGAGGCACTCGTGCGTACGGCGCATTCGCTTCCGCGAGCACGACTTTCGGTGGTGCGGGGCGCACACCATGACGTCCTGAACGACATGCAGCACCGTTCGGTGGCCGCGGAGGTCGTCACCTTCCTGGAGACCCTGCGCGACGAGCTGGAGCCGGTCGTGACGGTCGAATCGAGCGCGTGGTAGCCGCTTCCGCACCCGGCACCGCCGGAATTTCAACCCACGACAAGAAAGTAGGGCTCTCCCATGGCAACCATCCTGTCCGTCTCCGGCAGTCCCTCCGCCACCTCCCGTACCGCACGCCTCCTGCGCCACCTGGACGACCGGCTCCGGGACCAGGGCCACGAGGTGAGGCCGCTGGACGTACGCACCCTGCCCGCCGAGGCTCTGCTCGGCGCCGACTTCCGGCACCCGGCCGTCGTCGAGGCCACGGCACTGTTCGAGGGGGCGGACGGGGTGGTCATAGGCACCCCCGTCTACAAGGCCGCCTACTCGGGTCTGCTGAAGACGCTGCTGGACCTGCTTCCTCAGTTCGCGCTGTCCGGCAAGACCGTGCTCCCGCTGGCCACCGGAGGCAGCACGGCCCATGTGCTGGCGATCGACTACGCGCTGCGGCCGGTGCTCAGCTCCATGGGCGCGACGCACATCGTCCCCGGCTGGTTCACACTCGACAAGGACATCACCACCGGCGACGACGGCACGCTGACCGTCGCCCCCGGTACGGCGGAGGCCCTCGCCCAGGTCACGGACGCCTTCTCCCGGGTACTGGGCGGACGCACGGCGGTGCTGGCACCTACCGGCTGAGTCATCGGCCGAGCAGGTCCTCCCCCATCCAGATCCGTCGCCGCGAGCTGAGGGAGCGTCGTCGCGGCATCGTGACCAGCGGCCACCGCGTTCGGGCCGTCCTCTCCGTCCCTCACTCCGCCCTGAGGCGCCGCCACACCGCCTTCGCCGCGTGGTACCCCGACATGCCGTGCACACCGGGGCCGGGCGGGGTGGCCGACGAGCAGAGGAAGACCGCGGGGTGCGCGGTGGCGTACGGCACGCGGGCGAGCTTGGGCCGGAGCACCGTCTGCAGCCCGGCGAACGCCCCGGTGGCGATGTCGCCGCCGACGTAGTTGGCGTTGCGTACGGCGAGGCGGGGCGGTCCGGCGACCGCGCGAGCCAGGACCAGATCGCGGAACCCCGGGGCGAACCGCTCCAGTTGCCGCTCGATGACCTCGGTGGCGTCGCCTTCCCAGCCGGACGGGACGTGCCCGTACACCCAGAAGACGTGGCGGCCTTCGGGGGCGCGGGTCGGGTCGACGATGCTGGGCTGCGCGGTGATCAGGAAGGGAACACTCGGGTCGCGGCCCTCCACTGCGGCGCGCAGGGCCGTGTCGATCTCGGCGGCGGAGGGTCCGAGGTGGACCGTGCCGGCGCGGCGGGCGTCCTCGGCGGTCCAGGGCACGGGGCCCGACAGCGCGTAATCGATCTTGAAGCAGGAGGGTCCGTAGCGGTAGTGGTCGTAGGCGCCGCCGAGCCCCGCGATCCGGGCGAGCGCGGTGGGTGAGGTGTCGAAGACGTACGCGCGGGCGGGCGGGAGTTCGTCGAGGCGCTTGACCTCGATGCCCGTGCGGATGGTGCCGCCCTCTTCGAGCAGGAAGCCGGCCAGCGCGTCGGAGATGGCCTGCGAGCCGCCGCGTGGCACCGGCCAGCCGTTCTCGTGCGCCGCGAGTGCGAAGAGCAGGGCGATCCCGCCGGTCGCGACGCCGCCGGCGGGTGCGATGGCGTGACCGGCGAGGCCCGCGATCAGACCGCGCGCCTTCTCTCCCCGGAAACGTCTGGAGAGCAGCGTGGCGGGCTGGATCGCTGCCAGCCCGAAGCGCGCGTAGCGGTAAGGATCCTTGGGCAGGCCGTCCCACGGGGTGCGCAGGAAGTCCTCGGCGAGGGTGTCCCAGTGGCCCGTGAAGGGGGCGACCAGTCTGCGGTAGGCGCCCGCGTCCTCCGGGCCCAGTGACATGGCGGTCTCCCCGACGGACCGGGTGAGCACGGCGGCGGAGCCGTCCGGGAAGGGGTGGGCGAGCGACAGCGGCGCGTGGAGCCATTCGAGGCCGTGGCGGGCGAGCGGCATCGCCTGGAAGGCCGGCGACCCGATGCCCAGTGGATGTACGGCGGAACACGGGTCGTGGAGGAAGCCGGGGAGGGTCAGCTCCTCGGTGCGGGCACCGCCCCCGACGGTCTCCCCCGCCTCGAAGACCTCCACGGCGAACCCGCGGCGGGCCAGCTCGACCGCGGCTGTCAGCCCGTTCGGGCCCGCCCCCACGACGACGGCATCCAGCATCGATGGCACCTTCGGACTCCTTCGTCAGCCGATGGCCAGGGAACCCAGGATATTCGGGCGCGCCCACAAGGGGCCCCCGGGTAGTCTCCCGCCCGATGAACAGCGCATGCGTACCCTCTCCCGCCGTCGCCGCGATGGCCTCCCGGCTCGCTCGGCTGTCCGGTGTCGAGGCCGTCGCCCTGGGCGGAAGCCGGGCCCGCGGCACCCACCGCCCCGATTCCGACTGGGATCTGGGCGTCTACTACCGGGGTGCCCCTGACCTGGCCGCCCTCACCGCGTTGGCGTCCGGGATCCAGGGGGCGCCCGCCGACGTGGCGGGACCCGGCGGATGGGGCACCTGGGTGAACGGCGGGGCGTGGCTGACGGTGGACGGCGTCGCCGTCGACTGGATCCTGCGCGATCTGGACCGGGTGGAGTCGGTGTGGTCGGACTGCCGGGCGGGCCGCTTCGAGGTGGGGATCCAGCCCGGCCACCCGCTGGGTTTCTGGTCCCCCTGCTACGTGGGGGAGGTCGCCCTCGGCCAGGTGATCGAGGACCCGCGCGGTGAGCTGACGGCCCTCCAGGAGGCGACGCGCGCCTACCCCGAGCCGTTGCGGCGTGCGCTGACCGACGCGGCGTGGGAGGCGGACTTCTCCGTGGCCGCCGCCCGCAAGTCGGCCCCGTCCGGGGACACCCTCCATGTCGCCCTCTGCTTGTCGAAGGCCTTCGGGGTCCTCACCCAGGCCCTGCACGCCCACCACCGTGCCTGGTGCCTCAACGAGAAGGGGGCGCTCGCTTCCGCCGCCGCTCTGCCGGACACCCCGGCTGACTTCGCGGACCGGGTGTCCGAGGCACTGGTCGGCCTGGACACGGCCGCGGTGGAGACGGCGGCCGGTGTCGTCCGCGAGGTGCGGGCGGTGCTGGACGGCTCCTCAGCCGGCGGCGGGATCCGGTCCCCCGCCGGTCCGTAGCGCCTGCAGGATCCTCTCTGCCGTGGCCTCGTCCCTGGCCGCGGTGAACGGCAGGTCGTTCCCCCCGGTGATGCGGTACGGGACGCCTGAGAGCGTCGACTGGGAGCCGCCCGCCTCGGTGACCAGGAGCAGACCCGCCGCGTGGTCCCAGGCGAACTCCCAGTTGAAGGCGACCGCGTCCTGCGCGCCGCAGGCGACGGCGAGGTACTCCAGGCCCGCCGAACCGCACGCGCGGGCGTCGATGCCGTCGGTGCGCAGGCCGAGCAGGGCGCGCTTCTGGGCGTCGGAGGTGTAGTCGGGGTGGGACATGGCCACCTTGAGCACCGCGCCGGGCGCGGGCGAACCGCTGTGCAGGGCGGTGCCGTTGAGTGTGGCGCCCCGGCCCCTCACGGCGACGGCCATCTCGTCGAGGACGGGGGCGTACGTCCACGAGGCGTACAACTCTCCGTGCAGGGCGAGGGCCACCAGGGTGCAGAAGCCGGGTTCGCCGCGCACGAACTGGCGGGTGCCGTCGACCGGGTCGACGATCCACACGGGTGCGTCGCCGCCGAGCGCGTCGTTGACCGAGGGGTCGGCGTGGACGGCTTCCTCGCCGACGACGACCGACCCGGGCAGCAGCCGGGTCAGGGACTCGGTGAGGTACTCCTCGGCCAGCCGGTCGGCGGCGGTGACCAGGTCGTGGGGGCCGCTCTTCTCGACGATCTCGTGTGCGGCCAGCTGCCGGTAGCGCGGCAGGATCTCGGCGGCGGCGGCCGCCCGGACCACCGCCTCCACCTCGGCCGTCCGCCCGGCGGTTCCGTACAGGAAGTCATCGATCATGACTCCAGCTAAGCACGGTCCGCCGGGGGCACCCCGGGCAGGTGGTCAGCGGCCGACGGCGTAGCCCTGCATCCCCCGGGGATTGGCGGCGGCGGACAGGACGCCGGTCTCCGGGTCCCTGGCGACGGCGCACATCCGGCCCTCGGACCACGGGTCGCCGACCGTGACGTCGTGACCGCGGCGGCGGAGCTCCTCGACGACCTCCGGATCCATGCCCTCCTCGACGGTGACGCTGCCCGGGCGCATCCCGCGCGGGAAGAAGGAACCGGGGAAGCTGTCGTTGTGCCAGTTCGGGGCGTCGATGGCGCCCTGGAGGTCGAGGCCGCCACGGACCGTGCCGCGCAGCGCCACGGCGAGGAAGAAGTGCAGCTGCCACTGGTCCTGCTGGTCGCCGCCGGGTGTCCCGAAGGCCATGACGGGGACTCCGTCGCGCAGGGCGAGGGACGGCGTGAGCGTGGTGCGCGGGCGGCGGCCGGGGGTCAGTGTGTTCGGCAGGCCTTCGTCGAGCCAGGCCATCTGGAGCCGGGTGCCGAGCGGGAAGCCCAGTTCGGGCACGACCGGGTTGGACTGGAGCCAGCCGCCGCTGGGCGTGGCGGCGACCATGTTCCCCCAGCGGTCGACGATGTCGAGGTGGCAGGTGTCGCCACGGGTCGCGCCGTCCTTGGCCACGGTCGGCTCGCCCGCTCCGGCCACCGGGATGCCCATGGCGTCGAAGCCGGACTCGCCGGAGGCGACGGCGTGGGCGTGCGCGCTGAGGACCGGGGCCCGGCCGTCAGGGCTGCCGGGGCGCAGCTCCCGGGAGGCGGTGTCCTTGATCAGGGCGCGGCGCTCGTCGTTGTACGGCCCGGAGAGCAGGGTGCCGAGCGGTACGCCGGTGGCGTCGCCGTACCAGGCCTCGCGGTCGGCCATCGCGAGCTTGCAGCCCTCGACGAGCAGGTGGACGTAGTCGGCGGACCCGTACGCCGGGAGTTCGGCCGGGAGGAGGGCGAGCTGCTGGAGGAAGGCGGGGCCCTGGCTCCAGCCGGCCGCCTTGGCCAGCGTCCAGCCGTTCCAGTCGTACGTGGCGGGGGCCTCGTACGTCGCGGACCAGTCCGCCAGGTCGGCGGCGGTGAGGGTGCCGGTGTGGCGGGTGCCGCTGGTGTCCATGGTGGGGACGGCGGCCTGGCGGACCAGCGCCTCGGCGATGAAGCCCGTGCGCCAGACGGCGCGGGCCGCGTCGATCTGAGCGACGCGGTCCCGGCCGCCCTCCTCCTCGGCCTCGGCTGTCAGGCGGCGCCAGGTGGCGGCGAGGGCCGGGTTACGGAAGAGCCTGCCGGGCTCGGGCGCCTTTCCGCCGGGGAGGTAGACCTCGGCGGAGGTCGGCCACTCGGTCTCGAACAGCTCGCGGACGGTCTCCACGGTCTGGCCGACGCGCTCGACGGGGGCGTGCCCGTCCTCGGCGTATCCGATCGCGTACCGCAGGACCTCGGCAAGGGTCTTGGTCCCGTGGTCGCGCAGCAGCAGCATCCAGGCGTCGAAGGCGCCCGGCACGGCGGCGGCGAGCGGGCCGGTGCCGGGGACCAGGTCCAGGCCGAGTGAGCGGTAGTGCGTGGCGGAGGCGCCCGCGGGGGCGGGGCCCTGGCCGCACAGCACCTGTACGTCACCGTCCCTCGGCGCGAGGATCATCGGAACCTCGCCCGCCGGACCGTTGAGGTGCGGCTCGACGACGTGCAGGACGAATCCGGCGGCGACGGCCGCGTCGTAGGCGTTGCCGCCGTCCTCCAGGACGGCCATCGCGGACTGCGAGGCGAGCCAGTGGGTGGAGGACACCATGCCGAAGGTGCCCTGGAGGGTGGGGCGGGTGGTGAACACGGATGCGGCTCCTTGCTGCGTCGTGCGGAGTTTCTTGGTTCCGTGGTGCTTCGCGGATCGTACGTACGGGTGACGGCGCCCGGACAGGGCAGGTCAGGCGGCCGCGTCCGGGGCGGTGCCGTCGTCGGTCACGAGATGGCAGGAGACCTGCCGCCCGCCGGGGATCTCGCGCAGGGCGGGGATCTCGGTGCGGCACCGGTCGACGGCGAGGGGACAGCGGGTGTGGAAGCGGCACCCGGGCGGAGGGTCGAGGGGGCTGGGGAGTTCGCCGTGCAGCACGATGCGCTCGCGGGAGCGCTGGGCGACCGGGTCGGGGACCGGGGCGGCGGAGAGCAGGGCCTGGGTGTAAGGGTGCTTGGGGGCGGCGAACAGTTCGGCGGTCGGGGCCTGTTCGACGATCTGCCCGAGGTACATCACGGCGATCCGGTCGGCGAGGAACTCCACGGCGGCCAGGTCGTGCGTGATGAACAGGCAGCCGAAGCCGCGGTCGCGCTGGAGGTCGGCCAGGAGGTTGAGCACGGAGGCCTGGACCGAGACGTCGAGCGCCGAGGTGGGTTCGTCGGCGACGACCAGATCGGGGTCGCAGGACAGTGCGCGGGCGATCGAGATGCGCTGGCGCTGACCTCCGGACAGCTCGTGGGGGTGCCGGTCGGCGTGCTCGGGGCGCAGTCCGACCTGGCCGAGCAGTTGCTCGACCCGTTCCCGTACGGCCGCTCTGTGGGGTCGGCGGTCCCGGCGGTGCAGCCGGATGGGTTCGGCGATGATCTGGCCGACGGTCATCCGGGGGTCGAGCGAGGACGAGGGGTCCTGGAAGACCAGGTGGAAGTCCTTGCGCAGCGGGCGCAGCGCGCGGCGGGAGAGGTGACTGACGTCGGTGCCGTTGATGTGGACGGTGCCGGCGGTGGGTTCGTCCAGGCGTACGGCGCACCGGCCGACGGTCGATTTGCCGCTGCCCGACTCGCCGACGAGGCCGACGACCTCACCGCGGCCGATGGTGATCGAGACGCCGTCGACGGCCCGGACGGTGCCGCCGCCGGAGGCATCGAAGTGCCGTTCCATGCCGCTGATCTCCAGCACCGGGGGGAGCGGGGTGTCGTTTTCGCCGTCTGCCTCGCGCGGGGCGGGGACGGTCCGTGCGGTGGTCACTTTCCGGCCTCCTGGGGTTCGGTGCTGGTTCCGGGACCGGTCCCGGGATCGGTCTCCGCGTACGGGTGCCAGCAGGCGGCCCGGTGCGAGGCGTCCGCTCCGGCCGACGGGTCGACGGCGCGGAAGCCGGGGCGGCTGCCCGTACAGGTGTCGTCGGCGCGGGGGCAGCGGGGCGCGAACGTACAGGCGTCGGGCTGGCTGTCCAGGCTGGGGACCAGGCCGGGGATCTCGGGCAGCCGCCGTTTGCCCTCGCCGCCGGGCCGCAGCACGGCGCCGAGCAGACCACGGGTGTACGGGTGACGGCTGGAGGCGAACAGGTCGTGGACCGGGGCCTGTTCGACGGCCCGGCCGGCGTACATCACGAGCACCCGGTCGGCGGCGTCGGCGACGACACCGAGGTCGTGGGTGACCAGGACGATGGCGGTGCCGAGGCGTTCGCGCAGGGACTGGAGGACTTCGAGGATGCCCGCCTGCACGGTGACGTCCAGCGCGGTCGTCGGCTCGTCGGCGATGAGGACGGCCGGGTCGCAGGCCACCGCGATGGCGATCATGACGCGCTGTCGCATGCCGCCGGAGAGCTGGTGGGGGTACTCGTCGATCCGGCGTGCGGGTGCCGGGATGCCGACGAGTTCGAGGAGTTCCACGGCGCGTGCCGTGGACTGCTTACGGCTCATCCCCTGGTGCCTGCGCAGCACTTCGCCTATCTGCCGGCCGACGGTGAGGACCGGGTTCAGCGAGGTCATCGGCTCCTGGAAGATCATCGCGATGTCCTTGCCGCGGACCTTCTGGAGCTCCTTCTCCGACGCGCCGACCAGTTCGCGCCCGCCGAGCCTGATCGAGCCGCCGACATGGGCGGTCGGCGGGAGCAGGCCCATCGCCGCCATGGAGGTGACGGACTTCCCGCAGCCCGACTCCCCCACCACGGCGAGGACCTCGCCGGGCGCCAGGTCGTAGGAGACCCCGTCGACGGCGTGCACGGTGCGGGTGTCGGAGCGGAAGGAGACCGACAGGTCGCGCACGCTCAGTGCGGGCTCGGCCGCCGTCTTCCGCACGGGTTCGAGAACGGTCTCGGTCATCGGGTCGCTCCTCGGGGGTCCAGGACGTCACGCAGCCCGTCGCCGAGCAGGTTGAAGGCCAGCGTCGCCGCGACGATCGCGAGGCCGGGGAAGACGGCCAGCCAGGGTGCGGGCGCCAGGAAGGACTGGGCGCCGGAGAGCATCACGCCGAGCGAGGGGTCCGGCGGCTGGACGCCGAGGCCCAGGAAGCTCAGCAGAGCCTCACCGATGATCGCGGCGGGGATGCCCACGGTCGCCTGGACGATAAGGGCGGAGGTGGCGTTGGGGAGGATGTGCCGGAAGAGGACGGTGCCGTCGCCGCCCCCGTTGGCGACGGCCGCGGCGACGTAGTCGACGTGTTTGAGCCGCAGGGTCTCGGCCCGGGTGATCCGGATGACGGCGGGGATCTGCGAGATGCCGATGGCGATGGTCGCGTTGGTGAGTGACGGGCCGAGGATCGCGGCGAGTCCGACGGCGAGCACCAGGAACGGGAACGCCAGCATGGTGTCGGTGAGCCGGGACACCGCGGTGTCCGCGAAGCGGCCGTAGTACCCGGCGAGCAGCCCCAGCGGTACGCCGACGAGGAAGGCCAGCACGACGGCGACGAGGCCGACCTGCATGGACGCGCGGGCGCCGTGGACGATGCGGGAGAGCTGGTCCCTGCCGAGGTCGTCGGTGCCGAGCCAGTGCGCGGCGCCGGGCTCGGCGAGTACGTTGCCGAAGTCCGGCTGCGACGGGTCGTACGGGGCGATGAGCGGGGCGAACAGGGCGGCCAGGACGAAGACGGCCGCGATGACCGCGCCGGTGAGCGCGAGCCGGTTCCTGCGCAGGGCGCGCAGCTTGCCGCCGCCGGGCTTCCGCTTGCTCGCCCCGGGCGGGGTGGGGAGCACTGTGGTCGCGGTGGTCACCGGGCACCTCCGAGCCGGATGCGCGGGTCGATGACCGAATAGACCACGTCGACCAGCAGGTTGATGAGGATGTACGCGGCGGAGGTGCAGAGCACCACGGCCTGGAGTGTCGCGTAGTCGCGGGTGAAGACGGCGTCGATGGTGAGCTTGCCGAAGCCGGGGAGGACGAAGATCTGCTCGGTGACGACGGCGCCGGATATCAGGTGCCCGAGCTGGAGACCGAGCACGGTCACCACGGTGACCAGCGAGTTGCGCAGTGCGTGCCCACCGACGACGGAGCGCCGGGACAGTCCCTTGGCGCGGGCGGTCCGCACGTAGTCGGCGGAGAGCGAGTCGAGCATCGCGGCCCGGGTCTGCCGCATCACGACGGCGGCGAGGCCGGAGCCGAGCACGATCGCGGGCAGCACCATGCGGCGCAGGTTGTCGACGGGATCGGTGCCGAACGGCACGTAACCGGAGGCGGCGAACACCGGGACGACGATGGCGAACCCGAGGACGAGCACGATGCCGAGCCAGAAGGTCGGGATGGAGAGGCCGATCAGCGCGATGGCGTTGGCGAGCCACTCCTCCGGCTTCCCGCGCCGCACCGCGGCGACCACTCCGGCGCCGATGCCGACCACGATCGCCAGGAGCAGGGAGAGCGCGGCCAGTTCCAGCGTGACGGGCAGGGCCTGCGCGATCGCGTCGGCGACCGGGAGGCCCGTACGGGAGGAGGTGCCGAGGTCGCCGGTCAGGGCGTGCCCGATGAACCGCCCGTACTGGATGACGACGTTGTCGTTCAGGCCGTAGCTCTCGCGGATGGCGGCGAGTGCCTCGGGGCTGCGTTCCTCACCGGCCAGCGCGAGCGCCGGGTCGCCGGGCAGGGCCCGGATGCCGGCGAAGACGACGACGCTGACGAGGAAGAGGGTGATGAGGGACTGACGCAGGCGCGTCAGCAGGTATTTCGTCATCGGGTGTACCCCGCGTTCTTGACCCGGACCAGTCCGTCGCCGTAGACGTGGATGCCCGCGACGTCCTTGCCGGCGACGACGTAGTTCTTCTGCCGGTAGAGGTAGATCAGCGCGTGGGCGTCCTGGACGCGCCGGGTGAGTTCGTCGTAGACCGCCGTGCGCCGTGCGGGGTCCGCGACACTGCGGCCCTCCGCGATCAGCTTGTCGATCTCCGGGTCGCCGAGTCCGTAGGCGTTCATGGCGCCCGCGGTCTTGAGGAAGTTGGAGACGTTGCCGTCCGGGTCGAGCCGGCCGGACCAGCCGCTGGTGAAGACGTCGTAGTCGCCGGCGTCGGTCTCCGCGAGCATGGTGGCGTACTCGGTGGGCCGCAGCGACAGTTCGAAGCCCGCCTCCTTGACCATCGCCTGGAGCACCTGGCCCACGCGCCCCTGCTCCGGGGTGGTGGACGTCTTGAGCTCGATCTTCACCGGGGTCTTCACCCCGGCCTCCTTCAGGAGTTCCTTCGCGCGGTCGGCGTCGCGCTGGGGGCAGTCCTGCGGTTCGATGCCCGGGGCGATGGCGGACTGCGGGGAGATGGGGCCGCAGGCCGGCTCGTACATGCCCTGGAAGACGACCTTGTTGAGCAGGTCGCGGTCGATGGCCAGCTCGAAGGCCTCACGGACGCGGACGTCCCGGGCGATCGGGGTGTCGATCTTTCCGGGCTTCTGCCCGAGGCCCTTCACGTTGCCGACGTTCAGTCCGATGCCCTGGTATCCGAGCGAGGGCGAGTTGAACAGCTGGAGCTTCGGCTCGGTCAGTGCGCTCCGTACGTCGACGGGGGCCATCTGGTCTCCGACCTGGAGGTCGCCGGAGCGCAGGTTGGCGAGCCGGACGTTGCCGTCGGGTATGGGCTTGTAGACCACGCCGTCCAGGTGCACCCGGTCGGCGTCGTAGTAGTCCGGGTCCTTCTCGAGCACGATCCGGTCGCCGCCGACGCGCTCGACGAAGCGGAAGGGGCCGACGCAGGAGGGGTGGTTGGTGAAGTTCTTCCCGTACTTCTTCAGGGCGGCCGGTGACATCACCATTCCGGCCCGGTCGGCGAGCACGCCGGTCAGCGGGACGTAGGCGTGGTCGAGCGTCAGTCGGACCGTGAGGGGTCCGGTGGCCTCGGCCTTGCCGACCGGAGCCAGTTCGGTGCCGCGCGCGGATCCGGGGAGATCGCGGTGGCGCAGCAGCGAGGTGACGACCGCGTCGGCGTCCAGCCGGGTCCCGTCGCTGAACTTCACCCCGGGTCGCACCTGGATGGTGACCGTACGGCCGTCGGCCGAGGTGGTGGGGAGCGACGCGGCGAGCTGCGGCACCACGGTGCCGTCCTCGTCGATGTCGTAGAGCTTCTCGCACATGCTCGCGAAGACCGTGCGGCCTACGAGGGTCTGCGCGAGGGTGGGGTCCAGTTTGTCCGGGTCGGAGTTGAGAGCGACGGTGAGTGTCCCGCCGTCGCGTACGGACCGGTCGTCGGTCATGCGCACACCACCGACTTCGGTCGCCGAGGACTGCAACGACGCGCAGCCCGAGGTGAGGGACACCAACGCAACCGCCACCAGGGCAACCGCTTTTCGGCGCACGGGGGCCTACCTCCCGCCAGGGGTGATCAAGGAATATCGCAGACCGTATTTCGCATACAGTCCGCAAGGCAAGGCCTCTGCTCACATAGCGGACAGGTTTTACCTGACGGTCGGACGACGAAAACAGGGGCCCGGACGGCGGCCACCCGCCAGGCCGCTCCGGACAGGGCGTCCGGCCCCGGCCGGCCCGTCACGACCGACCCCCACCCGCTCTCCCGGTCGTATACCAAAGCGGAGTCGACCGCTCCGAACCCGTGCCCCGGAGCCCCCGCGCCCGGCCCGGGAAGTCCCCTCAATTCCCGGATCACCTCAAAACCCTCTCCGTTCCGGACCACCCGCCACGCGCAGGGAAGAGAACCCGGCCCACGCGCGCTGACATGGAAGCGATTCACACTCAGCGGAGGCCAGACAATGCACGGCGAATACAAGGTTCCAGGCGGAAAACTCGTGGTGGTCGACCTGGAGAACCAAGGGGGCGTACTGCGCGGCGTACGGGTCGCGGGCGATTTCTTCCTCGAACCCGACGAGGCGATCACCGCGATGGACGAAGCCCTGGAAGGCGCCCCCGCCGACACCGACGCCGCAGGGCTGGCCGCCCGCGTCGAAGCGGCGCTGCCCGAGGGCACCGTGATGTACGGGATCACTGCCGAGGGCGTCGCGGTGGCGGTGCGCCGCGCGCTCGCGCAGGCCACCGACTGGACCGACTACGACTGGCAGTTCATCCACGCGGGCCCGCAGTCCCCCGCGCTGCACATGGCCCTCGACGAGGTACTCACCACCGAGGTCGCCGCCGGGCGCCGGCCCCCGACGCTCCGCGTCTGGGAGTGGGGCGCCCCGGCCGTCGTCATCGGCAGTTTCCAGTCCCTCCGCAACGAGGTGGACGCCGAGGGCGCCGCGCGCCACGGTGTCACCGTCGTACGCCGCATTTCAGGCGGAGGCGCCATGTTCGTGGAGGCCGGGAACACGATTACGTATTCCCTGTCGGTCCCCTCCTCCCTGGTCTCCGGACTTTCTTTCGCCGACTCCTACGCCTATCTCGACGAATGGGTTCTCGAGGCACTCGGGGACATGGGAATCAAGGCGTGGTACCAGCCCCTCAACGACATCGCGACGGACGTCGGGAAGATCGCCGGCGCGGCCCAGAAGCGTATGGTCGGCCCCGACGGCGGACCGGGCGCGATCCTCCACCACGTCACCATGTCCTACGACATCGACGCCGGAAAGATGCTGGAGGTCCTGCGCATCGGCAAGGAGAAGATGTCCGACAAGGGCACCAGATCCGCCAAGAAGCGCGTCGATCCGCTGCGCCGTCAGACCGGCCTGCCCAGGGAGGCGGTCATCGACCGCATGGTGCGGTCCTTCCACGACCGCTACGGCCTCGCTCCCGGCAGCGTCACCGGCGAGGAGCTGGCACGCGCGGAGGAGCTGGCCGCCACGAAGTTCGGCAGCGCGGAGTGGACGGCACGGGTGCCGTAGGCGCCCCTGCCTCCACGGCGGACCGGAGACCCTCGGCCGGCCGGATCGCTCTTCCGCACGGACTCCCCCCGGCGCTTCCCGGAACCGCACGGCACCCGGGGAGGCGCGGAACGCTGGGTACGGACGAGCAGACCGTTCCGGCACCGTCCCGCCGGAACGACGGAACGGGAACGGCCGCCCCGGCAGGCGTGCACCTGCCGGGGCGGCCGTTCGACGTGGTACGCGGCCGGGATCAGCCCAGGGTCGCGATGGCCTTGTTGAAGGTGGCCGACGGACGCATGACGGCCTCCGCCTTCGCCGGGTCGGGCTGGTAGTAGCCACCGATGTCGGCCGGCTTGCCCTGGACGGCGACCAGTTCGTCGACGATGGTCTGCTCCTGCTCGGACAGCGTCTTGGCGAGCGGCCCGAACGCCTCGGCGAGCGCGGCGTCGTCGGTCTGCTTCGCCAGCTCCTGGGCCCAGTAGAGCGCCAGGTAGAAGTGGCTGCCGCGGTTGTCGATGCCGCCGAGCTTGCGGCTCGGGGACTTGTCCTCGTTGAGGAAGGTGCCCGTGGCCCGGTCCAGGGTGTCGGCGAGGACCTTGGCGCGCGCGTTGTCCGTGGTGGTGGCCAGGTGCTCGAAGCTGACCGCGAGCGCGAGGAACTCACCCAGGCTGTCCCAGCGCAGGTAGTCCTCCTTGACCAGCTGCTGGACGTGCTTGGGCGCGGAGCCGCCGGCACCCGTCTCGAACAGTCCGCCGCCGTTCATGAGCGGGACGACGGAGAGCATCTTCGCGCTGGTGCCCAGCTCGAGGATGGGGAACAGGTCGGTGAGGTAGTCACGCAGCACGTTGCCGGTGACCGAGATGGTGTCCTCGCCGCGGCGGATGCGCTCCAGGGAGAAGGCCGTGGCCTCCTCCGGAGTCCGGATGGAGATGTCCAGGCCGTCGGTGTCGTGGTCGGCCAGGTAGGTGTTGACCTTGGCGATGAGGTTGGCGTCGTGCGCGCGGCCCTCGTCGAGCCAGAACACGGTCGGGTTACCGGTCGCGCGGGCGCGGGTGACGGCGAGCTTGACCCAGTCCTGGATCGGCAGGTCCTTGGTCTGGCACATCCGGAAGATGTCACCGGCGCCGACGGCCTGCTCCAGGACGACGTCGCCCTTGCCGTCGACGACCCGCACCGTGCCGGTGGCGGGGATCTCGAAGGTCTTGTCGTGGCTGCCGTACTCCTCGGCCTTCTGCGCCATCAGACCGACGTTGGGTACGGAGCCCATGGTCGACGGGTCGAAGGCGCCGTTGGCGCGGCAGTCGTCGAGGACGACCTGGTAGACGCCCGCGTAGCTGCTGTCGGGCAGGACCGCCAGGGTGTCGGCCTCGTTGCCGTCCGGGCCCCACATGTGGCCGGCCGTACGGATCATGGCCGGCATGGACGCGTCGACGATGACGTCGCTCGGCACGTGCAGGTTGGTGATGCCCTTGTCGGAGTCGACCATCGCCAGGGCGGGACCCTCGGCGAGCTCGGCCTCGAAGGCCGCCTTGATCTCGGCGCCGATGTGCGGCACGGAGTCGAGGCCCTTGAGGATGCCGCCGAGACCGTCGTTCGGGGTCAGGCCGGCCGTCGCGAGCACGTCGCCGTACTTGGCGAACGTGTTCGGGAAGAAGGCGCGGACCGCGTGGCCGAAGATGATCGGGTCGGAGACCTTCATCATCGTGGCCTTGAGGTGCACGGAGAACAGCACGTCCTCGGCCTTGGCACGCGCGACCTGGGCGGTGAAGAACTCACGCAGCGCGGCGACGCGCATGACGGCCGCGTCCACGACCTCGCCCGCCAGGACCGGGACGGACTCGCGCAGCACGGTCGTCGTGCCGTCGTCGCCCGCGAGCTCGATACGCAGCGAGCCGGCCTCGGAGACGACGACGGACTTCTCCGTCGAGCGGAAGTCGTCGACGCCCATGGTCGCGACGTTCGTCTTGGAGTCGGCGGTCCAGGCGCCCATGCGGTGCGGGTGCGCCTTGGCGTAGTTCTTGACCGACGCGGGGGCGCGGCGGTCGGAGTTGCCCTCACGCAGGACGGGGTTCACCGCACTGCCCTTGACCTTGTCGTACCGCGCGCGGACGTCCTTGTCCTCGTCGGTCTGCGGGTCGTCCGGGTAGTCCGGAAGCGCGTAGCCCTGCTCCTGGAGCTCTGCGATCGCGGCCTTCAGCTGCGGGATCGAGGCCGAGATGTTGGGCAGCTTGATGATGTTCGCGCCAGGAGTCCTGGCCAGCTCGCCGAGCTCGGCGAGCGCGTCATCGATACGCTGATCGGCCTTGAGACGCTCCGGGAAGCCGGCGATGATCCGCGCCGCCAGGGAGATGTCTCGGCGCTCCACCGTGACACCCGCGGTCGAGGCGTACGCCTCGATGACCGGCAGGAACGAGTACGTCGCCAGGGCAGGGGCCTCGTCGGTGTGCGTATAGATGATGGTCGAGTCAGTCACCGGGTGCTCCGCTCCACGTCTGCAACATTGCTTGACATCAAGATATCTCGTTGACCGGTCCCTCTCCACAGTGGCCCGCGCCCTTTCCGGCGGAACCGGTCACTCCTGATCCGGCGGGGCGTGGAGGGCCGGGCGGCCTGCGCGCTTCGACCAGCCCGGACTCGTACGCGAAGACGACCGGCGGGCCCGGTCACGGGTGCCGATCCCGGCCATGGCCCGGCGGGGGCACGGGGGGTCAGCGCCCGACGGCCGCCCCGTCGAGCGGCGGCGCCCCCGGGGCCGGAGGCCGGTGTTCGTACCAGCGGCGGTCGGCCTCCAACTGGGCGGCGAGCGAGATGAGCCGGGCCTCACTGCGGGAGGGACCGAGGAGCTGGGCCCCGATGGGGAGGCCGCCGCGCGTGAAGCCCGCCGGAACGCTGATGCCGGGCCAGCCGAGGACGTTCCAGGGCCAGGCGTAGGGGCAGGCCGAGGTCATCGCGAGGTCGGTGCGCCAGGCGCTGAGGTGGTCGAAGGCCCCGACCCTCGGTGGCGGGGCGGCCGTGGTCGGGGTGAGCAGCACGTCGTATCCGTGTCCGCCGCGGGCCGTGTCGAAGAAGGCGCCGATCCTGGCGTGCTGACGCACCTCCCGCGCGCGGGCGGCCCGCACGATCCGGCCGCCGAGCCGGGTCCCGGTGCGCAGGGCACTACGGGTGCGCGGGTCCAGGAGCCCGGGTTCGGGGTGCAGCGCGGCGAGCTCGGCGATGCCGGCGGTGGCCCGGGGGACGAAGGAGAGGCCGATCAGCCCGTAGCGGGGGCGGGCCTCCTCGACGTGGTGGCCCAGGCGGGCGAGGACTTCGGCGAGCGCGGTGACGGCGCGCAGGACCTCCGGGTGGGGCGCGATGCGGGTGAGGGTGGGCGGAGGCCGCAGGGACAGGCCGACGCGCAGCCTGCCGGGGTCGCGGCGGGCCGCGGCGGACGCGTCGACGGCCGGCGGACGGTGCGGGTCACGGGGGTGAGGTCCCGCAGCGGCGTCCAGGAGGAGGGCGGCGTCCGCGACGGTACGGGCGAGGGGGCCGTTGACCGTGAGGCCCTGGAAGGCGTCGCTGTGAGGGTGGACGGAGATCCGGCCGCGCTGCGGTTTGATGCCGACGAGATGGGTCCAGGCGGCGGGGATACGGATGGACCCCGCGCCGTCCGAACCCAGCGCGGCGGGGACGAGCCCGGCGGCGACGGCCGCGGCGGAGCCGCCGGACGAACCGCCGGGCGTGTGCGCGGTGCTCCAGGGGTTGCGGGTGACGCCGAAGGCGGGCCCCTCGGTGAAGGCCCACTGCCCCAGTTCGCAGGAGTTGGTCTTGCCGACGACCACGGCCCCGGCGGCCCGGAGCCTGCGGACTGCCTCGCTGTCGGCGGTGGCGGGCGGCAGTACGCCGTCGCAGCCGAAGTACGTGGGCAGACCGGCGACGTCGGTGTCGTCCTTGACGGCGACCGGCACCCCGAGCAGCGGAAGCCGTTCCCCCGCCTCGAGCCGCCGGTCGGCCTCGGCGGCCTCGGCGAGCGCGGCTTCCGTACGCAGCTGACGGAAGGCGTTGAGGGTGGGCCGGCTCGCCTCGATGCGTGCGAGCGCCGAGGCGACCAGCGCGGACGAGGTCGTCCGCCCCTCGGTCAGCGCCCGGGCGCAGTCCATGAGTCCGGGCTGTGCGGGCGGCTCCACCGGCCTGATCGGTCCGCTCCGCTCCGTGGGGTCTGCTGAGGACATCGCCACCGCCTCCTCGCGTCCGCCGGAGCACCGGCCCCGGGGTCCGCCCAGGGTCCGCCCAAGCTGGTCTACTGGAGAGTAATGAGGCGGGAGGGCCCGCTCAAGCACGCCGCACGCTCGGACCGGAACCCGTCTCCCCTCCCGGGGACGCCCTACGGGAGGGCCGTGACGGGAGACGGGGGCCGACAGCGGGGTACTACGGCCGCACGTGGATCTCGCCGATCCCAGAGCCGAGGCCCGCGCAGTGAGCGGTCGACTGCCCGGACTCGCCCGGACTCAGCGTGACGTGCTCACCGTCCGCGTCGGGGGACCAGCCGCAGACCAGGTGAACCCAGAAGGTCTGTGTGGCCGAGCCGTTGTTCCTGCAGAGCGCGAACCCGGTGTAGTCGTCGATCGCGTGCTTACCGGTGTCGCAGGACAGCCCCGGCGGAACGGCGGCGGGTGCGACGGCGGCCGCGGCGGTGGCCGGCACGGCGAGTGCCATGGTCAGCCCCGTGACTGCGGCGCCTCGTGCCGGCGCGCGGACGGCGTTCCCCTTGAGCGTCTTCTTCATGTCTCCCCTTGGTCCCGGTCGTCCCGGTCGGGTTCCGGTGATCTCCAGGGCAGCTCTCCCCCACGTTCCGTAGCCGAAAACAGCGCCGAACCTCACCCTCGGTACACCCGGTCCGCCGCGCATGCGACCCTGCGCGGGCGTACGCTCACCAATAGGGGTGAATACCGCTCGCAACGGCCCTGACCAGGGATGTTTCCGAGGAGGCGCGGTGACAGGACAGCGCATCGCCACACGAGCTGCCGCCTGCACAGCCGTGGTCGTGGTCGCCGTCACCGGCGGCACCGCGGCACAGGCGGACGACGACATCGAATCGCTCCCCGCCGAGCAGATCGCCGACCGCTCCCGTGAGGCCCTGCTGGACGCCCGGTCCCTGCATCTGCGTGCGCGGGGCGACCTCGGGGAGAACCGCTCCCCGATGACGGTCGACCTCAGCCTGGACCGGAACGGCAACTGCGTGGGCGGCGTCGACCTGGGCGAGAACAAGGGTTCGGTCGAGATCGTCAAACGGGGGGACTCGGTCTGGCTGAAGCCGGACGCGGACTTCTGGAAGGACCAGGTCCCGATCGGCGGCTCGGCCTTCGACGCCGTCCTCGCCGGGCGGTACATGAGGGGGTCCGCCGAGGACTCCAGGCTGCGGCCGGTCGTCGAGGCGTGCGATCTGGACACCTTCCGCGAACTGGTCTCGGACAACGCCGACGCGACCGCCGGTACGTTCACCAAGGGGAAGGTGACGACGGTCGACGGCGTACGGGCCGTCCCGGTCACCAGGACCCTCCACGGACAGCGGCTGACGGCGTACGTGGACACCGAAGGCGCGCACCACCCGGTGCGGATCATCGTGCGGGGCGACGGGGCGGACGCGGCCGTGGACTTCTCCGGCTTCGACGAGCCGGTGCCCACGGCCACGCCGCCCACGGACGAGACGGTGGACGTCAGCGCCCTGCTCGGCCGGGCTCCGGCGCAGTCCTGACTCCGGGCCCGGCACCGCCCCGCCGCTATCAGGTGGTCGGCAGGAGATCCGCGGCCGTGACGCGATGGAGGTGTATCAGCACGTCGAACTGGCGCCCGAGCGAGGTCAGATAGGGGTCCTCCGGCCAGGCGTTCCCGATGGAGCGGGTCAGTCGCTTCGCCGTCAGCCAGTCCCGGGTCGGCTCGGGTACGGCCCGCAGATCGACGTAGTAGTCCCGGCGCAGGACCCGCTCCAGCACCTCCTCATTACTGCCCACGCCCAGCGGTTCCACGGAGAAGCGGCGGTAGGGCTCCTCCGGGTCCGTCAGATCCATCGCGTTGAACGAGCCGCGCCCGAAGGTGTAGCCGATGTTCATGTACTCGGCCCCGACCGCCTCACGCAGGAACTCGCCCTGGGTCTTCGGATACTGCTCGGGGTTGTCGGACTCGTAGGAGACATGGCCGTTGTGGGCCGACAGCAGCATCCGGTGGCCGGTGTGCCGCTGCCACCACACGGTGTTCTCGGCCATGACCCGGTCACGGTAGAGCATGGCCCGAGCGATCTTCTCCGGGTCGGAGAAGTCGTAGTAGGCGTAGAGGGTGCCGGTCTGGGAGATGGCCCTGGCGTGCTGGAGGACCCACTCGTACGCCTGCTGGTCCCCGCCCGGCCCCTGCTTGCGAAGCAGTTCGTAGGCGCGCCCCACGAGTGCGGCCGTCCGCTCGCGCTCGGCGATGGGCTTGGTCATGTTCCCGTTGACGGTCTCCTCCACGCTCCCCGTCGGCCTGAACCCGTGGTAAAGACGGCGGAATTCCGGCAGCAGCTCCGGATGACGCGCGGACACGTAGTCCGTGACCTCGTCGAAGAGTTCAGGTCCCGCGTAGCCGTTGTCCTCACCCATGAACCGCACGGGGCGGTCGGGATGGCGGACGTTGTGCGCGCGCATCCACTTCAGCAGACCGAGGTACTCGCGGGTGTTCCATATCCGGTAGGAGCTCTGGAACTCCTTCCGCATGAGCTTCTCCGGGTCACCCTTGCCGTGCACCACGTACTCGTTGAGCACCAGGCCGGTGGACCAGGGCGCCTCCAGTGCGAAGGTGGTGAAGCCCTTCTCCTCGACGAGGTACTGGAAGACGCGCTGCTTCATCGTGAAGAACTGCCGGGAGCTGTGCGTGGCCTCACCCAGCCCGACGATCTTCGCCGAGCCGATCATGCGGCCGAGCGGGCGCAGATCGCTGTCGGGTGCGCCCGGCACCGTGGAGCGCAGCGGCTCCGCGACCCGGGCCAGTTCGCGTACCGGGTCAGCGGTGGCGGTCGTCTTCGCGTGCGCCGGTCGGGCGGCGCCCGTCAGTGTGCTGACCTCGAGTGTCATCACCAGCAGGAGCAGGAGCAGGAGTAACCGAGGCGATCGATGTGATCTCTGCGATACAGGCATGGATCAAGGCTGCCGGTGGGCGGGAGGCTTCGGACAGCCTGCCACCCGCAGTCTCCTGCGGGGGATATCCACAGGGCCGCTGCGGCTCGGGGCTCGGCGCCGCGGGCGCGATCGCCACCGGGCGGCGGGGCGTACGAGGCGCGCGAGGCGACGGACGCGGGAGGTGGCAGCCTGTTCCGTACGCTGGGGGTCATGCGTATGCGCCCCACACTGAGCTGGACCCCTGACGAGGACCTGTCGCCGGGCACCACGGATCCGGAGCCGGTCGCCGACGCGCTGAGCGCCGGCGGTGTGCTGGTGCTCAGCGGGGCGGGCATCTCCACGGAGTCGGGCATCCCCGACTACCGGGGCGAGGGCGGGAGCCTGAGCCGTCACACCCCGATGACCTACCAGGACTTCACCGCCGGGGCCAAGGCACGGCGCCGGTACTGGGCGCGCAGCCACCTCGGCTGGCGCACCTTCGGCCGTGCCCGCCCCAACGCGGGGCACCGGGCCGTGGCCGCGTTCGGGCGGTGCGGCCTGCTCTCCGGTGTGATCACCCAGAACGTCGACGGCCTGCACCAGGCGGCCGGCAGCGAGGGCGTCGTGGAACTCCACGGAGGCCTGGACCGGGTGGTCTGCCTGTCCTGCGGTGCCTTCAGCCCGCGTCGCGAGCTCGCCCGGCGGCTGGAGGAGGCCAACGCGGGCTTCCGGCCGGTGGCCGCCGCGATCAACCCGGACGGTGACGCGGACCTCACCGACGAACAGGTCGGGGACTTCCGCGTGGTGTCCTGCACGGTCTGCGACGGCATCCTCAAACCGGACGTGGTGTTCTTCGGCGAAGCCGTGCCCCCGCGGCGGGTCGAGTTCTGCCGCGAACTGGTCCGCGAGGCGTCCTCGCTGCTGGTCCTGGGGTCCTCACTGACGGTGATGTCCGGGCTCCGGTTCGTCCGCCAGGCGGCCCAGGCCGGAAAGCCGGTACTGATCGTCAACCGGGACCCGACCCGGGGCGACCGGCACGCCGTCACCCGCATCGCGCTCCCGCTGGGAACGGCCCTCACCACGGTGACCGAACGGCTGGGCATCCCCGTCGACGCCGAGGCGGCAGGGCCTGCCTGAGGGAGTGACCGCAGTGGGCGTCACCGGCGTTCCCCGGCGGAGGCCCGCCAGGGGCGGTGCGGGCCAGCCGCGAGAACCGCGTCGGCCTCACCCCGCCGAGAAAGCGGACCTGCCTTCTTTGCCGTACCGAAACCTCTGAAATACCTCAGATTTGTTTTCGTCGGGTACAGCGCACTGTCAGAATCACAGGGCTCCTGATCATGCGCCCCAGGCCATCGCCGGATGACTCCCCCCACGGGCCCCCGGCCGGGACCGACCATCTTCCCCTCACAAAGGCGAACCCCCTCCATGAGTGACGGCAGCATCACAGCAGCCGATCAGCCCGCCGCCGGTGCACCGGCGGCGGGCTCCCCCCATGTGGACGCCGGCGACGCCGGTTACAGCAAGGACCTCAAGTCCCGCCACATCAACATGATCGCCATCGGCGGCGCGATCGGCACCGGGCTCTTCCTGGGTGCGGGCGGGCGTCTCGCCGACGCCGGGCCCTCACTCGCCATCGCCTACGCCGTCTGCGGTGTCTTCGCGTTCTTCGTCGTACGCGCGCTGGGTGAGCTGATCCTCTACCGCCCGTCATCCGGCGCCTTCGTCTCCTACGCCCGTGAGTTCATGGGTGAGAAGGGTGCCTTCGCGGCCGGCTGGCTGTACTTCCTCAACTGGTCGACCACTGCGATCGCGGACATCACCGCGGCGGCGACGTACGCCCACTTCTGGGGCATGTTCAGCGACATCCCGCAGTGGATCCTCGCGTTGATCGCCCTCGCCGTGGTGCTCACGGCCAACCTGATCTCGGTGAAGTACTTCGGCGAGATGGAGTTCTGGTTCGCGATCATCAAGGTGGCGGCCCTCGTCGCCTTCATGCTGGTCGGCATCTTCCTCGTCGTCACCCAGCATCCGGTGGACGGCCACACCCCAGGTCTGTCCACCGTCTCGGACACCGGTGTCTTCCCCCTCGGCACACTTCCGATGCTGCTCGTGATCCAGGGCGTCGTCTTCGCCTACGCCTCCGTGGAGCTGTGCGGCGTCGCCGCCGGCGAGACCGAGAACCCCGAGAAGATCATGCCTGGCGCGATCAACTCCATCATGTGGCGGGTCGGACTCTTCTACGTCGGCTCGGTCGTCCTGCTCGCGCTGCTGCTGCCCTACACCGCCTACTCCGGGGACCAGAGCCCGTTCGTCACCGTCATGGACAAGCTCGGCGTACCCGGTGCGGCCGGCGTGATGAATCTGGTCGTGCTGACGGCGGCCCTGTCCAGTCTGAACTCCGGTCTCTACTCCACCGGCCGCATCCTGCGCTCCATGGCTCTGTCCGGATCCGCACCCCGCTTCACCGGCCTGATGAACAAGGGGCAGGTACCCTACGGCGGCATTCTGCTGACCGCGGGCTTCGGGGTTCTGGGAGTCGGGCTGAACTACGTGATGCCCGGCCAGGCGTTCGAGATCGTGCTGAACTTCGCGTCGATCGGGATCCTCGGGACCTGGGGCATGATCATGCTCTGTTCCCTGGTGTTCTGGCACCGCTCGCAGCACGGCCAGGTCACGAGGCCCGCCTACCGCCTGCCCTGGGCCCCGTACACGCAGATCGTCACCCTGCTGTTCCTCATCGGAGTGGTCTTCCTGATGTGGTGGGGCGGCGGCGTCGGCCGGACGACCGTGACGTGCCTGCCGCTGATCGCGGCTGCGCTGGTCGGCGGCTGGTTCCTCGTCCGGGGCCGGGTGCAGGAGATGGCGCGGGCCAAACAGGACGCCTGAACGTCCGGTCTTCCGCGCACAGGCCCGGAGAGGGCCCTTCCAACCGGTTGTCGAGGTGTGGCCCCCACCCGTGGGTGGGGGCCACACGTTTTCCCTCCCCGAGCTCGACCGGTTCCGCTTCGCCATGGTGGCGGCCTCGGAAGGCTCGCTCATGGTCCTTCGACGGCGGCCCGCCTGCCCCGGATTCGCCACTGCGCGTACCTGGGGGGGCTCAGGCGGACAGTGCGGGGATGACCGTCGAACCGTAGGCGTCGATGGTCGCCTCGCGCGCGTCGTGCATGTTGTAGAGGGCGAACTGGTCGACGCCCAGGTCGCGCAGGACCTGGAGCTTCTCGATGTGGGCCTCGGCGGGCCCCAGCAGACAGAACCGGTCCACGACCTCGTCGGGGACGAAGGCCGTGTCAGGGTTTCCGGTGCGGCCGTGGTGGCTGTAGTCGTATCCGGAGCGTCCGGCGATGTACGCCGTGAGGGCCTCGGGCACGAGGCCGGAGTGCTCCCCGTACCGGGAGACGAGGTCGGCCACGTGGTTGCCGACCATCCCGCCGAACCATCGGCACTGCTCGCGCGCGTGGTCCAGGTCCTCGCTCACGTACGCGGGCGCGGCGACGCAGATGGTGACGGAGCCGGGGTCGCGGCCGGCCGCGGCGGCCGCGTCGCGTACCGCCTTGATCATCCATTCGGTGAGGTAGGGATCGGCCAGCTGGAGGATGAAGCCGTCGGCCTTCTCCCCGGCCAGAGCGAGGGCCTTGGGCCCGTACGCACCCATCCAGACGGGCAGCCTGCCGTCCTTCACCCACGGGATCCGGACCGGCTGTCCGTCGACGGTGGCCTCGCGCCCTTCGGCGAGGTCCCGGATCACCTCGATGGCCTCGCCCAGTCCGGCCAAGGTGTTCGGCTTGCGGCCGGCCACTCGCATCGCCGAGTCGCCGCGCCCGATGCCGCAGACGGTGCGGTTGCCGTACATCTCGTTGAGCGTGGCGAACGTGGAGGCGGTGACCTCCCAGGTGCGGGTCCCCGGGTTCGTCACCATGGGCCCGACGATCAGCCGTTCGGTGTGCTCCAGGATCCGGCTGTAGATGACGAAGGGCTCCTGCCACAGCACGGCCGAGTCGAAGGTCCAGCCGTAGCGGAACCCGTTCCGTTCCGCGCGGCGCATGAGTCCGACGACGGCCGAGGCGGGCGGGTCGGTCTGGAGGACGAGTCCAAAATCCATGACAGATGCTCCTACTCGAAGTACTGACACATGGCGCGGGCGGAAAGACGGCGGACGATGCCCTCGGCTGCCTGCTGCCGCGGCTCATCGGAACGCGCGTCGCGGGGGCCGATCCTGGACCGCTTCCGGACGCACCGGCGTCCAGCACGCCGCCACCTGGGACCCCGCCTCGCACCCCCTCGACTCACAGGTAGTGGCACAACCCCCTTGGTACGTAAGTCCCGTGCCCCGCGCGGCCTACGTACGCGCCGCCCTCGATCACCGGGACGCCACGTGACAGAACCGTCTCGACCCGCCCGGTGATCCGCTTGCCCTCGTACGCGGAGTAGTCCACGTTCATGTGGTGCGTCTCGGCTGAGATCGTCTGCTCGGCCTCCGGGTCGTAGACGACGATGTCCGCGTCCGTGCCCGGCGCGATCGTTCCCTTCCTCGGGTAGAGGCCGAACATCCGGGCCGGAGCGGCGCAGGCGATCTCGATCCAGCGGCGGCGGGAGATGTGCCCGTCCACCACCGCCTGGTGCAGCAGATCCATCCGGTGCTCCACACCCGGCATGCCGTTGGGAATCTTCGAGAAATCGCCGATACCCATGTCCTTCTGGCCCTTGAAACAGAACGGGCAGTGGTCCGTCGAGACGACCTGCAGGTCATTGGTCCGCAGCCCCCGCCACAAGGCCGACTGGTGCTCCTGCGGCCGGAGCGGCGTCGAACAGACGTATTTGGCGCCCTCGAAGTCCGGCTCAGCGAGGTTCTCGGTGGACAGGAAAAGGTACTGCGGGCACGTCTCGCCGAACACCGGCAAGCCCTCGTCACGGGCCCGCGTCAATTCCGCGAGAGCTTCCCGGGCGGAGACGTGAACGACGTAGACGGGGGCACCGGCGACCTGACTCAGCCGGATGACACGGTGTGTCGCTTCGGCTTCCAAGAGAGCTTTGCGCACCTCTCCGTGGTAGCGCGGGTCACGTTCCCCTTGGGCGAGTGCCTGCTCCACGAGGACATCGATGGCGATACCGTTCTCGGCGTGCATCATGACCAGACCGCCGTTTGCGCCTGCTCGCTGCATCGCCCGGAGAATCTGGCCATCATCCGAATAGAACACTCCGGGATACGCCGTGAAGAGCTTGAACGAGGTCACGCCGGCCTCGATCAGCTTGTCCATCTGTTTGAGGGACGAGTCATTCACATCGGACATGATCATGTGAAAGCCGTAGTCGATGGCACATGTGCCTTCGGCCTTCTCGTGCCACGTGTCGAGCCCTTGCTGGAGCGAGCCGCCCTTCGACTGAATGGCGAAGTCGACGATCGTGGTGGTGCCTCCCCAGGCGGCCGCCTTCGTTCCCGTTTCAAAGGTGTCGGAGGACATGGTGCCGCCGAACGGCATCTCCATATGGGTGTGGCCGTCCACCCCGCCCGGGAGGACGTACTTCCCTCGCGCGTCGATGACTCGGTCAGCCGTCCACCCATGACTGTCGGGAGTCGCCAGCGCAACGACCCGGCTCTCCTCGACGAGCACGTCCACGTGGAGTTCGTCGGACGCGGTGATGACGAGACCACCGGTGATCAGAGTGCGTGCCACAGCTCAACTCCCTTCGCTTCGGATCAAGGGTTGGCATCCACAAGGGCCGGCGGCGTGGATGACGGTGCGGCTCATGCACCCCTCCTCGCTGTGGCGCTACCGGTTCCGCTCGCCGATGAAGGCGCTTCCGTTCGTCCCCCGACCACGCGTGTCACCCGGCCGCGCGCAGCGCCTCGCCCAGGATCTCCGCGCCTTCCTCGGCCTCGGCGACGGTGAGGGACAGGGGCGGTGCGATCCGCAGGACGCTCGTGTTGTGGCCGCCGCCCTTCCCGATGAGCAGCCCGCCGGCGCGGGCCGCTTCGAGTACGGCCGCCGCGGCCTCCGGGTCGGCCTCGTCGGTGCCGGGCTTCGCCAGCTCGATGCCGATCATGAGCCCTCTGCCTCGCACCTCCCGTACGGCCGGCGAGCACGCGCCGACCGCCCGGAGCCGCTCGATGAGCAGGCCGCCGACCCGCCGGGCGTTGCCCTGGAGGTCGTGCTCCAGCAGGTACGAGAGGTTGGCGAGCCCGGCCGCCATGGTGACCGGGGATCCGCCGAACGTCGAAATGGAGTTGGCGTCCAGGCAGTTCATGACCTCGGCGCGGGCGACCACGCCACCGATGGACATGCCGTTGCCGATGCCCTTGGCGAAGGTGAGGATGTCCGGGGGCCCGTTCTCCGCGTGCGCCTGCCAGCCCCAGAAGTGGTCGCCCGTACGCCCCCATCCGGTCTGCACCTCGTCGGAGATCCACAGGATGCCGTGCCGGTCGAGGACCTCGCGGAATGCCGCGTACAGCCCGTCCGGCGGCGCGGTGAACCCGCCGACTCCCTGCACGGGTTCGGCGATCAGCGCAGCGACACCCCTGGTGTGCCCGAGCAGGTCTTCCAGATCGGCCACACAGGCCTCGATGAACCGTTCGTCGCTCAGTTCCGCGTACGGTCCCCGGCTGCGGACCCCGCCATGGACGTACAGCGTCTGCAGGGGCGACAGGCCGGTGGTCGACCAGGCCTTGTTGCCGGTGACGGACACCGCCGAGAACGACCTGCCGTGGTAGCTGTTGCGCATCGCCAGGATCTGGTTGGACCCGCGGTGGGCGGTGGCGAGCAGCAGGGCGGTGTCGTTGGCCTCGGTGCCCGACGTGGTGAAGAAGACCCGGGCGTCCGGGATACCGGACAGCGTGGCGACCCGCTCGGCGAGTTCGACCATCGGGCGGTTGAGGTAGAGGGTCGAGGAGTGGATGAGCCGGCCCGCCTGCTCGGAGACGGCCTTGGTCACCTCGGGCAGGGCGTGCGCGGTCATCGTGGTGAGGATGCCGCCGAAGAAGTCGAGGTAGCGGTTGCCGTCCGCGTCCCAGACGTGGCGGCCCTCGCCGTGGGTGAGTTCCAGGGGGTGCCGGTAGTAGAGCGCCAGCCATTCGGGGCTGACGGCCAGGTGCCGCTCGTGCAGTCCGGTCACGGCTCCACCAGCCCGTCGTACGCGTCCGGCCTGCGGTCCCGGTAGAACGCCCACTGCCGGCGGACCTCCTCGATCAGTCCGAAGTCCAGGTCACGCACGACGAGTTCCTCCTCCTTGTCGCTCGCGACATCGCCGACGAACTGCCCGCGCGGGTCGACGAAGTAGCTCGTGCCGTAGAAGTCGTTGTCGCCGTACTCCTCCTGGCCGACGCGGTTGATCGCGGCGACGAAGTATTCGTTGGCGACGGCGGACGCGGGCTGTTCCAGCTGCCAGAGATGACCGGAGAGCCCCCGCGAGGTTGCGGACGGGTTGTACACCAACTGAGCTCCGTTGAGCCCGAGTTGGCGCCAGCCTTCCGGGAAGTGCCGGTCGTAGCAGATGTACACGCCGACCTTGCCGACGGCGGTGTCGAAGACCGGCCAGCCGGCGTTGCCGGGCTTGAAGTAGTACTTCTCCCAAAAGCCCTTGACCTGGGGGATGTGGTGCTTGCGGTACTTGCCGAGGTACGAGCCGTCGGCGTCGATCACCGCCGCGGTGTTGTAGTAGAAGCCGGATTGCTCGAGCTCGAAGACCGGCACGACGATCACCATGCCGGTCTCACGGGCCAGGTCCCGCATGCGCCGGACCGTCGGCCCGTCCGGGACGGGTTCGGCCCAGCGGTAGTGCTCGGGCTCCTGGACCTGGCAGAAGTAGGGGGCGTTGAACACCTCCTGGAAGCCGATGATCCTCGCGCCCTGCCGGGCGGCCTCGCGCGCGTGTTCCTCATGCTTGGCGATCATCGATTCGGTATCGCCGGTCCAGGTCGCCTGGACCAGTGCGGCGCGTACGACGTGGGACATGAGCTGCTCCTTCGACGCGGCGTCAGAGAGCCTTCACTCGTTCTCTACGCCCGTAGACACGGTGCGTAGGAGGAGAACGTAAGCCCCGTCACACAACGGGGCAAGACCATCGCCGTGAACCGGCGAAGTCGATCATGTTTCACACCCGAGCGGTCCACACCTTCCCCGGGGCTGTGGACTCCAGTCCGCGCAAAGTTCCGTACGCGGACTGGATGAACGGTGCGAGCGGGGTCGGAGCCGTGTTCGTGAGGGCCACGAGGCCCGCACCCGAGCCGGGAAGGAAGCCGGCGAAGGCGGTGAAACCGCGGGTCCCCCCGGAGTGGTGCAGCAGCGCGCCGCCCGGCCCCGGGCGGAGGTTCCAGATGAGGCACAGCCGGGATCCGGTCCTCGGCACGCTCAGCCGGGGCCGCTGCACCTCGGCCAGCGCCGTGCGCAGCGCGGGGTTCGGGGCGGTGTCCGGGTCCAGGAGCGCGGCCAGGACGCTCAGCAGGTCCCGGGCGCTGGACCGTACGGCTCCGGCCGCGGTCAGCCCGGGCATCAGCAGGGCGGGACGTGGGCGGCCGTGCCAATGCCCGGTCGCCTGGGGCCGGTTGGGATCGCAGTCCGTGTCGGCGAGGCCGAGCGGGCCGGTGACGCGCTCGGCCAGCAGTGCGGGATAGTCGCCGCCGGTGCCGCCGGCCGCCCTGGCGAGTACGTGGCCGAGCAGGCCCCCGCCGAAGTTCGAGTACAGGACCCGGCTGCCCGGCCGGTGCCGGAGTCTGGTGCGGCGCAGCGAGGCGAGCAGGTCGTCCTCGGAGAAGCCGGCGTACGGGTTGCTGAGCCATCCGCTGCGGACCGCCCGGGTGAGCATCCCCGGGGGCAGGCGGGGCAGACCGGAGGTGTGTGTGGCGAGGTGGAGCAGGGTGAGCGGCGGCCCGGGCAGCCGGAAGGGGAGGTAGAGGTCGGCACGGTCGGTGGAGCGGACCTCGCCTCTGGCGGCCATCTCGGCGAGCAGCAGGGCGGTGAAGGTCTTCGTCAGGGAGCCCGTCTCGAACCGGGTGCCCTCCCCCACCGGACCGCTGCAGAGCACCGCGCGCTCGGCGCCCCGCACCGCGGCGACCGCCGCCCCCGGGCCACGGGCGACGGTCAGGAGGGGCTGGAGGCGTGCGGTCAGCGGCGCCTCCGTCACGGCCTCATCGCCCCGCCGCCCTGGCCAGCGCGATGGATCCGGCCACGGCGGTGACGACGACGGTGTGCTGGTGGTCCGTGAACCGCCGTTGCGGGTCGTCGTCCACCGGATCGCTGTCACGGGGAACGAAGCCGTCCTCGTGCTGGAGGGCGGCGATCGCCTCCCAGTCCTCCGGCGGGCAGTACGGGTCCTCCAGCGAGGCGCCGACGATGAGCAGTTCCGTGACGAGGTCCCACTGCCCCACCTCGCGCCAGACGTCGATCCACACGGGGAGCCAGGTGTGAAGGTAGGAGGCCAGTTCGGGCGGCAGCCCGCCCGGGTTCCCGCCCCAGTCGGTGAGGTGGAAGACGGTGTGGGTCATCGCGTAGGCCGTGATCCAGTTGATCGCCCAGGGCTCGGGCCTCGCGCCGAGCCAGGTGGCGCCGGCCAGCGCCTTCATGTCCTCGGTGTGCTCCAGACCCACGACCCGGGCCGCGTTGGCGACGGCGAGCCGACGGTTCGGGAGTACCTCTACGCTGTTCACCGACCGCATGCGGGACCGGTGCGCGAGGATGCGGTCGAGCCCCTCGTGGCGGTAGCCGCAGCGGACGAAGGGGGCGTACATCTCCAGCGGATCCGTCATCAGCGTGTGGCGGAGCTGGCGCTCGTAGATCATGTCGCCTCGCCGGAACTGCTCCCAGGTGAAGTCCATCAGACTCTGGGCGGCGACCAGACGGCCCGGCCCGGCGACGCCGTCGCGCAGGATGAGGGAGGCGGCGAGTGTGGTCTCCCCCAGCGGCTTGTAGGCGCTGTCGGGGTCGGCCATCGTCTCGGTGGTGTCGGCCGGCAGACCGCCGAGTTCGCGGTGTGCGTGCAGCCATGACAGCGCCCGGTCGGCCATGCCGCGGGCCGCCCGGGTGACCGGCTCGGGGATCGTCGTCATGTGTGTGCCGCCTTCGCGTCCGTGCCGGGCCGCCGTTCGAGGAGGTGGCGGGCGATCTCCAGGTCCAGAGCGCTGCGCGGGCCCGCCCCGCCCACCAGGAGGGCGTGCTCCGCGACGAGGCCCGGGTCCAGGGGGAGTTCGGCGCCTTCGTGGCGCAGCCAGGCCAGCCAGCGGACGAGGCGTACGGCGGTGGGGAAGTCGCGCCGCAGGATCGATCGGCTGACACCCCGGCACAGCGGCAGGACCCCGTCACGGGCCGCCTCGTGGGCGGGGCCGTCGAGGCCGAGCGTGGCGAGCGGGGCGAGTTGTGCCATGCGTACGCACCAGCCGCTCCACCCGGCGGTGCCGGCGAGCCCGGCGTCGTCCGTCGGTGCGGGTGCGAGCGTGCGCAGGGTGTCGTCCCCGGAGAGCCGGGCGAGCAGGACGGCGGTGGCGTGGTCGCGCCGGGCGACCGTCGTCTCTTCCGAGGCGTCGTTCGCGGGGAAGGCGTCGAAGGCCTTGGCCACGACGGCCGCGTCCTGCGTCTGGAAGGGCTGTTCCACCAGGAGGTGAGGGCTGAAGACGTCGGCTCCCAGCACCCGGACAGCGGCCAGCGCCGCGAGGGTGTCGGGGGCGTCGTCGACGTACCGGGCGAGCTGCACAGCGCCCCCGGTGCCGCTGAGGGCACCGAGGACACCGGCCGCCAGGGCGTCGGCCGCCGCGGCGAATGCGGAGTGGGAACTCACTTGCCCCGGGACTCCTTCGGCTCCTTGGGAGACAGGAGCAGCAGCGCGAGCAGCACACCCGCGGCCTCGGGGGCGTAGAGCGGGGCGTCGCTGACGGTGGCCTCGGGCTCCGTCATCAGTGCGCCCAGCGTGTCGGTCTGGGTCGGCGTCGCGGTGAGAGTGATCTGCTGGGTAAGCATGGGTGCCTCCACATCACTGAGGGGAGAGCGTGTACCACGTGTGTGGTCACGCCTTGACCGACGATAAAGGGTCAAAGCGGATTTATCTCCCCAAGCCCGTGAGTACTGGCGACATGCATGGGCCACTGGGCCGGTGACACCCCGGTCGCGCGCACCACGGGAGCCCTACGGCGCCGCGATGCCCGCCACCCGCAGCGCGTGGACCAGGTCCCACTCCCGCGCCACGGACACCTCACGGGCCGCGGCGAGCAGTTGGGGGACGAGATGGCGTGGCCCACCCTCGGCGATGCGCGCCGCGTCCTGCGGAGTCCGCACGCGGACGAACGCACCCAGCAGCGCCCGCGCCTCCGGTTCCAAGCCCGCCCGGTCGAGGGCCAGGACGGCGTCGGCGATCTCACCCGCGGGCCGGGCCACCCCCTGCCGGAGCAACTGCCCGCAGTCCTCGGCGCGGCCCGCGGCGGCCAGCGCCCCTGCGGCGGCGGCGAGTTCGGCCGGCGACAGGGAGGACACCTCCCACAGCAGGGTCGCCCAGTCGGCGCCCAGGCCCGCCTCGCACAAGGCGACGGCCAGCACCGGCAGATGCCCGGCCGGCCATCCGGCAGCCTCGCAGAGCACGGCGTGCGCCTCACCGCTGCGACCCTCCGCGCGCAGCCGTAAGAGCAGGGCGACGGCGTCGGCGGCGGCCCGGCGCGCGGCGGGGCCGGGCGCCGGGGCCTGCGGTGCGGCCGGCCCGATGGCCTCCTCGGCCGGGACGCCACCGAAGCGGGCGCCGCGTGGCAGGGCGGCGGGCGACGAGGGGACCGGCAGCACGGGTACCTCCGACGGGGGCGGACCTGCTTCCGTGTCGTCCTCGATCTCCAGGCCCGCGAAGCGCGCCCCGCGCGGCTTCCCGCGCTTCTTCGCGGCGGTGGGCCGGGCCTCCGCGTCGGGCTGCGCGCCGTCGGCCCCGGACGCTTCCGCTCTGCGGGGGACCGGGACCGTGGGCACGTTGCCGGTGCCCGGCACGTTCACGTCCCCGTGCTCCCGGAACCAGTCGTCCGGCACCGTCCGCTCCACCGCCGCCAGCCGGTTGCGGAGTTCCGCGCAGCGCGCTGTCGCACGGGCGTGGTCGTCGCGCGCCCAGGCGAGCACCTCCGTCTCCCCGTCCGCACCGGCGGCGCTCACCCGCCGGGCCGCGTACGCCTGCTCCTGGAGCATCACGCCCAGCCGGTCGGCGAGGGCCTGCCGCCCGCCCGGGCGCCTGTCGTGCGCGGCCGCCGACGCGGCGCACAGTTCGGCGGCGTGTACGGATTCCCGCGCGGCGAACGCGGTGCCGCACACCGCGGCGAGGTCCTGGAGCAGCGACTCGACCACGTCCCAGGGCGGGACCTCCGAGCCGTCGAAGCAGGCGCGCATGCCCTCGGGATCGCGTGCGAGGAAGACTCCGTACCAGCCCTTCCCGGGATCGAGCGAGGCAGCCAGATCCCGTAGGTACTGCGCGAACGCCCGTACTGCCACTGCGTGCTGATGCTCTGTCATCGTCGCCCTCATCGGTCGCCCGGGACTGGAGCACTCCAGTCCGCGGGCATTCGACCGCAGGCGTGTTACGGGCGGACTACGCGCGCTTTTCCGGCACGGTGCGGCCGGAGCACGACCGGTGCCGGTGCGCCCCCCGTCAGAGGGTGACGGCGATCCCGGTGTGGGGCCGCTTGCCGAGCCGCACGACCATGGCGGGCCAGTCCACGAGCCAGAACTTCCAGGTGTACTTGCGGGCGAGCAGCTTGCGCACCGCCGCGGTCCCGTCGCTGTCGAGGAGCCGGGCCGTCCCCTCGGCGCTCGGCGCACCCTCGGCGATCCGGCCGCGGGCGTCGCAGACGGTGACGAGGATCCGGCTGTCGTTGCGCAGCCGCTTGACCTTCCATGAGTCTGAGCGGGTCCAGACGTACAGCACACCTCCGTCCGCCGCGGCCCAGACGGGCGTGGCGACGGGCGTGCCGTCCTTCCGGTACGTGGTCAGGCTGACGTACTCACTGCGGGCGAAGTCCTGGAGAGTCACGGGCGCGACCCTACTCGGCCTGGGCGATGAGCCGCAGCTCCCCGTCCCTGCCGAGGGCCCCGAGGGCGGGTTTCGAAAGTCCCGCCTGTCCGGAAACCCCCTCCGGGCGGACGGCAGCACTTCCGAAAGCCCGCCGACTCCCTCTCGCCGCACAGCTGTTGAGGGCCATCCCATCGGCCTGCCCGAAGGTCCCCGTCACCGGTGCCCGTCGACGAACGAACGGGCCAGCACCTGGCCGGCGGCGACGGCGGCCCGGTGGTCCTCGATCGGCGACACCCTGGAGTTCCTGAACAGGATGTAGGTGACGCCGGACGCGGTTCCGCCGCTCTTCGGGTCCGGGTCGATACCGAGTGCCTCGGCCGCGGCGTACGAGGCCTCACCGATGATCCCGGTGGGCCCGGTGTCCCCCACGACGGCGTACTGCACCTTGTCCCGGTAGACGACGGCGGCCACACCGCCGCCGCTGATCCCGGACTCCGTGTACTTCCAGAGCGGCCCTGGCCCCGGTACGACGACGTACGGCAGCCGGGCGGAGTCCAAGGGCTTGCCCGCCGACGTCCGGAACGCCGTCTCCGGCAGGAAGGAGGGGTCGGTCCTGCTGTTGCAGGCCCTGGTGACACGGCCGTCGCAGTCGATGTCCATGTCCGCCTCCCAGAACACGGCTCCCTTCGTCCCGCACACCGGCACCTTCGCGGGGCCGCCTTGGTCCGTTCGGTACTTCCCGTCGGAGATCCGGGTGCAGGTCTTCACCCGGGCCAGCAGCTCGGCAGCGCTGACCGAGTCCGTCCCGGCCACGCCGTCGGCATCGCCGGCCGCGGCGGGAACGGCTGTGGGGACGAGCAGAGCCGCGCCGGAGACGGCGGAGAGGGCGAGCATTCGCGTACGCACCGTGGGGGGTCCTTCCTTCCCGCGCGGCCGGGGGCGGTCCCTGCCGCGTCACGGACCCGGGGCCGGTACGACGCGGCTGAGCGCGGCCTACCGGCCCCGGGGCCGCTACTGCTGCCGATCGGTCACGGACGGCCGCTCGGATGCACCACCATCGCCGAGCCACCACCGCGCCGCACCTTTTCGGCGGCCGCGAGCCAGCGTCCGCCGGGGAGGCGCTGGATGCCCGTGGCGGCCCCGATCTCCGGGTTCGCCTTGAACACGTGTCCGAGCGCTTCGAGCTCCGCGCGCACCGGGCTGTTCCACAGCCCCGGCTCGATCTCGGTCGTGGCCGAGTTGCGCTGGCTGGCTCGCGGCGCGGCGATCGCGTCGACCAGTGGCAGCCCCCGGTCCAGGTAACCGGTCATCGACTGCAGGACGGTGGTGATGATCGTGGCACCGCCCGGCGATCCCAGGGCCAGTACGGGCTTTCCGTGCTCCAGCACGATGGTCGGTGAGATCGAGGAGCGCGGACGCTTGGACGGACCGGGCAGGTTCGGGTCATGGACCGCCGGGTCGACGGGCGCGAACGAGAAGTCGGTCAGTTCGTTGTTGAGCAGGAAGCCCCGCCCCGGCACGGTGATGCCGCTGCCGCCCGTCGTCTCGATCGTCAGGGTGTACGCGACGACGTTGCCCCACTTGTCGGCGGTGGTCAGATGAGTCGTGTTCTCGCCCTCGTACGTCGTCGGGGTGGCCTTGCCCCCGGTGGCGCAGCGGGCGGGGTCGCGTGGATCGCCTGGGGCGAGCGGGCTGGTGAGCACCGCGTCGTCCTTGATGAGGCACTCGCGCGAGTCGGCGAAGCGCTGGCTGAGCAGTTCCCGCGTCGGCACGTCCTCGAACGCCGGGTCGCCGACCCAGCGGCCCCGGTCCGCGAAGGCGATCCGGCTCGCCTCGATGAAGCGGTGCAGGTACTGGGCCTCGCTCGCCTTCGAAAGGTCGGTGGACTCAAGGATGTTGAGGGCCTCGGCCACGCTGGTGCCCCCGGACGAGGACGGCGCGATGCCGTAGACGTCGAGGCCCCGGTAGGCGGTCTTCGTCGGAGCCTGGCGCAGTGCGCGGTACGCCTTCAGATCCCCGGTCGTCAGATCTCCCGGTCGCACCACACGCGTGGCCTCCGGGTCCACGGGCGGCTTCCGCACCGTCGAGACGATGTCCCGGGCCAGCTCGCCCCGGTACAGCTCGTCGACGCCCTCGCGGCCCAGCGTCCTGTAGGTACGGGCGAGGTCGGGGTTCTTGAACACCGATCCGGTGACCGGCAACTGGCCACCGGGCAGGAAGAGTTCGGCGGAAGCCGGGAAGTCGGCGAACCGCGCCTGGTTGGCCGCGGTCTGGGAGCGGAAGGTCTCGTCCACGACGAACCCCTCGCTGGCCAGCCGCTCGGCCGGCCGGAGCAGTTGCCCGAGCGGCTTGCTGCCCCAGGCGTCGAGCGCCTTCTCCCAGGTGGCGGGCGTGCCGGGGGTGCCGACCCCCAGTCCGCTGGTGACGGCGTCGTTGAAGGGGATCGGCTGCCCGTTCTCCAGGAAGAGCGAGGAGTCCGCGCTGCGGGGTGCGGTCTCTCGGCCGTCGACGGTCTGTACGCGCCCCGTCCTGGCGTCGTAGTGGACGAAGTACCCGCCGCCGCCGATGCCCGCCGAGTAGGGCTCGGTGACGCCCAGTGCGGCGGCGGTGGCGACGGCCGCGTCAACGGCGTTGCCTCCCTTGCGGAGTACCTCGATACCGGCCGCCGAGGCGTCCGGGTCGACGCTCGAGACCGCTCCCCCGTAGCCCACCGCCACCGGCGACTTGGGGGTCGGTACGGGTGACGCCGAGGCCGCGGGGGCCGCGGCGCCGAGTGAGCCGATGACGGCTAGCACGATTGGGAACGACACATTCCGGCCGACGGAATGACGCATCCGTACCTCCTGTAAAAGATCGTCCGCGCAGGGTATCGCCGCACCACTCCTATCGTCAGGGCCACCTCGGCCACACGTCCGAACGGACCGCTCATATGCCCGCTCGACGTCTTCGCCCTGCTCGAACTCTCGGCTCTCATCAAGGATTGTGCCGCCCACGCGCAGATCGTGTCCCACGACACCGCCCAACAGGGGTTCGGGGAACGTACGGAGTTCTGTGTCGGCCGGTCACAGGGTGACCTGGATCTCGAATGGGTCCGGCCACTCTGCGTGTCTACCGGTCCGTCCGTGGCACGCCAATGGCGTGTACGACCTCACCCGTGCCGTCGTCGGGGACCGTGACGTCGGCATCCACCACGTTCCAGGTCCGCCCGGTGAGCCACAGCGGGCCCCAGGCATCGAGCCTGCTGCGATCGCGCGTGCGGACCCAGCCGTCCACGCACACCTCACCGCTGAGGGCGGCCCCCAGCGCCTCGACCGGCCGCAGGGTTCAGGCCGGGCGAACCACGGTACTCGGCCACGCTGCGAGGGGCCGCCGGCGGAGCCCTCGCTCTCCGGGCCGCCGGGAGGCAACCCGATGGGCCGTGCGGTCGTCCTCAACCACGGGTCGACGGAGGGGAAACGCGATGGGTACGCACACCGGGATCGTCACGCCACTGCCCACGCTGCTGAGGGAGCACGCCCGGCGTCTCGGGGACAAGGTCTGCTGCCAGGACCGGATCACCCAGGTGACCTATCGGGAGCTGGAGCGCAGGACCGGCCGGCTGGCCGGCCACCTGTCCGCGCTGGGCCTGACTCGGGGCGAGCGGGTGGCGATCCTGCTCGGCAACCGTGTCGAGGCCGTCGAGAGCCTGCTCGCCGTCATCCGCGCGAGTGGTGTGGGCGTCCCCCTGGACCCGGACTGTTCGGAGCCCGAGCTGTCACGCCTGCTGGACGACAGTGGGGCACGGGTGCTCATCACCGACGACGCGTGCCTGGCGCGACGACGCGGACTGCTGTCCCGCCCCGGGCTGACCGTCGTGGCAGCCCGGGGCGGGCAGGACGCGGACGGGACGGGCGCCGGGCCCGGGACGGCCTCGCCCCTCTCGGCCCCGGACGGAGTGCTGCGCTATGAGGAGTTGGCGGGCACGGAGCCGCTGACAGCGGCCCGGGACGACCTGGCGCTGGACGAGGTGGCCTGGCTGCTCTACACCTCCGGTTCCTCCGGTGCGCCCAAGGGCGTCCTGTCCACCCAACGCAATCGTCTGGCGCCGGTCTCGGCGGGTCTCGTCGGCGTCCTGGGTCTGTCCGAACGGGACCGTGTGCTGTGGCCGTTGCCCCTGCACCACGCGTTGAGCCAGGTGGTGTGCGTCCTCGGGGTGATCGCCGTGGGGGCGAGCGCCATGCTCCTGCCCCGGTTCACGGTGGCGGGGGTGCTCGGCGAACTGCGCGGTGAGGGCGCGCCGTTCACCTTGCTCGGTGGAGTGCCGACGACGTTCTCGGCGCTGCTCGACGCGGTCCGGGGCGAGGGAGGCGGCAAGGCTGTCGGCGGTCTCGGGGCGCCCTCGTTACGCGGATGCGTCAGCGGCGGCGCCGCGGCGGGTCCCGGGTTCCGGAAGTCCTTCGAGGCGGTCTGCCGGGTTCCCTATCTGGAGCACTACGGCAGCACGGAGGCAGGCCCGGTCACCATGGCGGCACCGGGTGAGGCGACGGCGCCCGGTGCGTGCGGCCGGGTGCTGCCCGGCACCCGGGCTCGGGTCGGCGGTGGCGCCGACGGGCGCGACACGGGCGAGGGCGAGCTGTGGGTCAGGGGGCCCGGCGTGATGGCTGGTTACCACGGCAGGCCGGAGGCGACCGCCGAGGTACTGAGCGACGGCTGGTTCCGTACGGGTGACCTGGCCAGGATCGACGCCCGGGGCGAACTCACGGTCGTCGGCCGGGTGAGTGATCTGATCGTCCGGGGCGGGGTGAACGTCCACCCCTCGGAGGTGGAGGCGGTGCTACGGCGGCTGCCGGGGGTGGCGGACGCCGCCGTGGCCGGGCGCCCACACCCCGTCTTCGGCGAGGTGCCGGTCGGTTACCTCGTGCCCGAGCCGGGCGGCGGCGCACCGGACCGGGGACGTGTACTCGCCGCCTGCCGGGCGGAGCTGTCCGGATACAAGGTTCCCGCCGAGCTGTACGAGGTGGCGGACATCCCCCGTACCGGCTCCGGGAAGATCCGCCGGCGGGATCTCGCCGACCGGCCGGCGCGGGTGCTGGGCGCGAAGGCATCCGAGAGACCGGCCCAGGGCCTGCTCTCCCTGGTGCGCGACGAGGTCGCGGCCGTACTCGGATGTACGGCCCAGGCGGTGGAACCCGAAACGGCACTGCGGGACCTGGGGATGGACTCCCTGACGGCGACGGTGCTGCGGGAGCGGCTGTCGGCGGTGACCGGGCTGCCGCTCTCCGAGGCCGTGGCCTTCGACTTCCCCACGGCCGCCGCGCTCGCCGCCCACCTGGGCTCGCGCGGTGCCGCCGCACCGGCCGGCGCCGGGGTCGCGCTGCGGAGCGCGGTCCGGCCGGACGAGGACCCCGTGGTGATCGTGGGCATGGCCTGCCGTTACCCGGGGGGCGTGACCTCGCCCGCGGACCTGTGGCGACTGGTGGCCGACGGCAGGGACGCCATCGGTCCGTTCCCCGCCGACCGGGGCTGGGACACCCGGGAGCTGTACGACCCGGAGCCGGGACGACCCGGGAAGACGTATGTCCGCGAGGGCGGCTTCCTGAGCGGCGTGGACCGCTTCGACCCCGCCTTCTTCGGCATCTCCCCCCGCGAGGCGCCGGCCATGGACCCGCAGCACCGGCTGCTCCTCGAAGTGGCGTGGGAGGCCTTCGAGCACGCCGGACTCCTCCCCGCCGACCTGCGCGGCACGGCGACCGGGGTGTACGTCGGACTGATGTACAGCGACTACGCCCGCCGCCTGACGCGGACCCCCGCGCACGTCGAGGGATACCTCGGCCTCGGCAACGCCGGAAGCGTCGCCTCGGGTCGTATCGCCTACACGTTCGGCCTCGAAGGGCCGGCCCTCACCGTGGACACCGCGTGTTCCTCGTCCCTGGTGGCCCTGCACCTGGCGGCTCAGGCGCTGCGCCGGGGTGAGTGCGCCTTCGCGTTGGCGGGCGGGGCCACGGTGATGTCGGGGCCGTCGTCGTTCGTCGAGTTCAGCCGGCAGCGGGCGCTGGCCCCGGACGGGCGCTGCAAGGCGTTCGGCGCGTCCGCCGACGGTACGGGGTGGGCCGAGGGCGCCGGGATGCTGCTGCTGGGCCGGCTGTCCGACGCGCACCGCGCCGGACTTCCGGTGCTGGCCGTGGTCCGCGGTTCGGCGGTGAACCAGGATGGGGCGAGCAACGGGCTGACTGCACCGCACGGGCCGGCGCAGCAGCGGGTGATCCGGCAGGCGCTCGCCGACGCGGGGCTCGAGCCCGGGGACGTCGACGCGGTGGAGGCGCACGGCACCGGTACCCGGCTGGGAGACGTCATCGAGGCGGAGGCGTTCTTCGCGACGTACGGGCGTCAGGCGCGAGCGCGTCCACTGCGGCTGGGCTCGGTGAAGTCGAACATCGGGCACACCCAGGCCGCCGCGGGGGTGGCCGGTGTGATCAAGATGGTGCAGTCGATGGAACAGGGGGTACTGCCCCGTACGCTGCACGCCGACGAGCCGACACCCCGGGTCGACTGGTCGACGGGGCGGATCGCGCTGCTGGACCGGGCGGTGGAGTGGCCCGTGACGGACCGGCCGCGCCGAGCGGGTGTGTCCTCCTTCGGCATCAGCGGCACCAACGCACACGTGCTGCTCGAAGAGCCACCGAGGGACAGGACACCCACACGGACGGGAGGGAGGCGGGACGGACCCGCCGCGGTGGCCCTGCCCCTGTCGTCCAGAAGCGTGCCGGGACTGCAGGAGCAGGCACGCCGACTGTACGACCACGTGGCCGCCGCCCCTGAGAGCGACCTGTCGGACATCGGGTACTCGCTCGCCACCACCCGCACGGCGTTCGAGCACCGGGCGGTGGTGGTGGCCCGGGACCGCGCCGAGCTGCTCGGCTCCCTGCGAGCCGTGGCCCGGAGCGGCGTGCGGGCCGCAGCGGAGGACGGCGGCCCGCACGAAGTGCACACAGGCACCTCACGCAGGCGGGGCCCGCTGGCTGTGCTGTTCACCGGTCAGGGCAGCCAGCGTGCGGGCATGGGCCGCGAGCTGTACGCGTCGCGGGAGCTGCATCCGGCCTTCGCCGCTTCGTTCGACGCGTGCTGTGCTCTGCTCGACCCGCTGCTGCCGGTGCCCCTGCGGGACGTCGTGTTCGCAGGTTCCGGTACGAAGACGGGTGCGCTCCTGCACACGACCCGTTACACGCAACCGGCGCTCTTCGCCCTGGAGACGTCCCTGTTCCGGCAGTTCGAGGCCTGGGGGGTGCGCCCCGACCTGGTGGCCGGCCACTCGGTCGGCGAGGTGACGGCGGCGCACGTCGCCGGGGTGCTGTCCCTCGCGGACGCCTGCACGCTGGTGGCGGCCCGCGGCCGGCTGATGGACGCGCTGCCGTCGGGTGGCGCGATGGCCTCCGTGGCAGCCGGTCCCGAGGAGGTGGCCGCCCGGCTCGCCGCGACCGGGTGGGCCGCGGAGGTCGCCGCGGTCAACGGGCCCTCCTCGGTGGTCGTCTCCGGCGACGAGGACGCGGTGCGGACGGTCGTCGCGCACTTCAGGGAGCTCGGCCGTCCGGCGGCGCCGCTGCGCGTCGGCCAGGCCTTCCACTCCGCCCGGATGGAACCCGTGCTCGCCGACTTCGCGGAAGTGGTCGGGCGACTGTCCTTCGCCGCGCCCCGGCTGCCGCTGATCACCGCCCTGCCGGGCCGGGAAGCCACCGAGGAGGAGCTGCGTACACCCGAGTTCTGGGTGGACCACGTCCGCCGCCCGGTCCGCTTCGCCGAGTCGGTGGCGCACCTGCGCAGACGGGAGACGGCCCACTACGTCGAGTTGGGGCCGGACGGAGTGCTCACCGGCCTGGTGCGGGACTGCCTCGCCACATCCGGAGGGGCCGCGACGCGGCAGGAGGTGGACACGGCGGCCGACGGCGGACGGGGAACGGCACCGCAGGTCCTGCCGACGCTGCGGGGCAGGCGGCCGGAGCCGGACGCGTTACTCGGCACACTTGCCGCGCTGCACACGCACGGCGTGCCCGTCGACTGGCGGGCCGTCTACGGCGGGCGCGACGGCAGACGCGTTGCCCTGCCCACGTACGCCTTCCAGCGCCGGCGGTACTGGCTGGAGCCGGACACCGAGCGTCCTTCCCCTTCCTGGCCCGCAGGGCCCGGACATCCGTTCCTGCGGTCGGCGACCCGGACGGCCGACGACGACGGGCTGCTGCTGACCGGCGTGCTCTCGGTGCACGACCAGCCCTGGCTGGCCGACCACGTGGTGACGGGGGAGGTACTGCTGCCGGCGGCCGCCTTCGTGGAGATGGCCCTCCACGCCGGCGAGGCGACGGACGCGACGGTCGTCGACGAACTCGTCCTGACCACGCCGCTGACGCTGCCCTCGACGGGTGCCGTCGAGTTGCAGGTGAAGGTCGGAGGACCGGACGACGCGGGGCGGCGGACCGTGCTCTTCCACTCGCGACCGTACGCCCCGATGGGTGACCGGCCGTGGCTCCGGCACGCCGTCGGCACACTCGCGCCACAGCGGCAGCCCGCGGACGGGGAGGCCGCCGCACCCCACGTCGACCCGTCACGGCCGCAGGTGGCCTGGCCGCCGGAAGGGGCGATGCCACTGCACGCGTCGGACGACGCTCCGGGGGCAGGACCGTACGAGCGGCTGGCCGCCGCCGGGCTGCGATACGGCCCCGCGTTCCAGGGCATGCGGGCCGCTTGGCGACACGGCGAGGAGCTGTACGCCGAGGTCGCGCTGCCCGACGCCGCCCGGGACCCGCGTCCGGAGAGGGACGGCCCGCGGTTTCTCCTGCACCCCGCGCTGCTCGACGCGGCGCTGCACAGCCTGGCCTTGGACGGCCTCGCCGCGGACCCTGCCGAACCGGACGGCCCGCCCGGACGGCCCGCCCGGGCCGGCACCGGGCTGTCACTGCCGTTCGCCTTCGGCGGAGTGAGTGTGCGCGTGCGCACCGCCCGCGTGGAACGGGTACGGGTCCGGACGACGCACGAGGCCGACGGACGGGCCGTGGTGGAGCTGACCGACGAGACGGGAGCACCGGTGGCGACGGTGCGTGCGCTGACACTGCGGCCTCTGCCACGAACCGGGTCGCCGGCGAGGGATGCTCCCGCCGGCATCCTGCACCGGACGGACTGGGTGCCGCTCGCCGGACCGCCCGCGCCCGCCCCCGCGGCGGCGCGGTGGGCGGTGCTGGGAACGGCGGGCACCGAAAGCGTGGACTCCCTGGCGCCGCCGGGCAGCGGTGTCCCGGTCTACTCCGATCCGGCCGCGTGCGACGCGTCGGCCGAGGTGGTCGTGGCGCCCTGCCCTCCACCCCCCGGCACGGCCTGCGACGGCGGGCAGGACCCGGCCGCCGCGCTGCTGTGGATGACGAGCTGGGCGCTGGACCTCGTACAGCGGTGGCTCGCCGAACCGCACCTTTCCGGTTGTCGCCTCGTCCTCGTCACCTCCGGCGCCGTCACACCCACCGCCGACGGTGCTCGTGCGGAGGACACCGATCGCCGGAAGGCCGGGCAGCCCGGCCTGACCGAGTCCGTGCCCTCACACACGCCGGTGTGGGGCCTGGTCCGCTCGGCCCTGCGGGAGAACCCGGGTCGCTTCGCCCTGATCGACGTGGACGAGGACCCGTGCTCCTGGGGTGCCGTGCCCTCCGTGGCAGCCGCGTCGCTGCCGGAGGCGGCCGTGCACCGGGGGACGGTGTACGTGCCGGAGCTGGTGCCCCTGCCCGGCACGGGGTCACAGCCCGGCGTCCGACGGCCACCGGGCCCGGCGGAGCCCGGAACCCGGCCGTCGCTACGCCCTGAGGGCACTGTCCTGGTCACCGGCGGCACCGGATCACTGGGGCTGCGGGTGGCACGGCACCTGGTCACCGCCCACGGTGTCCGGCAGCTGCTGCTGGTCGGCCGTCGTGGTCCGGACGCACCGGGGGTGCGGGAGCTCGTCGCGGAGCTGGGTGAGGCGGGCGCCCGGGTGACCGTGCGCGCCTGCGACGTGGCGGACCGGACCTCGCTGGCCGCCCTGCTCGACGCCGTCCCGGAGGCTCACCCCCTGACCGGCGTGGTGCACGCCGCAGGGGTACTGGACGACGGTGTCGTCGCGGGGCTCACCACCGCCCGCCTGGAGCGGGTGCTGCGCCCCAAGGTGAACGCCGCTCTCGCGTTGCACGACCTGACCCGGGAGCAGGACCTTGCCATGTTCGCGCTGTTCTCCTCGGTGGCGGGCACCTTCGGCTCCGCGGGCCAGGCCAACTACGCCGCGGCCAACTGTGTCCTGGACGCCCTGGCACGGCATCGGCGGCGGCTCGGCCTGACCGGTACCTCGATCGTCTGGGGCCCCTGGCGGCAGAGCGACGGCATGACGGCACACCTCGGCGACGCGGACCGCCGGCGGATGACCCGCGCCGGGTTCGCGCCGCTCGGGACGCAGGAGGGGCTGGCCCTCTTCGACGCCGCCGTGGCCGGTGACGACCCCGTGGTGGTGGCGGCCCGTCTCGAGGTGGCCGCTCTCCGCGGCGGCGGCCCGGCGCCGAGCCCGCTGGGAACACCCACGGCCGGCGAGGGTGGGCACCGGCTCAGCCGGGTGCTGGCCACTGCTTCCCCCGGCGATCGGGCCGAGGTACTGCTCACGGAGGTCCGGACCCTGGCAGCTCGGGTGCTGGGCCATCCGGAGGGGGCGAGCGCCATCGACGAGGACGTCCTGCTGACGGACCTGGGGCTGGACTCCCTCGCCGCGGTAGATCTGCGCAACGAGCTCGCGGCGGCGACGGGGCTGGACCTGCCGTCCACGCTGCTGTTCGACTTCCCCGTGCCGCGCTCGCTCGCCGCCGAGCTGACGCGCCGGTACGCCGTCGAGGCACCTGGCCCGGGCGCCGAGGCCCACAGCGCGGGAACCAACGGCCCGGCGACCGACAGCCCGACAAGGGTCGGCGCCGCACGTTCGTCGAGCTCCCTCGGCCGATCGGTGGACGGCGGCACGGGCCGCGACCCGGGTGGGGCCGCCCGGCCGGACCTCGGGGTGCGGTCCGCGGACGGACCGGACACCGGGGAATCTCCGGACTCCGTGGGGGCGCTCTTCCGTACCGCGTGCGCCCGGGGACAGAGCTGGGACGGCATGGCACTGCTCACCGTCGCCGCCCGCCTCCGCCCGGTCTTCGACCGGGACGGGGCGCTCGACGCGACGGTCGGACCGGTCACACTCGCCGCGGGCGGCAAGGGAACGCGGCTGGTCTGCTTACCCGCGCTCAGCGCGCTCTCCGGACCGCAGGAGTACGCACGCCTCGGTGCCGGGTTCCGTGACCTCCGGCCGGCCTCCGCCGTACGGCATCCGGGGTTCGGGCCCGGGGAGGCACTGCCCGCCACGCTGGACGCCCTCGTCACCGCGCAGACCGCCGCCGTCCGCACCGCCGCGGCCGGCGAGCCCCTGGTACTGCTGGGGCGTTCGGCCGGTGGCTGGGTGGCTCATGCCGTCGCCGAGCGGCTGGAGGCCGAGGGTGCCGCCCCGGTGGCCGTCGTCCTGCTGGACACGTATCCCCCTGGTCACGGCGACCGGCACGGGACACTGTCCGCGATGACGTCGGACATGCTGCGTCGAGCAGCGGAGTTCGCCTCGGCCGACCTCGGCCGGCTCACCGCCATGGCCGCGTACTTCAAGCTCTTCGAGGCCTGGAAACCCGCTTCGCTCACCTGCCCCACCCTGTACGTGCGGGCGCGGGACCTGCTGCCGGGCGCAGAGCCGGCACCGCGCTGGAGCCTGCCGCACGCCGAGGTGACCGTGCCCGGGGACCACTTCACCATGCTGGACGAGCACGCCCGCGCCACCGCCCTCGCCGTTCATCGCCGGCTGGGCAGCCTGGTCTGAGGTGAACGTCCCGGCGGAGGCGACCCACTTCTTCCGCAACGGGTTCCGGCATGGCGCACCCGTCGCCTTCCGTCCAGCGAGCGCAATTCACCGTCGCGCCTCTGTCCGCCGTCGTCCATCACCACACGGAGGCGTTCGACGACCTCGTGCATGTCTCGAGCGTCCAGGATCCCTGACCGAGACCCGTGGATGCCCGGCCCGTGTTCCTGCTCTGCGGACAGCGCGCCATCACCGACCAGGCCGCCTCGCGCTGCCTCATGCGCACCTACGAGAAACTGCAGCGAAAGCACCGCGACGGCTCCTTCGTACTGCTCCTGAACGTGGTCAACTCCCAGGCGTACGGCCCCGATGCCGTCGAGCTGGTCGGCGATGTGACACGGGCGGCACAGTCACCGCTGCCCGCTGCGCCCCGGACTTCTCACCGGCCCACCAGCTGAGGTCCGGGACGCCGCGCACTCGGCGCTCCGCCGCGTCCGGCGTGCGTGCGAAGGTCCAGGTCGTCGACCGGCGTGCCGTGACGGCCGCCGACGCCCAGAACGCACCAGGTGAGCGTGTTGCCGGGTTCGAACGCGGTGAAAGTGGGCGACAGCACGCCAACTTCCGTTCATGGGAGGCGCGTTGAGGTTGACGCAAGGAGCGCCGGCCGCCGGGGGCGGCGCCGTCCAGCCGCTCCACCCCTCACCGGCTCGGGGCTCCACCCGGCCATGGCCTCGACGTCGGCCAGGATCCCCGGACGCGCGCGGGGCCGACGGAGATCCGGACCTCGCGATGTGTGCTCGGCCCGTCGGCGTACCGCATGACAACTCCTCCCGCGAAAACGGGCGTTCGCCGTTCCCACGCGAAAATTCCACGATCGCGCTCCAGGGGTGCGCCTGCGGCACCGGTTGCCTGGACGCCGTGGGCGTGGAACCACGCTCCACGTCCACGGCGTCCGGGCCGGCCACATGCCACCCGGTGACCTGCGCCGGCCCTCGTCGCATCGGCCGCGACCCGGCCGGCTCGCAGCTGACCTTCTCCCCCACCGCACACGGATACGGATCGCGTCCCGGTTCCACGGTACGAGGAGTGATCACCGGCTGCTGCCGGGCGGGTCGGCCGAAGGCTACCGCGAGCGGCCCGGCATGAGCGTTCCCGGCTCGGCGGGCGCGACGCCGGTCCCTTCCGTCTTCGGGTTGCGCCGCTGCCGTCTCGCCACCCAGGTGGCGAACCAGGAGAGCAGCATGCACATGCCGATGTAGATGGGCGAGATCACCATGACCACGGGGATGAACGGCAGATCGTAGTCGAGGTTCGACGCGATCAGCTTGCCCGCGTGGAGGAACTCCTCGTAGGTGATCAGATAGCCCAGCGAGGTGTCCTTGAGTGCCACCACCAGCTGGCTGATGATGGTGGGCAGCATGGCCCGGACGGCCTGCGGCGCCAGGACGTGGGTGGTGACCTGTGTCTTGCGCATACCCAGCGCGTACGCCGCCTCCCGTTGCCCCCTCTCCACGGAGTTGATCCCCGTACGGAAGACCTCCGCGAGCACGGACCCGTTGTAGAGGGTCAGCCCGGCCACCAGCGCCGGCAGCGGCTGGACCTTGAGCGCGACGAAGATGAAGAAGATCATCACCAGCACGGGCATGGCCCTGAAGAACTCGACCAGCAGCGTCGAGATCCAGCGCACCGGCTTGTGGGCGGAGAGCCGGCCGACGGCGAGCACGGCCCCCAGGGCCAGGGAGAGGACCGCCGCGTAGGCGAAGGCCTTCAGCGTGTTCCCCAGACCGCGCAGCAGCAGCTCCTGGATGCCCTTGTACGTGAAGGGCGTCCACTTGGCACCGGTGAACTGGTCCGTGTCGAAGAGAAGATAGAGGATCCAGCCGAACAGCGCGAGGATCACGGCCGTCGAGAGGACACCGTAGAGGAAGTGCCGCTTGCGGGTGACGGGCCCGGGAATGTCGTAGAGGGCGGTGGCGGAGGCGGTGGAGTGGGTCATCGGGCGACTCCCCAGCGCTTCTCCAACACGTTGAAGAGTGCGCTGATGGCGAGGGTGATGATCAGATATCCGACGGCGATCCAGATGAAGGACCAGATGATGCTGTAACCGAGTTCGTTGAGGGTCTTGTAGGTGCCCAGCAGCTCGGTGACGCTGAAGGCCCCGGCGATCGCGGAGTTCTTGGCGAGGGCGATGAGCGTCGAGCCGACCGGGGGGATCACCGACCGGAAGGCCTGTGGGAGCACCACGTTGCCCAGCGTCTGTCCGAAGGACATCCCGAGGCTCCGAGCCGCTTCGCCCTGCCCGGTTGGCACGGTGTTGATACCGGAGCGCAGGGCCTCGCAGATGAAGGCCGAGGTGTAGCAGCCGAGTGCGAGGACCGCGAAGACCTGGAAGGGCAGGACCAGTCCGAAGCGGGGCAGACCCAGCAGTACGGCGAAGAACAGCAGCGTCAGCGGGGTGTTGCGGAGCACCGCCACCCAGACGGTGCCGATCACCCGGAGCGAGCCGACGGGCGCGACCCGGAAGGACGCCATGGCGAAGCCGAGCACCAGCGCCAGAACCGAGGCGTAGACGGTGAGCTCGACGGTGCCGAGGAAGCCCTTGCCGTAGAGCGAGAAGTTCTCTGTCAGTACGTCCATGGTGGTGGCCGGCCCCTCAGTTCGCCGGGTAACGGTCGATGGTCGGGGGTCTCGGCGCGGGCACTCCGGACAGGCCGAGGGTCGCCTCGAACGCCTTCTTCCAGTTGCCGTCCTTCTCGTTGGCCTCCAGGGCGTCGTCGAGCGCGGCGCGCAGCGCGTTGTCGGCGCGCGGGACGCCGATGCCGTACGGCTCCTCGGAGAAGGGTTTGCCGACCACCTTCATCTCCTCCGGCGCCTTGGCCGCGAAGCCCAGCAGGATGGCGTCGTCCGTGGTGACGGCGTCTACCTGGAAGGTCAGCAGGTTGTCGACACAGATCGAGTAGGTGTCGTACGCGACGAGGTCCGCTTCGGGAAAGTCCGCCGCGATGCGCTGGTACGGCGTGGACCCGGCCGCCGAGCAGACGGTCCTGCCCGCCAGGTCCTGCGGTCCGTGGATGTCGTTCTCGTCGGTGCGCACCAACAGCCCCTGCCCGGCCATGTAGTACGGCCCGGCGAAGCCGACGATCTTCTTGCGCATGTCGTTGATCGTGTAGGTGCCGACGTAGTAGTCGATCTGCCCGTTCTGGAGCGCCGTCTCACGGTTGGCGGAGGCGATGGTCCGGAAGCGGATCGTGTCCGGATCGAAGCCGAGCGAGGCCGCCATCATGCGGGCGATCTCGATGTCGAAGCCTGAGTAGATCCCGGTGGCCGGATCCTTCTCGCCGAGGTACGGCTGGTCCTCCTTGGCGCCGACGACCAGGTGGCCACGCTTCTTGGCCTTTCTCCAGGTCTTCGACTCCGGCAGCTCGAAGCCGGTGTCGACCTTGTACTGGGGCAGCGCTCCGGCCTTCGGGCCCTTGACCGGCGGGCTGCCCTCTCTGCCGCAGCCGGCGGAGAGCGCGGCGATCAGGAGGCAGACCAGCACGGCGGCGATGTTCCTCGTACGCAACACGGTGCCCCCCTGTCAGTGCTTGAGGATCTTGGACAGGAAGTCCTTGGCGCGGTCGCTCTCCGGGGAGGTGAAGAAGTCCTCCGGAGTGCGGTTCTCGATGATGCGTCCGTCGGACATGAAGACCACGCGGTTGGCGGCGGAGCGGGCGAAGCCCATCTCGTGCGTGACGACCATCATGGTCATGCCCTCCCGGGCGAGCTGCTGCATGACCTCGAGGACCTCGTTGATCATCTCCGGGTCGAGCGCGGAGGTGGGCTCGTCGAAGAGGAGGGCCTTGGGATCCATGGCGAGGGCGCGGGCGATGGCGACGCGCTGCTGCTGGCCCCCGGAGAGCTGGGCGGGCAGCTTGTCCGCCTGCGAGGCGAGCCCGACCCGCTCCAGCAGCTCCCGGGAGCGCCGGTCGGCCTCGTCCTTCTTGCGCTTGCGGACCTTGAGCTGGGCGAGCGAGACGTTCGCCAGCACGGTCTTGTGGGCGAACAAGTTGAACGACTGGAAGACCATGCCCACTTCGGCCCGGAGCTCCGCGAGCCCCTTCCCCTCCTCGGGGAGCGGCCTCCCGTCGATGGCGATATAGCCGGACTCGATCGTCTCCAGCCGGTTGATGGTCCGACAGAGCGTCGATTTGCCCGATCCGGAGGGGCCGATGACCACCACCACCTCCCCGCGGCCGACGGTGAGATTGATGTCCTGCAGTACGTGCAACTTCCCGAAGTGCTTGTTGACGTCCCGCAGTTCGATCAACGGATCGACGGCCATACGCTGCCCTACCCACTTATCGCTGGTGTCGAGGTCAGCGCAAACTATCCGGGGCGGAGGCGCACTTCGGCGCCGACACGCACCGGAAGCGCATAAGGCTGTTTATCGCGTTTTGGCCTCGGGGCCGCTCTCCGCCGACTCCGCGTACATCTCGGAGAGCTCGGGGCTCCCCGACATCGCCCAGTCCAGACCGGCGGCGACCACATCGATCTCGCGCCCCGACGCCAGACGCACCACCGGCTTTCCGCCCGCCAGGATGTCCCAGACGGCTCCGGGGACGGTACGCACCAGTACGGTGCCGAGGTAGAGGCCGGCGTCGTTCCCCACCCAGGGCAGCTCCTCGGGATCGTCGCGCCAGATGGGCGGCAGTTGGTCGAGCGCGGACAACGAGACGGGAGTGTCGTCGAGTTCGAGGCCGCACTGCCCCGCCCGGGCACGCAGCAACTCGCATTCCGCGAACAGCTCGGCGACGCCGTCCGGATCGGTCTCGACGGCGGCCGCGAGAGCCACCTCCCGCGCACCGCCCTGGCGCTTACGCCAGTTGTCCAGGAAAGGGATGTTCATCCGACCAGGATCCCATCCCGGGCGCCTCCCGCATCACAAGGCGCGCGACTGCGCCCACTCCGGGACCTGCCCCGTACATGACCTGGTCATATATCTAGGATAGGGGCATGACGTCGCAGAACTATCTTTCCGAACTCTTCTCGCTGGAAGGCCGGGTCGCCGTGGTGACCGGCGGCAGTTCCGGCATCGGCCGGGCCATCACGGGAGCGCTGGCACATGCCGGCGCGAGCGTGGTGGTCGTGGCACGCAGGGAGGCGGAACTGGTGCGCACCGTCGGTGAACTCACCGACGACGGCTGCCGGGCGGCCTGGGTGAGCGCCGACCTCGGGACCTCCGAGGGCGTGCGTACGGCCGGCGAGGAGGCGGCGTCCGCGTTCGGTGAGCCCGACATCCTCGTCAACTGCGCGGGGGTCAACCTGCGGCCGCCGATGAGCGAGCTCGACGAGGACGTCTGGGACACCACGATGACGGTGAACCTCAAGGCGCCCTATCTGCTGGGCCGCAGGTTCGGCCCGGGTATGGCGGAGCGGGGCTTCGGCCGGATCATCCACATCACGTCGCAGCAGGCGCATCGGGCCTTCGTGCAGAGCGGTGCGTACGGAGTCTCCAAGGGGGCGCTGGAGTCACTGGCCCGCTCGCAGGCCGAGGCCTGGTCGCCGCACGGTGTCACCTGCAACACGTTGGTGCCCGGATTCGTGATGACGCCGCTCAACGAGCGCCTGTCGTCCGACCCGGAGCGGGTGGCGGCGCTGGCCGCTCGCACGATGGCGGGACGCAACGGGCTGGCCGGGGACTTCGCCGGCGCCGCGGTGTTCCTGGCGAGCGCCGCCTCCTCCTACGTCACCGGGCAGTCCCTGTTCGTCGACGGCGGGTTCTCGGTGCACTGAGGCGGCCCGAGGACGCGGGGGCCGCCCCGGCGAGGGGAGGCACCCGCGTCGCCCCGGCGCAACCGTTGCCTGCGCGCCGGGCGCCGGGCGGCAACCTCAGCCTTCGCTTCCCGGAGTCGCGCCCTCTGTTTCGGCGGCGACCGCCGCGGCGACATCGGACGACGCCACGTCCTTGTCGATCCCCAGCCCCGACAGGACGCCGGCGCCCCCTTCGAATTCCAGCACGGCCAGCACGATGTGCCCCGTCCCGATGACGTGGTGGCCGAGTCGCAGCGCCTCCCGGAAGGTGAGCTCCAGGACCTTGCGGGCCCCGGCGTCGTACGGAATCAGCTCGGGGACGTCGCCGGCCGCGGCCGGCAGGGCGAGTGCCGCCGCCTCCCGGACCGCCTCCAGCGGGACCCCCTGTCCGACGATCGCCTGGGCGCCGGGCGAGTCCGGCTCCGCCAGGAGTCCCAGGACCAGGTGCTCCACCCCCACCTCGTCATTACGGGCGGCGTGGGCCTCGTTGTTCGCACCCATGACGACGTTCCTGGCCTGCTGGTCGAACTGGCCGAAGCCCTGGCTCGGATCCAGGTCCGAGGCCTCGCCGGGCTTCTTGGGCACGAACCTCTTCTGGGCGGCCTGCCGGGTGACCCCCATGCTCCGGCCGATGTCCGTCCAGGACGCGCCGGATCGGCGCGCCTGGTCCACGAAGTGGCCGATGAGGTGATCGGCGATCTCACCCAGGTGATCCGCGGCGACCACGGCTCCGGAGAGCTGTTCCAGCGTGTCGGTGTGGGTTCCCTTGATCGCGTCGATCAGGTCGTCGAGACGGATGGGCGGGTTGGCGCGCAGCGGTTTCGTCATGAGGCAACCCTAGGTTGACACTCGGAGTGCGTCAACCCGTCATTGACAGTGCCGTCAGAGGTCGAGGTCCACGACCACCGGGGCGTGGTCGGAGGCTCCCTTGCCCTTACGCTCCTCGCGGTCGACGTAGCTGTCCTTGACCGCCGCCGCGAAGGCGGCGTTCCCGTAGACGAGGTCGATGCGCATGCCCTTGTTCTTCGGGAAGCTGAGCTGGCGGTAGTCCCAGTAGGTGTACGGGTGGTCGTACTTGAGAGGGCGCGGCACCACGTCGGAGAGTCCCTCCTCGCGCAGCGTGGCGAGCGCCGCCCGCTCGGCGGGGGTGACGTGGGTGGCGCCCACGAAGAGAGCCGGGTCCCACACGTCCTCGTCGGACGGTGCGATGTTGAAGTCGCCGAGGACCGCGAAGGGCAGCGCCCCCGCCGCGTCCCCGGCGACGGCCTTCTGCAGGGCCTCCAGCCAGCGCAGCTTGTAGGCGTAGTGGTCGTGGGCGACCTCACGGCCGTTGGGCACGTAGACCGACCAGACGCGGGCGGGCCCGCAGGTCGCGGAGACCGCCCTCGGCTCCTGCACGCCCTCGTACTCCGGGCCGTCGGGCAGGCCCGTCACGACGTCCGCGAGGCCCACGCGGGAGAGCAGCGCGACGCCGTTCCACCGGCCTGTGGCGTTGACCGCCGACTCGTAACCCGCCTCGCGCAGTGCTTCGGCGGGGAACTGCTCGAGCGTGCACTTGGTCTCCTGGAGGCACAGCACGTCGGTGCCGCTGCTCTCCAGCCAGGCCAGCAGCCTCGGAAGCCGGGCGGTGATGGAATTGACGTTCCAGGTGGCGATGCGCATGCGGTAAACCTAACCGCTCCCACTGACAATCGGGTCAGAGACGGGTCGCGTCGCCTGGGCTCAGCCGGCCGTGGTCCGCCCCGCCCAGTGCGCCGATCTGCATGTCGTAGATCGGGCGGGCCAGGTCGGTGAGCAGGGCGTCGTGGATGTCGATCGCACGGCGCGGCTTCACCTCGCGTACGTAGTCGATGACCTCCGAGATCTTGTTCCAGGGGGCCATGACCGGCAGCATCAGCGTGTCCACCGGGTGGTCGGGCACCGTGAGGGCGTCGCCCGGGTGGAAGACCGAACCATCCACGAGGAAACCGATGTTGGTGACCCTCGGGATGTCCGGGTGGATCACCGCGTGCAGTTCGCCGTGCACCTGTACCTCGAGTCCCGCGGCGGTGAACGTGTCGCCGTGGCCGACCGTGGTCACGCGCCCCGGGAACGCGGCGGACACCTGCTCGGCCACACTGCGCAGGGTCCACACCCGTGCGGCGGGATTGGACTCCAACGCGGCACGCAGCCGCGCCTCGTTGAAGTGGTCGGGGTGTTCGTGCGTCACCAGGATCGCGTCCGCGCCGACCGCGGCGTCGTCCTCGGTGAATCCGCCGGGGTCGATGACGAGCGACTGGCCGTTCCGCTCCAGGCGGACGCAGGAGTGGGTCTTCTTGGTGAGCGTGAGAGACGAAGCGTTCATGCCACCATCCTGCTACGCGTGCGGGGTGGTTTCCTCCTGGATCACCGACTGCGCGATCTCGAACGCCGCGCCTGCCGCCGGGATGCCGCAGTAGACGGCCGTCTGGAGGAGCACCTCCTTGATCTCGACGGGTGTGAGCCCGTTACGGAGGGCCGCCCTGACGTGCTGGGCGAGCCCGCCCAGGTGCCCGGACGCGACGACCGCGGTGAGGGAGACGCAGCTGCGGGCCCTGCGGTCGAGGCCCTCCCTGCTCCAGATCTCGCCCCAGGCGTAGCGGGTGAGGAGTTCCTGGAAGTCCTCGGTGAAGCCGTCGGACGCGGCCGCCGCGGCGTCCACATGGGCATCGCCCAGTACCTCGCGCCGGACCTTCATCCCCCGGTCGAAACGGTCGCTGCGTCCCGTGGGGGAAGTGTCGGGCAGTTCGGCCGCGGCGGCGATCTCCGCGACGGGGACGACGGGGGCGAACGGAGCGGCGAAACCCGGGGACGGGGACGGCGGTACGGGCATCGACGTGAGGGTGTCCTGCCAGGCGGTCGAGAAGTGCATGAGCAGCAGATCGGTGACGGCGGCCGGCTGTTCGACCGGCGCCAGGTGGGAGGCACCGGGGACGAGGGCGAGCCGGGCGTCCGGGATACCCGCGACCAGGGTCCGGGCCTCGGCCGGCCCGGTGACCTTGTCCTCGGCACCGACCAGGACGAGGGTCGGCACACCGATGCGGGGAAGTTGCGTACGGATGTCGAAGGCGGCCAGCGCCTCGCAGGAGGCGATGTAGCAGCCGGGATCGGTGGTACGGACCATCTGTACGGCCCACTCGACGATGGCGGGCTGGGCCGCGGCGAAGCCAGGGGTGAACCAGCGTTCCGGAGAGGTACGGGCGATCGGCTCCAGGCCGTTGCTGCGGACGATCACCCCGCGCTGACGGAATTCGTCGGCGGTGCCGAAGCGCGGCGACGCGGCGACGAGTGCCAGGGCCGTGACCCGGTGGGGGTGGCGCAGCGCGAGGTCGGCACCGACGGCGCCGCCGATGGAACAGCCCGCGTAACCGAAGCGCTGCACGCCGACGCTGTCCAGCGTGGCGAGGAGGCGGTCGGCGAGTTCGGTGACCGCGGTGGCGGGGTGGGCGGGGGCTCCGCCGTGCCCGGGGAGGTCGTAGCGGAAGATCCGCCAGTGCTGGGACAGCTCGGGTATCTGGCGGTCCCACATGTGCCATGTGGTACCCAGGGAGGGACCGATGACCAGGACGGGGGCGTCCTCCGGCCCGTCGAAGCGGTACTGGAGCACCCGTCCGGGCTGCGCTTGCCGCGCGGCCTGAGGACCGGGACCGTGCTGCGGCCCCTGTGCCGCCGGGCCGCCCGGCTGCGCCCCGTCGGCGCCATGAGGCTGCTGCGGGGCGTGCTGCGGACCTGGGGCGTGCTGCGGCACCTGCTGAGGTCCGGGAGCCTGCGAGTACGGCTGGGCGGCCTGCGGCTGGGCGTACTCCTGCGGCTGGGTGTACTGCGGTCCGGGAGCCGGCTGCGAGTGCGGAGCGGACGCCTGTCGCGGAGGCGGGGTGGCCGCCTGCGGGGACTGTGCGGCTGTCGGCCCGGGGGCCTGCGCGTACGGCTGCCCCTGCTGGGGAGCCGAGGGCAGCTGCCGGATCACCTCGCCCTGAAGGGGCTCGGGGGTGGCCGTCCGCGGGGGCCGGGCGGGCTGCGGGGTCGTCTCGCTCACTTCACTCACTCGCGCCAGGGTAATGAGCGGCCCGTCCGCTCCGCGTCAGGGGGTCGCCGCAGAGACCACGTAGACGACCGGAGCCGCCGGATCGGTCATGTTGACGGTGATGTTCTGGGTGGGGCGCGGATCCTTGTTCTTGTGGACCGTGCCCGCCCAGTCGACACCCGGCCCGAAGTACCAGCCGGTGATCTTGACGTCCCGGTCGCTGATGGTGACCTTGCCGGTCTCCAGCGCGGCACGGCCGGTGCCGACACCGCTCAGGAAGCGGTCGAGCCCGGCGGAGGTCGTACGGAACTTCACGTACATCCGACTGGCTTTCCAGTTGTTCGTCTCGTAGTACTGGACTCCGGCCGCGTTGCCCGGGATGGGCAGTTCGAAGATCCGGCGCTGCATGCCGGACGGCCAGTCCTCGCGCAGTCCCTGGGCGGCCGCCTCGGCCTCCTTGTCCTTGCCGGAGCGGCGGCTCTGTCCTGCGGAGATCACCAGGTAGCCGGCCGGGATCCCGATGAGCAGCACGATGATGGTCAGCGTGATCAGGCGTCGGCGGATCACCCTGCGCCGGTCCTGCGGAGGCGTCCCGTCGCCGTCTCCGGAGGAGCCTGAGGACCCCGAAGAGCCTGACGAAGGGGGCTGGCGCGGCACGATGTGGTGCTCGGCTGCGGTCATGGTCGGTGATCCCTCGAAGCTGCGGTACGGAGCGGAGTGCGGGTGGCCGGGCCGCGGCGCGCGGCCCGTGGATCAGTCGGCGGTACGGGTGCTGCGCGTGTTACGGATGGTGCTCGCGGCCTGGTCGTAGAACTGCGCGTACCGCTCGTAACGCTCGACCCGGCGGCGGTTGGTCCGCCGGAACCTCCGGGCGACCAGGCGTGCGAGGTCGGCGGCGCCGACCATACCCGCCTCGGGGCCGAGCTGGGCCTTCGCGATCCGGGCCTCCGGGCGGTAGCCGCGGCCCGTGAGGTGGCGCTTGAAGGCGTCCCTCGCCGGGCCGATCAGCAGGTCGTCGGCCGCGCTGACCCCGCCGCCGATGACGAAGCAGGACGGGTCCAGGGCGGCCGCGAGATTGGCGATGCCGACGCCGAGCCACTGGCCGATGTCCTGGAGGAGCTCGACGCACATCGCGTCGCCCTCGCGGGCCAGTTCGGTGATGAGCGGCCCGGTGATGTCGGGGATGTTGCCCTTGACCCGCTCGATGATGCCGTGCGCCACCGGGGAGTCCGCGGCGGCCAGTTCCCTGGCCTCGCGTACGAGGGCGTTGCCCGAGCTGTACTGCTCCCAGCAGCCACGGTTGCCGCAGGGGCAGCGGTGCCCGCCGGGCACCACCTGCATATGGCCGAACTCACCCGCGACGCCGTACTTGCCGCGCTTGACGTGCCCGTCCTCCAGGATCGCGCCGCCGATGCCGGTACCCAGCGTGATCATGACCAGGTGATCCTCGCCGCGGCCGGCGCCGAAGCGCCATTCCGCCCAGGCCGCCGTGTTGGCGTCGTTGTCGACCATCACGGGGACCACCAGCCGGGAGGCGATGGCGTCGCGGAGGGGTTCGTCGCGCCAGGCGAGATGCGGGGCGAACAGCACCTTGGAGCGGTCGGCGTCGACCCAGCCCGCGGCGCCGATGCCGACGGCGTGCACATCGTGCCGGTCCGAGAGGTCCAGGACCAGCTCGACGATGGTGTCCTCGACGACCTTGGGGCTCTTGGACTTGTCCGGCGTCTCGGTGCGCAGGGTCTCCAGGATGTTGCCGTCGGCGTCGACGACGCCGGCCATCACCTTCGTCCCGCCGATGTCGATGCCGACGGTCGGAACCCTGGGCGCTGTGAGGTGCGAGCGCCGCTCCCTGGTGCCGACGGTCCGCAGGACGGTCGCGCGGGCGGAGCCGCGGTGTGTGAAGTCGCGGTACGTGCTCATCGTCCCTGCGCAGGTCGGGGGGCCGGTCGGTGGTCCGTCCGGCGGCGGACGGCGCCCGCCGTACACGATTCTGCCATTCCCCCGCCCCTGGAATCGGTCTCCGGCCCGGGAGCGGGGGATGCAAAACAGGACTTATGGGATGTCATCCTCGGTCGGGCCGCCGCCGAGGTGGTCCGGCGAAGGGGCCCGTTCGAGCTCGTGGCTGAGCTCGTCGAGCTCACTCCCACCCGCCATCTGACGGGTCAGTTCGTCCAGCGTGACGGAGTCCTTGGTGTGACTCCCGGACATCGCGCCACGCTTGAGCAGCACGAACCGGTCACCCACGAGGTAGGCGTGGTGGGGGTTGTGCGTGATGAGGACCACGCCGAGTCCGGCGTCCCTGGCAGCCGCGACGTACTTGAGCACGACCCCCGACTGCTTGACGCCGAGCGCCGCGGTCGGCTCGTCGAGGACGAGGACCTTCGCACCGAAGTACACGGCCCGCGCGATGGCCACGCACTGGCGTTCGCCGCCCGACAGGGTGCCGATGGGCTGGTCGACGTCGCGCAGGTCGATGCCCATACGCAGCAGTTCCGCGCGGGTCGTCTCCCGCATCCGCCGCACGTCGAGGCGCTTGAACGGGCCTGAGCCCTTCGTCGGCTCCGAGCCGAGGAAGAAGTTGCGCCAGACCGGCATGAGGGGGACGACGGCCAGGTCCTGGTAGACGGTGGCGATTCCCCGGTCCAGGGCGTCGCGCGGGTTGACGAGCGTGGTCTCCTCACCCTCGATCAGGAAGGTCCCGGCGTCGTGCCGGTGCAGCCCCGCGATGATCTTGATGAGGGTGGACTTGCCGGCGCCGTTGTCGCCGAGGACACAGGAGATCTCGCCCGCGCGGACCTCCAGCGAGACGTTCTCCAGGGCCTTGATGTTGCCGTAGTACTTGCTGACGTCGTCGAGCTGGACGAGCGCCGGGCCGGCCGTGTCCCGGGGAGCCGGAGCCTGGGTGGCCGTCATTTCGTCGCCTCCGCACGCTTGCGTACCCATGCGTTGAGCAGGGTGGCCAGGAGCAGCATCGCTCCCAGGAAGAACTTGAACCAGTCGGGGTTCCACTCCGCGTACACGATGCCCTTGCTGGTCATGCCGAAGATGATCGCGCCGACCGCGGAGCCGATCGCGGAACCGTATCCGCCGGTGATCAGACAGCCGCCGATGACGGCCGCGATGATGTAGATCAGCTCGTTGCCGACGCCCTCGCCGGACTGCACGACGTCGTAGGAGAACAGCAGGTGCTGGCCGGAGACCCAGGCGGCGAAGGCGACACCGAGGTAGAGCCCGATCCGCGTACGGATCACGGGCACACCGACCGCGCGGGCGGCGTCGGCCTCCCCGCCGACGGCGAAGATCCAGTTACCGAAGCGCGTACGGATCAGGATCCAGGTCGCGATCGCGACGAGCACCGCCCACCACAGGATGGTGACCTTCAGCTCGACGTCGCCGAGGGTGAGGTAGGACGCGAAGACCTTGCGGGCGGAGTCGAAGCCCTCCATGTCCCCGATGGCCTTGGTCGACACGGTGCCGCTGATCAGCTTGGTGAAGCCCAGATTCAGGCCGGTCAGCATCAGGAACGTGCCGAGCGTGATGATGAAGCTCGGAAGTTTGGTGCGGGTCAGCATGAAGCCGTTGAAGGCACCGAACCCCAGGGTGACCAGCAGCGACACGAAGACGCCCACCCAGACGTTGGCGGTCATCTGGTAGCTGAACATCGAGGAGATCAGTGCGGAGCTGGTCACCATCACGCCGGCGGAGAGGTCGAACTCGCCGCCGATCATCAGGAGCGCGACGGGCACCGCCATGATCCCGATGGTGGAGGCCGCGTACAGCACCGTGCCGAGGCTGGAGGCCCGGAGGAAGCTGTCGGCGACGATCGCGAAGAAGAGGAAGACGGCCGCGGCACCGACGACCGAGCCGAGCTCGGGCCGGCCGAGCAGCTTACGCAGGGGGGAGGTGCGCAGCAGGCGTTCGTCGGTGAGGGGCGCCGCCGGTTGCCCGGTCGCTGTCATCGCGTCCCCCGCTTCGTGTACTCGGCGAGCGCGTCGGCGTCGTCGGCGGTGATGACCTGCGGGCCGGTCAGGACGGGCCGGCCGCCGCCGAGCACGTTCTGGTTGTAGCGGTAGAGCCAGAGCAGGTCGACTGCCTGGTACCCCTGGAGGAAGGGCTGCTGGTCGACGGCGAAGCCGAGCGATCCGTTCTGCAGGCCGGTGGCGACACTCGCGTTGAGGTCGAAGGTGTCGATCTCGGCCTTGCTGCCCGCGGTCTGCTTCGCCTTGACGGCGGCCGCGGCGAAGGGGGCGCCGAGAGTGACGACCGCGTCGATGCTCCGGTCGGAGTCGAGCTTGGCCTCGATGGACGCCTGGACGTCGGGCATGTTGGTGCCGTCGACGTAGAGGTTCTGCATCGTCCCGCCGAAGGACTTCTTCGCCCCGGCGCAGCGCTGCTCGTGGCCGACGTTGCCCTGCTCGTGCAGGACACAGAGCGCCTTCTTGCGGTCCCGCTCGTCGAGCTCGTCCCCGACGGCCTCGCCCGCGATGGACTCGTCCTGGCCGATGTGGGTGAGCGCGCCGAAGGCCTTGGACTCGGCGGACCCGGAGTTCACCGTGATCACGGGGATGCCGGCCTTGACCGCCTTGGCCACGACGGCCTTCATCGAGTCGGGCTTGGCGAGCGAGACGATCAGGCCGTCGACCTTCTTGTCGATCGCGGTCTGGACGAGCTCGGCCTGCTGCTGGCCCTCGTCGTTGTGCGAGTAGAGGAAGTTGATGTTGTCCTTGTCGGCTGCCTGGTCGGCACCCTTCTGGACGATGTCCCAGAAGGTGTCGCCATCGCCCGAGTGGGTGACCATGGCGAACGTCCAGCGGGGCGTGTTCACCGCGGACCGGCCCTCGGCGGCCTGCTGGGCGCGCTCCTCCGCCCGCTTGCCGCCGGTGCTGCTGCATCCCGCGAGGGAGGCCGCCAGTACCGCTGCCAGAACGGCGCCCATCGCGCGTACCCCTGTCCGAACCCTTGCCACGACGCCGTGCCCTTCTTGTGCTGCTCGCTGTGCTGCCTGGTGAAACCGTGGACGGCGGACTCGCCGCCCGGCGGGCCAAGTATCCCCGAGCCCCGACCGGCATGGCCCGGCAGGGGCGCGGGCCGCGCCCCCCCGTCGTTCTAGCGACCGAGCATGACCGCGTCAATGTTTTTGTCCGAACATTCTTACCCGGCGCCCCCGAGACCGGTCCGCCGGAGATCTCAGGGCCGGACCAGCAGCTGGAACTCGAAGGCGTACCGCGAGGCCCGGTAGACGTGCGAACCGAATTCGACCGCCCGGCCGCCGTCGTCGAAGGTGGTGCGCTCCATCGTCAGCAGCGGCGCCCCCGCGGGCTCCGCGAGCAGTTCGCCCTCCTCTGCGGTGGCGGCACGGGCCCCGACGGACTGCCGGGCGCTGTGCAGCGTGATCCCCGTCGCACGCATCATCCGGTACAGGCCGGTGGACTCCAGCCGCTCGGTGCCGAGATCGAGCAGGTTCGGCGGCAGGTGGTTGCGCAGCAGCGCCATGGGCTCGTCATGCGTGGAACGCACCCGCTCGACGAGGTGGACATCACTGCCCTCCTCGACGCCGAGCGCGGCGGCGACCTCGGGGGTCGCCGGCTCGACCGTGTTGCGCAGCACCCGGGTCGTGGGGTGGCGGCCGGCTGTCTCGAGGTCGTCGTAGAGGCTGCTCAGTTCGAGCGGGCGCTTGATGCGGCTGTGCACGACCTGGGTACCGACACCGCGCCGGCGCACCATCAGCCCCTTGTCGACGAGTGACTGGATGGCCTGGCGGACGGTGGGCCGGGACAGTCCGAGCCGTGCGGCGAGCTCCAGTTCGTTGCCGAGGAGGCTGCCGGGCGCGAGTCGCCCGTGCTCGATGGCCGCCTCCAGTTGCTGGGCCAGCTGGTAGTAGAGGGGGACGGGGCTGGTGCGGTCCACGCCCAGCCCCAGGGCGGCGGAGTCGGCGGTGGGTTTGGGCACGGCACGGAGCGTACCTCCTGCGGTCGCGCCGCACCCTTCGATTTGTCAGGACATATAGTTGACAGTGCGCCCGGGGGGCGGCACGTTGTGTTCATGCGCATCGGACTCATCGGCACGGGCCGGATCGGTTCCTTCCACGCGGGCGTCCTGGCACGCCATCCCGGGGTCGCCGGCCTGGTGGTGACGGATCCGGACGGCGTCCGCGCCGCACAGGTCGCGGCGCGGACGGGGTCGACCGCCGTCGCGTCAGCCGAGGAGGTTCTCGGCGCGGGGGTGGACGCGGTCGTGATCACCTCGGCCACCTCGGCGCACGCCGATCTCATCGGCCGGGCGGCACGGGCCGGCCTGCCCGCCTTCTGCGAGAAGCCGATCGCCCTGGACCTGGCGGGGACCCTGGGCGCGCTGCGCGAGGTCGAGCGGGCGGGCAGTGTGCTCCAGCTGGGGTTCATGCGCCGGTTCGACGCGGGGTACGCCGCGGCGCGTGCCGCCGTGCGGGGCGGCGCACTGGGCCGGCTGCACACCGTACGGGCGACGACGTCCGACCCCGCTCCCCCGCCGGCCGCGTATCTGCCGCTCTCCGGCGGCCTGTTCAGGGACTGCCTGGTGCACGACTTCGACATCCTGCGCTGGGTGACGGGCCGTGAGGTGACGGAGGTGTACGCCACCGGGTCGGACGCGGGCCCGGCGATGTTCCGGGAGGCGGGCGATGTGGACACGGCGGCGGCGCTGCTGACGCTGGACGACGGCACGCTGGCCACGGCGACGGCCACCCGGTGCAACGGGGCGGGTTACGACGTACGCATGGAACTCGCGGGCGAGCAGGACCAGATCGCGGTCGGTTTCGACGACCGTACGCCGCTGACCTCGGCCGAGCCGCAGGGACCGCCCGCGCCGGCCAAGCCGTGGCCCGGCTTCCTGGAGCGGTTCGCCCCGGCGTACGAGGCCGAACTGGACGCGTTCCTGCGCGTCGTGGACGGAGGACTGCCGAACCCGTGCGACGGCCGGGAGGCGCTGCACGCGCTGCGCGTTGCCGAGGCGTGCGAGCTGTCGCGCGAGCAGCACCGTCCCGTACGGATGACGGAGATCGCCGAGGTCTGAGCCCTTCTACCAGGCCACCGGCAGCGACAACGGCCCCCGGATCAGCATGCCCGTGCGCCAGGACAGGCCGGCCGGGTCGGCGTCGAGCCGCAGCTCCGGGCAGCGTTCCAGGAGCGACCGGAGGGCTACGCGGGCCTCGATGCGGGCCAGGGGCGCACCCAGGCAGTAGTGGATGCCGTGGCCGAAGGCGACGTGCCCGCGGGTGTCCCGGGTGATGTCGAAGCGGTCGGCGTCCGGGAAGCGGGCGGGGTCGCGGTCGCAGTCGGCCATGGCGACCAGGACGAGCTCGCCGCCGCCGGGGATCACCGTGCCCGCGACGTCCAGCGCTTCGGTGGTGAAGCGGTACGTGGGCGTCTCGACGGGCCCCTCGTAACGGAGTGTCTCCTCGACCGCGTTGCCGATGAGGCCGAAGTCGGCTCGCAGTGCTGCCAGTTGGTGCGGGTGGTTCAGCAGCGAGAGGGCCCCGTTGGAGATGAGGTTGACCGTGGTCTCGTGTCCGGCGACGAGCAGCAGCCACGCCATGCCGATGAGTTCCTCGGCGGAGAGACGGTCGCCGCCGTCGTCGGCCGTGTGGATCAGCGCGCTCATCAGGTCGTCCCCCGGTGCCGCGCGCCTCTCGGTGATCAGGTCGCCCAGGTACGCCGTCATGGACGCGGTGGCCCGGCCCCGCGCCTCGGCGTCAAGGGACGACACCGCCGTGTTGGACCACTCGCGAAAGGCCTGCCGGTCCAGGGACGGCACACCCAGGAGTTCACAGATGACGGCCATCGGCAGCGGGAACGACAGCGCCTCGACCAGATCCGCGCTCCGGCCCGGCCCGGCCAGCATGGAGTCGAGCAGGGAGTCCGTCATCTCCTGGACACGCGGCACAAGTTGTTCCATCCGGCGTGCGGTGAACTCCCTGGCCACGAGTCTGCGCAGCCGGGTGTGGGCCGGGGCGTCCGAGCCCAGCATGGACGTCCCCGCGGACACCTTCCTGAGGCCCAGTGTGGGCGACGCCCTGCCCCAGTCCTTGGAGAGTCGCTGGTCGGCGAGGAGGGCCCTGCCCGCCTCGTACCCGACGACGAGCCAGGCCTCCGCACCCTCCGGGATACGGACCCGGTGCACCGGACCACGGGCGCGTAGCCCCGCGTATACCGGATAGGGGTCGCGGATGAAGTCGTCGCCGAGTGCCCCGAGGTCGAGCGTGGTTTCCGTGGTCACCGAGGTTTCCTTCAGGTCGGCCGGGCGGAGAGAACGGTTCCCTGGGCCACCGCGCACAGCGTCTCGGTCCCCGTGTCGTCCGCGGTGTACAGGTCGCAGCGCACCACAGCCTGCCTGCGGCCCGTGTGCACCACCGACGCGCGGGCGATCAGAGTGCGGCCGCTCGCGGGTCGCACGTACTGGATGGAGAAACCGCCGGTCAGGACGGCGGGCCCCAGGGTGGTCCCGGCGGCGAAGGTCAGGGCGTTGTCGGCCGCGTAGGACACCACGCCGCCGTGCAGGAATCCGTTCTGCTGAGTGAGCTCCTCGCGCACATCCACCTCGAGGACGGCGTCGCCGTCCCCGAACTCCGTGATCCGTGCGCCGACGAGCCCGCTGAACGGCTGGCTGTCGAGGATCTGCCGCGCCGCGCCGAGGGAGAGTTCAGTCATGGACGCCATCCCACCTCACCAGCGCACCGGAAGACGGCGGACTCCCCGGAGCAGCAGTCCGGGCAGCCAGTCGAGGTCCTCGTCGTCGGAGTCCCGTGTGAGGCCGGGGCAGCGCTCCAGCAGCGCGCGGATCGCGACGCGGCCCTCCATCCGGGCCAGAGGTGCACCCAGGCAGAAGTGGATGCCGTGCCCGAAGGCCAGATGCCCCTGCGCCTCACGCCGGATGTCGAAGGTGTCCGGATCCGGATAGCGGCCGGGGTCGTGGTCCCCGGAGCCCAGGGCCACCAGCACCGCCTCACCCCGCGGTATGACGACCGGGCCGACCTGGACGGGTTCGCGGGTGAAGCGGAAGGTCGCCGTCTCGACGGGCCCTTCGTAGCGGAGCATCTCCTCGACGGCCCCGTCGATCAGCTCCGGCTCGGCGCGGAGCAGGGCCAGCTGCTCCGGATGGTCGAGGAGGGCCCGTACGCCGTTGGCGATCAGGTTCACGGTGGTCTCGTGTCCGGCCACCAGGAGCAGGAAGGCCATGCCGATCAGTTCGTCCGGCGACAGCCGGTCACCGTCGTCGTCACGTGCCTGGATGAGGGCGCTCATCAGGTCGTCGCCCGGGGCACGCCGCTTGCCCTCGACCAGCTCGACGAGGTAGGCGCCCATGGCGTGGACCGCCTCGCTCTCCTTCTCCGGCGAGACGGGCGTCACGACGGCGTTGGACAGCAGGCGGAAGGCGTCCCGGTCGATGTCGGGTACGCCGAGGAGCTCGCAGATCACGGTCATCGGCAGCGGGAAGGCGAAAGCGTCGATGAGGTCGGCGCTCCCGGCGGGCACCATCGCGTCGAGGAGGTCCGCGGTGATCTGCTCGACGCGCGGGCGCATCGCCTCGATCCGCCGGGCGGTGAACTCGCGTGCGACGAGTTTGCGCAGCCGGGTGTGGTGCGGGGGGTCCATCTCCAGCATGTTGGCGTTGATCGGGTTGCTCGTCGCCGAGAAGCGTTCCGTCGTCCGCCAGTCCTTGCTGAACCGCTGGTCCGCGAGGGCCGCGCGGGCCTCCTCGTAACCGACGATCAACCAGACCCGCTCGAAGTCATCGGTACGGACGGCGTGCGCCGGCCCCTCGGCGCGCAGTTTCGCGTAGTACGGATACGGGTTCGCGCTGAAGTCCCGCGCCCCGCGCAGATCGATCACTGTCATCGTCCCGCCCCTCATCCGGTCTGATCGGTTCAGCCTAGGCGGCCGTCCCGCGTCCCGTCCTCGTCCTCATGGAGGAGACCCGCGTCCTGCACCAACAGGGCTGCCTGTACACGGTTGTTGAGTTCGAGCCGGGCCAGGATCCGGGAGACGTGCGCCGTGACCGTGGCGGCGCTCGGGTGGAGCGCGGCGGCGCCCCACGCGGACCCCCCGCCAGGACGAGTACCGCGCCCGGCGCGCCGAGACGGCATGGGCCGTACGGGCGAGGGCCGCGAGCAGCATCAGGACGTCGCCTGTGCCGGCTCACACGGGGAGCGATCACCGTACCGAACGGCCACCTCCCCTCGGGGAACCTCTGTCCACCGGGTGACTCGGCCACCTGTTCGCAGGGGTTGCCACCGGTCGAAGCGGTCTCCCGCCGGTGCCGGGTCCTCCTAGAATGTCGGTCTTGGGACGCTCGGACACACGGAGTTGGCACATGGGTGGAGCGCGGCTGGACGGACGGGTCGAGCGGGGGAACCAGACCAGACAGCTGGTGCTGGGGCGCGCGGTCCACGTCGCCTCGACCGAGGGGCTGGAGGGCCTGTCGCTCGGCCGGCTCGCCACGGAACTGAAGCTGAGCAAGAGCGGCGTGTTCGCCCTCTTCGGCTCCAAGGAGGAGCTGCAGCTCGCCACCGTGCGCGCCGCCGTGACCGTCTTCGTCGAGCACGTGCTGACTCCGACGAGGGCGGCACCGCCCGGCCTGGCGCGCGTCTGGCGGATGTGCGAGAGCTGGCTCTCCTACTCGCGGCGCCGGGTGTTCAGCGGCGGTTGCTTCTTCTACGCGACCATCGCCGAGTTCGACTCCAGGCAGGGCAAGGTGCACGACGCACTGGCCGCCACGCAGACCGGCTGGGTCACCTTCGTGGAGGAGACGCTCGAGGAGGCCAGGGTGCGGGGCGAACTCGCCACGGACACGGACGTCTCGCAGCTCGCCTTCGAGCTCATCGCGTTCATGGAGCTGGCCAACGCGGAGTCCGTACTGCACAACAACAGCCCCGGCTACACCAAGGCGGCTCGGGCCATCCTGGGACGGCTGCACGCCGCCGACGCCGACCTTTCCCTGCTGCCGGCCGTTCCCTGAGCCGCGGCGTCCCCGGCCCGCGTTCCGTCACACCCCGACCTCGAAGGTGCCGAACTGCGCCCGTCCCGTGGGCCGGTAGGTGTGGATCGCGATGCCGCTTCCGGTCGTACGGGCGCCGATCAGCTCGTAGGCCGTCGGCTGCCCGCCGTCCGGGAAGAGCCGCCTGCCGCTGCCCAGGTGGACAGGGAAGACGAGCAGGTTGACCTCGTCGATCAGATCGTGCCCGAGGAGGGACTGTGCCAGTGTGCCGCTGCCGTGGATCTGGAGCTCGCCCTCCGCCGTCCGCTCCTTGAGCCGCGCGACCTCGGCCGGGACGTCCCGGGAGACCACGGTCGTGTTCTCCCACGCCGGGTCGGTCAGGGTGGTGGAGACGACGTGCTTGGGCAGGGTGTTGAGACGTGAGGCGATCGGGTCCTGCGGGTCGGTGACCTTGGGCCAGTAGGCCGAGAAGATGTCATACGTACGCCGCCCGAGGAGAAAGGCGCCCGCGCGGTCGAAGACCTCACCGGCGAAGGCGTGCATGCCCTCGTCGACGAAGGGCACGACCCAGCCGCCGTACTCGAACCCGCCGGTGGTGTCCTCGTCGGTGCCTCCGGGCGCCTGCATCACGCCGTCGAGGGACAACAACGTGGTGAGTGTCAGCTTCGCCATGATCCCGCTCCTTCGCCTTGCCGCCAGGGGCCACGAGTCATGGATCCCGGCAGCCCGTGAGCTTCCATCTGTTCCGACCCCACTCTCGGCCGGAACTCATCGGTACGCCCGACGGAATCCGCCATCGCGCCCCCACAACGGCCACGAATCGAGGACATCACCCACATCTCGCACACATCTTCGATAGAGAGGGCGCATGCGCACCACACACATCACCCGTACCGCACTGCCCGCGCTCGTCGCTCTGGCCGCGCTGACCGCCTGCTCCCAGGAACCGGAAGCAACACCTGGAGCCGCGCCGTCCAGGTCACCCGCCACCGGCTCGCCTCCGGCGTCTTCCGCGCCCCCGGTGGACACAGCGGCACTGGAAGAGTCCGTGCGCGCGTACGTGAAGGCCTACTACGGGCCCGACACCGGCGCCGCGTACGCGCTGCTCTCGACGCGCTGCCGGAAGGAATGGTCCGAGGAACAGTTCGGGGCGCTCGCCGACCGGGCCTCACAGACGGCCGAGCAGCTCGGGAAGACGTACACCGTGCGGCGGCTGTCCGTGGACGACATCCACGCGAGCAACGCGCAGGTGACCTACGGCGTCGGCGAGCCGACGTACGACGAGCGGTCCTCCTGGGTGCTGGAGGACGGCGACTGGCACAACGACCTCTGTTGAGGGAGCCGCGTCCCGTGCCCCGCCCTACGCTGGCGGGGACGGTACGTGAACGAAAGGGGAGACCATGAGCCGGACACCGCCCCCGGTCCGCAACCTCCACGACGGCAGCACGATCCCCGCGGTGGGCCTCGGCACCTGGCCACTGGACGACGACGCGGCCGAGAAGGCCGTCGCCGACGCGCTGCGGCTCGGCTACCGGCTCGTGGACACCGCGCTGAACTACAGGAACGAGACCGGCACCGGGCGCGGCATCGCCCGCTCCGGTGTACCGCGGCAGGACGTCTTCGTCACGACCAAGGTGCCCGGCCGCCACCACGGCTACGAGGAGACGCTGGCCTCCTTCGAGGAGTCCCGGAGCAAGCTGGGGCTGGAGTACGTCGACCTGTATCTCATCCACTGGCCGCTGCCCCGGGTGGACAGGTACGTGGACACCTGGAAGGCGATGGCCAAGCTCCGCGACGACGGCCTCGTACGCTCCATCGGCGTCTCCAACTTCACGGCGGAGCAGCTGGACCGGCTGGAGCGGGAAACGGGTGTGCTGCCCGTGGTCAACCAGATCGAGATGCACCCCCTGCTCCCGCAGGAGGAGTTGCGGGCGGTGCACGCCGCCAAGGGCATCGTGACGGAGAGCTGGAGTCCGCTGGCCCGGGGTCGTCAGGTGCTCGAGGCCCCGGAGGTGATCTCCATCGCCGAGGCCCATGGTGTGACGCCGGGCCAGGTCGTGCTGCGGTGGCACACCCAGCTGGGCGCGGTACCGATCCCGAAGTCCGCCGATCCCGGCCGGCAGCGGGAGAATCTCGACCTGTTCGGTTTCGAGCTGACGCAGCGGGAGCTGGACCGCATCGGGGCCCGTCCGCCGCACCGCTTCGGTGGGGACCCCGACACCCACGAGGAGTTCTGAGGACGGCGGCCACCGGCCGACGAGGCGGCGACGGTCACCGGTTGCGCGGGGTGACCTCCGACATCCGGGACCAGTCGTCGCCGGGCACCTCGACGTTGATGATCTCCGGGACCTCGCTGACGAGATCCGACATGGTGTCGATCGCCGCCTTGAAGTGCTCGGAGTTCACGTGCGCCACGCCCGCCTCCTGCGAGGCGAACGCCTCGAGCAGGACGAACTGGTCCGGATTCTCGACGCTGTAGGACCAGTCGAAGAAGACGTTGCCCGGCTCCTGACGGGTGGCGAGGGTGAAGTCCTCGACGGCCGGGAGCCAGTTGTCCCGCTCGGCGGTACGCACGGTGAACTTGACGGCGATGAAGATCATGACGACTCCTGGTCGGTGCGGCGAAGTACCGACCAGGGTCGCATATCCCCACAGGCGGTCATGAACCGGCACACCCGCCCGCGGACCGCGCAGCGCGCGGGGAGGCTATCCGCCGAGCTCCTCGTGCCGGGCGGCCAGCCGCGCCGCCCCTTCCTCTGTCAGTGAGCCGAGGAGCCGCAGCCGCGAGATCCCGCCGTCCGGGAAGATGTCGATCCGGACGTGCGTGCCGCGTACGGGCTCCGGCAGGACGAAGCGGTGGTTCGTGTCGGGCTGCAGCCGGGTGCGAGGCAGGAGCTGGACCGGGTCGCCGGCCTGTCCGTCGCTCACCGAGATCTCCGCCCAGCCCGCCGCGTTGCCCTTGAGGTAGGCGGTGTCGATCTCGACCGCCCGGATCTCCGCGTGCTCGGCCAGCCGGTAGCGGATCCAGTCGTTGCCCTTGTCGCGCCGGCGGCGGGTCTCCCAGCCGTCGTCCATCTTGCGGGAGCGACCCGGCGCGATGGTGTTGGTGGCCGGGGAGTAGAAGCGGTCGGAGGCGTCCTCGGCCTCGCCGCCGTTCTCCAGGGCCACCAGGTCGAACGTACCGAGGGCGGCCAGCCACGCCGGGTCGGGGGCCACCTCGCCGTGGACGCGCAGGCGGGCTATGCCGCCGTCGGGGTGCTGGTTGACCCGGAGGTGGGTGAAGCGCCGCTCCGCGTCGACGGCGAAGCCGTTGGCCGCGTGGCCGCCGACGGCCGTACGGGGGACGAGGGTTGTCCACGTCACGTCGGGCGCGAGGAGGTCCTCGGGCGACGGGGATCCGGGCAGCGAGGTCGCCTCGACGGAGACCGACTGCGGGTAGTTGCCGCGGAAGTGCGCGGTGTCGACGATCAGTCCGCGCACCACACCGGGAGCGCCGAGGCGTACGAGGGCCCAGTCGTGGTCCTCGTCGGTGGGGTGCGGCTCGGCGGCGCTCGCGCCACGTCGACGGCGGGTCTCCCAGCCGTCCATGATCTTGCCCTTGTGACCGAAGTGCTCGGGGTCGAACTCCGCGGGCCCCGGCTTCAGCAGGTTCTCGCGCTCGGCGAAGAACTCGTCGTTGGCGGCGATGACACCGGCGCCGAGGCGGCGGTCCGCGAGGTCCACGAGGGAGGCGAAGGGGAAGTCCGCGGTGCGGTAGTCGGCGTACGGGTCGCCTCCCCCGTACGGGCTCGCGTCGCCGGTGAAGTGAGGTGTCGCCGTCATGGTCAGTGGTTCCTTTCGAGGAGCCGGCCGGTTGGTTCGGCGAGTACGCCGTCGGCAGCGATCCGCGTGCCGCGCAGCCAGGTGGACTTGACGACGCCGTGCAGGGTTCTGCCGGCGTAGGCGGTGACCTGGTTGCGGTGGAGGAGAGCGGCCGGGTCGACGGTGAAGGTCTCGTCGGGGGCGAGGACCACGAAGTCCGCGTCACGCCCGGCCTCGATGGCGCCCTTGCGGGTGAGTCCGGCGAGGCCGGCCGGGGCCGCGGACATCCAGCGGGCCACGTCGTCGAGGGTGTGACCGCGCCGGCGCGCCTCGGTCCAGACGGCCGGCAGGCCGAGTTGCAGCGACGAGATCCCGCCCCACGCGGAGGCGAAGTCCGGGGTCTTGAGGTCGGTGGTGCAGGGCGAGTGGTCGGAGACGACGCAGTCGATCGTGCCGTCGGCGAGCCCGGCCCAGAGCGCGTCCTGGTTGGCGGCCTCACGGATGGGCGGACAGCACTTGAACTCCGTTGCCCCGTCCGGGACTTCCTCGGCGGTGAGGGTGAGGAAGTGCGGGCACGACTCGACGGTGACGCGTACGCCCTCGCGCTTGGCCCCGGCGATCAGCGGCAGGGCGTCGCTGGAGGACAGGTGCAGGACGTGGACACGGGCGTTCAACCGCTCGGCGTGGGCGATGAGACCCTCGATCGCGGTGTTCTCCGCGTCGCGGGGGCGCGAGGCCAGGAAGTCGGCGTACTTCTCCCCGCTCCGCTGCGGCGCCTCGGCCAGGTGGCGCGGATCCTCGGCGTGCACGATCAGCAGTCCGCCGAAGCCCGCGATCTCGGCCATGGAACGGGCCAGCTGCTCCTGGTCCAGCTCGGGGAACTCCTCGACACCCGAAGGCGAGAGGAAGCACTTGAAGCCGAAGACCCCTGCCTCGTGCAGCGGGCGCAGGTCCTTGGTGTTGGAGGGGACAGCGCCGCCCCAGAAGCCGGTGTCGATGTGCGCCTTGGGAGCGGCCACCTGCCGCTTGACGCGCAGGTGTTCGACCGTGGTGGTCGGCGGGAGGGAGTTGAGCGGCATGTCGAGCAGGGTCGTGATGCCACCCGCGGCCGCTGCGCGGGTGGCGGTCCAGAAGCCTTCCCACTCGGTGCGGCCGGGGTCGTTCACATGGACATGGGTGTCGACGAGCCCCGGCAGCAGGACGTCGTCGCCGAAGTCCTCGACGCGGGCACCGCCGGGCGCCTCCGTGTCGTACGGCAGGACCGCCTCGATCGCCCCGTCGGCGACGAGGACCGCTGCGGCGCGGGTGCCCTCAGGGGTGACGACGCGTGTCGAGCGGAGTACCAGCTTCATGTCCACACCGGGCACCTGTGCTCCTCACGCAGATTCAACGATTTGTTGAAGGAGTCTTCACTCGGGAAAGCGCCCCGTCAAGACCTCCCCGCCCTCGCGCGGCAACCCGTGGACCCCGAACGACATCGGTTGGATATTTCCACGAAGTAAAAGTTCAATTTCGACAGACGGAACGTAGAATGGGCCAGGTGCGGCACCACCACGCGTCGGGGCCGAACGCGGCCCGGACCGCCGACACCAGGACAAACAGGCCCTGACCGGCGAGGACGCCGCACCGGGAGCAGTGGGCCGATCGGGAACAGCCCGGTAGGCTGCTGCCTTGCCTCCGCTTCGAAAGGACCGTTGACGTGCCGCCGTCCCACGCCAGCACTTCCGACTCCAAGCCCGCCGGCCCCAGTGGCGGCGTGCAGTCCCTCGAGCGCGCCTTCGATCTGCTGGAGCGCATGGCGGATGCCGGGGGCGAGGTCGGGCTCAGCGAACTCTCCGCGAGCAGCGGACTCCCCCTCCCTACCATCCACCGGCTGATGCGCACCCTGGTCGTGTGCGGCTACGTGCGCCAGCAGCCCAACCGGCGTTACGCACTGGGTCCGCGTCTGATCCGCCTCGGCGAGTCCGCGTCCCGGCTGCTGGGCACCTGGGCGCGGCCGTATCTCCAGCGGCTGGTCGAGGAGACGGGCGAGACGGCGAACATGGCGCTGCTCGACGGGGACGAGATCGTCTACGTCGCCCAGGTGCCGTCGAAGCACTCGATGCGGATGTTCACCGAGGTCGGCCGCCGGGTGCTCCCCCACTCCACCGGTGTCGGCAAGGCCCTCCTCGCGTACACCCCGGCGGACGAGGTGCGGGCCCTGCTGGCCCGTACGGGCATGCCCGCGGCCACCGAGAAGACGATCACCACGCCGGACGGCTTCCTCGACGCGCTCGAACAGGTGCGGAGGGCGGGCTACGCGGTGGACGACAACGAGCAGGAGATCGGGGTCCGCTGCCTCGCGGTCCCGGTGCCGGACTCCCCCACCTCGGCCGCCCTCTCGATCTCCGGGCCCGCGGGCCGGGTGACGGAGACGGCGACCGAGCGGATCGTGCCGATCCTGCAGCAGATCGCGAAGGAGCTGTCCGAGGCGCTGGCGAGCAACGGCGGCTCGGCCGGCTGACACCGGCCCGCACCGAGCCCCCTCCGTTCGCAGTGGGCTCCTCAGGCCGGGGCGGGCTCCGACAGGCGCCCGTCCGCCATGCCGACCGTCCCGTCCACCCGGTCCAGATGCGCCCGGTCGTGGGTGACCATGACCGTGGCCGTCGAACGTTCCCGGGTCAGGCCGAGCAGCAGGTCGAGGACCGCTGCGCCGCGTTCGTGCTCGAGGGCACCGGTCGGCTCGTCGACGAGCAGCACCGACGGTTCGTTCACCAGGGCCCGGGCGATGTTGATCCGCTGGCGCTGACCGCCGGACAGCTGGTGCGGCCTGCGGTCCGCCTTGTCGGCCAGACCGACGGCGTCCAGGAGATCCAGCGCCCGGCCCCGTGCCGCGCGTACCGAACCGCGCGACAGATGGGCCATCACCTGGAGCTGTTCCGCGGCCGTGAGTGACGGCAGCAGATGAGGCTGCTGGAAGACGATGCCGATGCGGTCGCGGCGCAGGGCCGCCTTGGCGGCGCGGCTGAGCCCCGCGATCTCCGTACCGGCCACCACGACGCGTCCACGGTCCGGCGTGACGAGCGTGGCCGCCACCGCGAGCAGGCTGGACTTCCCCGAACCGGACGGTCCGACGACCGCGGTGAGCGTGCCGGCGGGCACGTCCAGGGAGACCCGGTCCAGTGCGGTGAGCCGGGTGTCGCCGTCGGCGTAGGTGAGGGTGACATCGGTGAGGGTGAGGGTCATCGGGCGCTCCCGAGTGCGGTGAGGGGGTCGACGGCGGCGATCCGCCGGATGGACAGGGCGGCCCCGAGCACGCCGAGGACGATCATCACGCCGGCGGGTACGAGAACGGTCGACGCGTCGAGCACGAACGGCACGGCGTCGTCGTCCCCGCCGACCAGCGCGCCGATCCCCGAGGCCAGCGCGGTGCCCAGGCCCGTACCGGCGGCGAGCATCACCACGGCCTGTCCGAGCGCGTCCTTCAGCAGATACGGGGTGGAGGCGCCCAGCGCCTTGAGCACGGCGACGTCACCGCTGCGCTGGATGGTCCACACGGTGAAGAAGGCGCCGATGACGAGCGCGGAGATGACGAAGAGGAAGCCGCGCATCAGCTGGAGCGAGCCGTTCTCGGCCCGGTAGGAGCCGATCGCCTCGGGGGAGTCGTCAACGCCCCCGTCGTCCAGCCGCACACCCGGGCCGCCGCCGTCTGGCTCACCGCGCTGGGCGCCGTGTGGCTGGCGATGCTCGCCCTGTCTCCCGACGCCCTGTGGGTGGCCTTCCCGCTCTCCTTCCTGCAGCTGCACCTGCTGCCGGTGCGCTGGGGCCTGCCCGCCGTCACGATCACGGCCGGGGCGGCGATCACCGGCTTCCTGCTGCACGGGCAGGAGGTCTCCCCCGGCACCTTCATCGGCCCGCCGCTCGGGGCGGCGGTGGCCGTGGCGACCGTGCTCGGCTATGACGCGCTGTTCCGGGAGAGCGAGCGGCGCCGCGAGCTCATCGACGAGCTGGTGTCCACCCGAGCGGAACTCGCCGGGGCGGAGCGCGCCGCGGGCACCCTCGCCGAGCGGGAGCGGCTGGCCCGGGAGATCCACGACACCCTCGCCCAAGGGCTGTCCAGCATCCAGCTCCTGCTGCGGGCCGCCGGGCGTTCGCTCCCCGAGGACGCACCCGCCACGGCCCACGTCCGGCGGGCCCGTGAGGCCGCCCAGGACAATCTGGCCGAGGCACGCCGCTTCGTCCGCGCGCTGACCCCGCCGGATCTGCAGCAGGGCTCCTTGGCGGCGGCCCTGTCCCGTCTCTCCTCCCGCACCTCGGCACCGGAGCTCATCGTGCAGTTCGCGGTCAGCGGCAGACCGGTGGAGCTGCCCACCCCGTACGAGGTGGCGCTGCTGCGTACCGCGCAGTCGGCTCTGGCCAACGCGGTGCGGCACTCGGGCGCGCGGCAGGCGGAGAGATCACACTCAGCGTCATGGAGACATCGGTGTCCCTGGACGTGGTGGACGACGGCCACGGATTCGACACGGCTGCCGAACCGGTGACGAGCAGCAGCGGCGGGTTCGGACTGCCCGCGATGCGCGCACGGGCCGACGCTGACGCCATGTGCGTCGCTGACGTCACGTGCGGCGCGGCGGCTCCCCGAAGAGATCGACGGCGACGCGTACGTCCTGGAGACCCGGGGCCAGCGCGCTGACCGAGCCGACCGCCCCCGCGACCAGCAGCAGCGAACGGCGCAGGCGTGGAACCTCGGGCGCTCCGCTGACCATCATGGCGTCCAGCGAGGCCAGCTCCTCCTCGGCGATGCCCCGGTCCGGGAACTCGGCGGGAAGACCGGCCAGTTCTCGGCGGAGCCGGGAGACGGCCGTACGCAGCTCCGTCACTCTCGGATCCTCGTCACTACCGGTCAACCGCCCCTGCCCCACACTTCGCAACAAAGCACTCCCCCTCGCACGTCGTCGTGCCGGTGCGTCGGCCTGCCCCCGGGCGGCGGCCAAACGCCTGGGGCCGTCCGCAAGTTAACGCCATCCGAGGCGGCGTGCGCCACTGCGCGGTCAAGGAATCAGCCTACTTCCGAGGGGTGACAACCCTGCTGCCGCTACGGACGGGGCAGTGGTATCCAGGGCACATGGCTCACACACAACGAACCCCCGTGATCGCCGGAGTGCTGCTCGCCGCAGGTGGCGGCCGTCGCCTCGGCGGACGGCCGAAAGCCCTGCTGGAACACCGCGGCCGCCCCCTGGTCGAGCACGCGGTGCGGGCGCTGCGCAACGGGGGGTGCGGCCCGGTCCATGTCGTCCTGGGCGCGGCGGCCGAGGAGGTGCAGGCCCTGGCGGACCTCTCGGCGTGCGCGGTGACGGTGAACCCGTCGTGGGAGGAGGGGATGGGCTCCTCGCTCCGGGCCGGGCTGGCTTCCCTCTCCGGCGCGGACGTGGACGCCGCCCTCGTGCTCCTGGTCGACCAGCCGGGCATCGGGGCGGAGGCGGTGGCGCGGGTCCGCTCGGCGTACCGCTCCCGGACGGCCCTGGCGGCGGCCGCGTACGCCGGGGAGCGCGGCCATCCCGTGCTGTTCGGGGCCGACCGGTGGGCGGACGTCTCCACGGGTGCGGTGGGCGACCAGGGGGCGCGGGCGTACCTGCGGGCGCATCGCGATGCGCTCAGGCTCGTCGAGTGTTCCGATGTGGCTCAGGCGTACGACATCGACACGACCGAGGACCTGACCCACCTGGAGTGAACGGACCGTGTCGGACCTGGCACGCCGCGCCACCGCGGCCGCACGCCTGTCGACCCGGAGAATCTCGACATCAACAAACCATTGAACTTCCACCATGAGGAAACTAATATCCACTAATCAGAAGCTCATGGTTCCGCTTCCGGTCCTCGGCGGTACCCATGGCCGTATCTCGGAGCCCTGGCACCCCGTGCCGTCCCGGGCGCCCCGGCGGCCGTGGGATGCCGTCGTACCACCCCGCTGAAGGAGTGACAGCTCATGTCCGCACCAGCGCCGTCCCCGCTGGCCATCGTCGATGCCGAGCCCCTGCCGAGGCAGGACGAGGTCCTGACCGATGCGGCCCTCGCGTTCGTGACCGAGCTGCACCGGCGGTTCACGCCCCGGCGTGACGAGCTGCTCGCCCGCCGCGGCGAGCGCCGCGCCGAGATCGCCCGCACCTCCACGCTGGACTTCCTGCCGGAGACGGAGGCGGTCCGCGTGGACGACACCTGGAAGGTCGCCCCGGCCCCTGCCGCGCTGGACGACCGCCGGGTGGAGATCACCGGTCCGACCGACCGCAAGATGACCGTCAACGCCCTGAACTCGGGCGCCAAGGTCTGGCTCGCCGACTTCGAGGACGCGTCCGCCCCCACCTGGGAGAACGTGATCACCGGCCAGCTCAACCTGATCGACGCCTACGCCCGGAACATCGACTTCACCGACCCCAGGTCAGGCAAGTCGTACGCCCTGAAGCCCGCCGAGGAGCTCGCGACCGTCGTCACGCGCCCGCGCGGCTGGCACCTGAACGAGCGCCACCTCCAGCTCGACGGCACCCCGGTGCCGGGCGCGCTGGTCGACTTCGGCCTCTACTTCTTCCACAACGCCCAGCGCCTGATCGACCTCGGCAAGGGCCCGTACTTCTACCTGCCGAAGACGGAGTCGCACCTGGAGGCCCGCCTCTGGAACGACATCTTCGTCTTCGCCCAGGACTACGTCGGCATCCCGCAGGGCACGGTCCGCGCGACCGTCCTGATCGAGACGATCACCGCCGCGTACGAGATGGAGGAGATCCTCTACGAGCTCCGCGACCACGCCTCCGGACTGAACGCGGGCCGCTGGGACTACCTCTTCTCCATCGTCAAGAACTTCCGCGACGGCGGCTCGAAGTTCGTCCTGCCGGACCGCAACCTGGTCACGATGACCGCCCCGTTCATGCGGGCGTACACCGAACTCCTCGTCCGCACCTGCCACAAGCGCGGCGCGCACGCCATCGGAGGCATGGCGGCCTTCATCCCCTCGCGGCGTGACGCCGAGGTGAACAAGGTCGCCTTCGAGAAGGTCAAGGCCGACAAGGACCGCGAGGCGAACGACGGCTTCGACGGCTCCTGGGTGGCCCACCCCGACCTGGTCCCGATCGCGATGGCCTCCTTCGACGCGGTCCTCGGCACCGAGCCGAACCAGAAGGACCGCCTCCGCGAGGACGTCTCGGTGGCGGCGGGCGACCTGATCGCCATCGACACGCTGGACGCGAAGCCCACGTACGACGGCCTGCGCAACGCGGTCGCGGTCGGCATCCGCTACATCGAGGCGTGGCTGCGCGGCATGGGCGCGGTGGCCATCTTCAACCTGATGGAGGACGCGGCCACCGCCGAGATCTCGCGTTCGCAGATCTGGCAGTGGATCAACGCGGACGTGGTCTTCGAGAACGGCGAACACGCGACGGCGGATCTGGCCCGCAAGGTCGCGGCCGAGGAACTGGACGCGATCCGCGCGGAGTCCGGCGACGAGGCCTTCGCGTCCGGCAAGTGGCAGCAGGCCCACGACCTGCTGCTCCAGGTCTCGCTGGACCAGGACTACGCGGACTTCCTGACGCTGCCGGCGTACGAGCAGCTGCGCTGACCGCACACCCCGGAGCGCCGCACCCCGCGATCACAGCGCGGGGTGCGGCGCGCTTTTTCTCAGGCGCCCGAGCGCGAGGCCGTCAGCTCCTGCTCCTGCTGTTGCTGTTGCTGTTGCGACTCCGGCGCGCCGGCGGCGAAGGGGCACTCCCAGTCGACCGGCTTGGGACGGCCGGAGTAGCGACGGGCTTCGGAGAGCTGTTCGTACTCGTACAGGTTGGGGTTGATGTCGCCCTGCAGCTTGATGTCCTGCTTGCGTATCTTGTCCGCCAGCCGGTCCCACATTCCGGCGCCCTTGATCCGGTCGAACTGCTCGTGCGAGTTGAAGGCAAGCATCGGGAACGGTGGCCGCCGGCCCCACCTGCGGTGGGTCTCGTGCAGGCCGATCACGAAGAAGGGATGGCCGGCCACGCTGTACGCGAACTCCCCGGACCCGGCATCCGACGAGTAGCCGTCGGCCCAGCGGTGTGTTCGCGCATCCTGCTCGTGCAGCAACTGCAGCTGTTTCCAGAGGAGTTCCTCAAACTTCAGCTCGTCCACTCCGCGAGGCTGTTCGAAGGTCGCGAGGAAACTGCTGAACGTCCGGGGGCTCCAGTCCGCCGATCCCACGAACTCGGCGAGGTCGAACGCCATCAGCCGGGCGGACTCCTCTCCCCCGAGGATGTCGTAGTGCCGATGGACGATGCCGCCACGTCGCCAGGCGGACCTGCCCGCCAGACAGGAGAACCGGTCCCCCAGGATGAACTCCTCGACTTCGCCGCGCGCGTCGACCGTCATGGCCAGCCTTCCTTCCAACTACGTGCCTCCTCAGCAGGGAGATGGTTCCTGCGTACTTCCGGTGGCGCCCACCTCATGCCCGCGGCACCCGGTCCTGCGGGCTGTGCGGCGGTGACGGCCTGAAGCGGGCATGACTGAGCCCGTGGTGTCACGAGGGAGATCGCTGTCTGATTGTGGGGGACGGATGCCGATCATCGAAAATCCTGCCTGATCTCGTCACCCAGGGTCAGCTCCACGGACCTGGGTGAGGTCCGCCGGACCATGACCGACCGGGTCCACGCGTGGAGAGTCGGACAGCCGGTGCGATGGGGTGAGATGGGGTGAGATGGGGTGGGTGAGGATGGACAGGGGACAGCGGCACGTCGGCACCGAGCTGCCCGAGGGGTCCTGGTGGGACTGGGAGGTCATCACCTGGGATGCCGGTCAGTTCCGTCTGGCGGCCGGGTACGCCCTCAGCTACCACCATGGCCTGGAGCTGGTCTTCGGCGGTCCCGTCCTCGTCAGCTGCCCGGTGATGTTCCACGATCCGCGCTTCCGGGCTCCGACAGGCGAGGAGCGGGGACGGGTGGCCCGTCAGTTCGGTGAGGAACCGCCGGTTCTCGTCGCTTTCGACGCGGACGCGGGCGGCCGGGAGCCCGTCTCCCGCCTCATCGGCGCGGAGCGGCTGGAGATCGTGCACGAGACCGTTCTGAGGTACTGGCGGGACGACGCGGCCCCTGGTCAGCGCTCCGCTCCGTGGGTGCGGCCTCCGGCGTAGCCGACGGGGCGCTCTGCGGCGGGCCGGCTATCGAGCTGGCAGCAGAGGGAGTTGTCCGGACCGAGCAGGCCCGCACAGCGGTGGCCGCCGCCTGGCGCACGGCCGCCGCACAGCTCGGAGAACCCGCCGCGCTCGCCGCCCGAGGAGCGCACGATCCGGCAGCCGGCCTCAGCGGCCGAGGCGCCCCCGCACCATCCCGGTCAGGGCGCTGAGTTCCGGGATCCGCAGGAGACGGGCGAAGGCCAGGAAGACACCGAGCAGGACCAGGCCACCGGCGACCAGAGCCGCGAGCGAGCCCGAGGCACTGCTGCTCAGCGCCCCGGTCACCGCGTACGCCACGCCGCCGCCGGCCAGCGCGGCGGGGGCCGCTGCCACGACCAGGCGTGTGTAGGTGCGCAGGACGCCCCGGCCGTCCAGGTCACCGCCCAGACGCTTGCGGAGCCGGCGCCAGGCGATGCCGACCCCGACCCCGTAGGCCAGGCCGTACGAGGCGGCCATCCCCGCGACGGCCCAGCGGGGGCTGAGGACGACGAAGGACAGGGCCGAGCCGGCGGCGTTCACCAGGGCGACGACCACGGTGTTGTAGAAAGGCGTGCGGGTGTCCTCGTAGGCGTAGAAACCGCGCAGGACGACGTACTGGACGGAGTAGGGGATGAGCCCCAGGCCGAAGGCCATCAGGACGTATCCGATGCCCCTCGCGCCCTCGGCGCCGGAGCCGGCGTAGAGCAGGGTGGCCATCGGTACGCCCAGGGCCAGGAACGCGAACGCGCACGGCACGATGGCGACGGCCGAGGTCCGCAGACCGTACGAGAGGTCGTCCCTGATCGCCGCCGTGTCGTCGTCCTGTGCCGAGCGGGAGATCCGGGGCAGGACGGCGGTCATCACCGAGACGGTGATGATGGCCTGCGGCATCTGCCAGAGCAGCAGGGCGTAGTTGTAGGCCGTGATCCCCGAACCCAGGTGCCCGGCGCCTTCCGCGAGGGAGCCGGCCTTCGTGGCGAGCTGGGTCACGACGATCATGCCGAGCTGGTTGACCAGTACGAAGAGGAGCGTCCACTTCGCCAGGCCCATGGCCTTGCCGAGGCCGTGGCCCCTGAAGTCGAACCGCGGACGCAGCCGGAAGCCCGCGTCGCGCAGGTACGGGAGCATGGCGAGTGCCTGTACGGAGAGTCCCAGCAGGGTGCCGAGGCCCAGGAGCCGTACGCCTTCGGGGGTGATGGTCGACGGGGTGACGCCGGATTCGGTGAACCCGCCGAAGGCCCAGACGAAGCTGCCGAACGAGGCGATGATCACGAGGTTGTTGAGTACCGGCGTCCACATCATCGCGCCGAAGCGCTCGCGGGCGTTGAGGATCTGTCCGAGCACCACGTGGGCGCCCATGAAGAACAGCGTGGGCAGGCAGTACCGGGCGAAGGCCACGGTGACCTCCATGCGCCGCGGGTCGGAGGCGATGTCCGGCGACATCATGTGCACCAGCAGCGGGGCGGCGAGCACACACACGAGCGTGACGCTCGCCAGCGCGACCATCACCAGCGTGAGCAGTCGGTTGGCGTAGGCCTCACCCCCGTCGTCGTCCTTCTTCATGGCCCGCACGAGCTGGGGGACGAAGACCGCGTTGAGCGCTCCTCCGCCGACCAGGACGTAGATCATCGTGGGCAGGACGTTGGCCACCTGGTAGGAGTCGTTGAGCGTTCCGACGCCGATGGCCGCCGCCATGACCAGGGTGCGGAGAAAGCCGGTGATACGGGAGACGATCGTGCCCGCGGCCATCACGGCACTGGACTTGAGCAGGCTCGAAGGCCCGGAAGACTTCGGCCGGGCACCCCGCTCGGGGGCGGGCGGCACGGGTGAGCCCTCGTCGGCCTGCTCCGGGCGGCCCTCGCTTCCCGCGCCGGGTCCGGCAGCGAGCGCGCTGCCCGGCGGGAGGCGCAGCACCATCGTGTCGTCGGCCGGGACGCGCAGGACCATCGTGTCATCGGTCGGCGTGCCGCCTCCGGGTCCCCGGGTGTCGTCCCTCGGGTCGTTCGGCGCGCTCATCCTTCATCCCCCACCATGCGTCAGCGATACCGGTCAGGACCGGCTGTCGCCCCTGTCCGACCTCGTACAACCAGCGTACTGGCGTGCGATTTCGATCCGGTCGCCGCTATGATCACGCACGGCAAGGCTGTAGCGCAGAGGTCGTCGCGCCCACGCATCGAGCTGGAGGACGCCGGTTCGAATCCGGCCGGTCTTGCCACCTGTTCTTGGAGGGACGGCGTCGGTGTGCCGGGTGGGTGGCGGGCGCGGTCCGCTCCGGCCGGGTTCGTGGGCGAAGGACTGGAGAGTGTGATGTCGCAGCCGATGCCCGTGCGCTGCCCGGCAGTTGAGCACCCGGACATCCCGCTCGCCGACCCGGCGCTGCTGGAGCCGCTGGTGAGGCGGCTCGCGGTGGAGCGTCCGGTCGGGGCGGACGAGGTGTTCCCGCTGGGGACCCTGCGCGGCGACGGGCGTGTCGATCTGTGCAAGCGGGGTCTCGGGGCCGCCGGCGCCGCCAGGCTGATGCCCGCTCTTGCCCGCTCCCCGCACGCCGGGCACGTCCTGCTCGGCACCAACTCCCTGGGGGACGAGGGCGCGCGTTCGGTCGCGGACGCCCTGCGCCGGGACGGGCACGGGCTGCGGACGGTCTATCTCGGCTGCAACCGCATCGGGGCCGAAGGAGCCGCCGCGCTCGCCGGGGCGCTCGGTGGGGACGGGACCGTCCGGGCCCTGTGGCTGAAGCGCAATCCGCTGGGTGACGCGGGGGTCCGGGCGCTCGTGCCGATGCTGGCGGGCAACACCGCCCTGCGCACCCTGGACCTGGTCAACAGCGGGATCACCGTCGCCGGTCTGGCAGCCCTGCTCGACGTGCTGTCCGCGCGGGAGCTGCCCCTGGAGAGGCTGTTCCTCGGCGGCAACGGGCTCGGTCCGGACGCCGCCCCGATCCTGGCCGCGCTGATCCGTGAGGCGAGGGTGCGGGAGCTGTACCTTTCGGCCAACCATCTCGGCGACGCGGGAGCCGCCGCGCTCGCCGCCGCGGCCGACCGGGCGCGCCCGGTGCGGCTCGGTCTCGGCGGCAACGGGATCGGACCTGCGGGGGCGCGGGCACTGGCCGATGCGCTCGGCGGGATCGAGGCTCTCGACCTCGGACGCCCGATGTCGGAGCGCAGCCTCGGGGCGACGGGCAACGCGACCGGCGACGCCGGGGCCCACGCGCTGGCCGCCGCCCTCCCCGGCAGCCCGCTGCGGCGCCTGGAGCTGGCCCACACGGGGCTGACCGGTCGGGGCGCGAAGGAACTGCTGCGCGCGGTCGGCGTGGACTCCCGGCTGGAGTACGTGGGTCTCGGCCCCGGACTCCCCCGCAAGGTGAAGCGGTCCTTCACCGCGCGGCTGCGCCCGGACGCCGGCGCCCACGCGGATCTGCGTGCGATCCGGAGCGTCTACCGGTGATGCGCGGTTCCGAGGAGCGGTTCATGTCCGCGGAGGAGGAGTCGAGTCTGCGGCGGGTCCGTCAGTACGCCGTGCCCCGCCGACTGGTCGAACGGGCCACGGAGCGGCGGCTGGCGGGCGACTGGCGGGGAGCTCTCGCGGTGGCCGGGGTCGATGTGACCTTCGACCCGGCGGAGGTGGCCGCCACGTACGGTACGGCCGTGGCCGGGGTCCTCATGTCGGACCTGCGGCACCTGGTGCCCGACCTCGTGCGCTGGCACCTGCCCCGGGTGCTCGGTGGCCGCACGACGATCGCCACCGACCGCACCGTGGTCCTGGCGGGTTACGGTGCCGGCCTGCCCTTGGCGCCGTATCTCCATCTGCGTACGCCTCCGATGGTCGACGGGCCCCAGCGGCTCGCACTGCGCTTCGGCGCCGTGCCCGGTGAGGCCGCTCCAGGGGTGTTCGCCGCCGGTGTCGAGGACTGGCGGGCGACCCGGTATCTGTGGGACGCACGGCACACGGACGGCCTTCGGGCGGCGGTCGCGGCCGGCGGCCGGATTCCCTTCCTCCACGACGACGGCACACCGCTCACGTCCAGGGAACTCGCCGCACCCGGCGACGACGCGGCGGCCCGGGCGGAGCGGGTGACCCTGCTGTACCAGGAGGGCGAGCTCACCGAAGCCTTCGCCACCGCGGGCGTCGACTGGGATCCGGCCCTGCCTGCGTCCGAACGGTCGTGGCGCGGGCTGGCCCCCGAGTGGGTACTCCGCCGGACGGCGATCGACATTCCCCGGCTGCACGCGGCGGTGCGCCGCGCGACCGCCGTCGGCGGCAGGGAACGCTTCCTGATCGCGTTCAGCTGGCGGGCAGCCGTCCTGCTGGACCTCACGGACCACGGCACGGGCGGGCGGCTACGGGCCCGGATCGTCGAGTCGAAGACGGTGGCCGCGACTGCGGCGCGCCTCCCGGAAGCAGCCTGGCGCCGTCTTCCCGACCTCGATCTGCTGCGGATCGGCGCCATGCCGCCGCAATGGCTGCACCCGACGGTCGCCGGGTCCCTCTTCCCCGCCCTCGAAGGACCGTTCGGCCCGCCGGGGCCGTCGGTGCCACGTCCCGTACGGGTGAGATGCCGGGGTGAGTGGCACGAGGTCGTCTTCCGGGACGGTGCGCTGCGCACCCCGCACACCGCGGAGGAACACCGACGCGAGAGTGCCATGCGGGCCTTCGGCGGAGCCGTCGCCGGCTGCTTCGCGGTGGAGCACTCCTGTACGTCGGGGAGGGGACGGCTGCCGAAGGCGCTGCGGGCACAGCGCCAGGAGCTGTTCCTGCGCGCCCAGCACGGAGACACTCCTGGAGTCCTGGAGCTGTTGGCCGCCGGTGTGGACCTCCGTGTGCGGGACGCCAGGCGGCGGGGCCTGTTGCACCTCCTGCCCCTGCTCGACCATGACGCGCTGCTGCCCCGGCTGCTGGCGGCAGGGCTCGACCTGGAGGCCCGGGACCACCAGGAGCGGACCCCGCTGTGCGTCGCGGTGAGCGAAGGGGGCTCCACCGCGCTGGTGCGGGCGCTGCTCGACGCCGGTGCCCGGATCGACGTGACCGACGCGACGGAACTCTCGCTGGCGCAGACGATCCGCCGGTACAAGCGCAAGGATCTCGACTTCCTCAGGGAACGAGTGGTCGCGGAGCACCCGGGCATCGGGTCCGCGTGGTACGACACGTGGTCTCAGGACACCGAAGAGGACGAGGAACAGTGACCGCCACCATCCGGCCCCCCTCCGTCGCCCCCGGGCCGCTGGAGGCGGCCGACGAGCTCAACCGGCGGCTGCGCACCACCCGGACCGAGCCCGCCGACAGCCCCCAACTGGAGGCCCTGGCACTGGCCGTGACGGCTAATCAGCCGGTACTCCTGTGGGGCGAGCCGGGAATCGGCAAGTCGGCCGGGATGGAGCAGCTCGCCGCCGGTCTGGGGCTGGAGCTGGAGACGGTCATCGCGAGCGTCCACGAGCCGTCGGACTTCGCCGGACTGCCGGTCGTGGGGGACGATCCGGCGGTGACGGGTGTGCCGATGGCACCACCGGACTGGGCGGTCCGGCTCGCCCGTACCGGCCAGGGTCTGCTGTTCTTCGACGAGCTGTCCTCGGCGCCTCCCGCCGTGCAGGCCGCGCTGCTGCGGGTCGTACTCGAACGGCGGGTGGGCAGCCTGCGGTTGCCGGAGGCCGTACGTATCGTGGCGGCGGCCAACCCGCCGTCGAGCGCGGCTGACGGCTGGCATCTCAGTCCGCCGCTCGCCAATCGCTTCGTCCATCTTCAGTGGACGCACGACCCGCGCACCGTGGCCCGCGGCATGGCGGGGACCTGGCCGGCCCTGGGTGTACCGGTCGTCGACCCGGCCAGGGTGCCGGGCGCGGCGGCGCGGGCCCGGGGCGCGGTGTCCGGATTCCTGACGGCCCGGCCGGGCCTGGTCCATCACATCCCGGCCGACGCGGAGAGCCGGGGCCGGGCGTGGCCGTCCCCGAGGACCTGGGACATGGCCCTGCGGCTGCTGGCCACCGGCTACGCGGCGGGCGCCGGGCGGGAGGCTGTCGCCGCCGTGCTCACCGGGGCCGTCGGGGACGGTGCGGGCATCGAGCTGCTGTCCTACCTGGAGCACCTGGATCTTCCCGACCCCGACCGTGTACTCGCCGACCCGGACGCCTGCGCACTGCCCGAGCGCGGGGACCGGCAGCTCGCCTTCCTGATCGCGGTCGTCGCCGCGGTCCAGGGTGATCTCACCCGGCAGCGCTGGGAAGCGGGGTGGGCCGTGCTGGCCAAGGCCGTGGACGCGGGAGTGCCCGACGTGGCCGCCCGGGCCGCGGTCGACCTTGCGGCGATGCGGGACCTCGACTGGCCGGTGCCGCCGGGGATCGACGGCTTCCTGGATCTGCTGCGGCAGTCCGGCGCCCTGCCCCAGGGTGGCTGAGCTGGACACCACCAAGCTGCTCGCGGCGCGTTACCGGGCGGCCTCGGACCGCCCGTACCTCGCCTCGGCGCTGTACGCCCTGACGGTGGTGCCGAGCGATCAGGTGCCCACCATGGGCGTGGACCGGCACTGGCGCTGCTACGTCTCGCCCGGCTTCGTCGAGGAGACCCCGGTGGCGGAGCTGGCGGCGGTGTGGGTGCACGAGGTGGCACATCTGCTGCGCGACCATCACGGGCGGGCGGAGCTGCTTCCCGCGGCGGACCAGCGTGACCGGTACCGGGTGAACGCCGCGCAGGACTGCGAGATCAACGACGACCTGCTCGCCGACGGGCTGCCGCTGCCCGCCGGGCGGCTGGAGCCGCGGCTCTTCGGCCTTCCGGAGGGGCAGCTCTTCGAGGCATATCTGCCCTCTCTGCCGCCTTCCCCTGTCACCCACGACTGCGGGTCGGGGGCCCACGGGCAGCCGACTCCCTGGGAGTTGACCGGCGGTGCGGGCCCGGCAGGGGTCGGCACGGTCGAGGCGGAGGCGCTGAGGCGTCACACCGCGGAGACGATGCGCGCCCATGCCCGCACCAGGGGCACCCTGCCCGGCGGCTGGAAGCGCTGGGCGGACGAGGTCCTCGAACCCACCGTCGACTGGCGGCAGGCGCTCGCGGGCGCCGTACGGGAAGCCGCCGCCTGGGCCGCCGGGGCGATCGACTACACCTACCGCCGGCCCTCCCGCCGGAGCGCGGCGCTGCGCGGCGTCGTGCTCCCCAGCCTCCGGCGGCCGCTGCCCAGGGTGGCGGTCGTCATCGACACCTCGGGTTCGATGGGTGAGGCGGAGATCGCCGCCGCACTCGCCGAGGTCACCGGTGTGCTGCGCGAGGTGGGGATCCGGGGCAACCGGGTGGCGGTCCTGGCCTGTGACGCCGACGTCCAGGCCGTCTCCCGGGTGACGGCCGCCGAACAGATCACGCTGAGCGGCGGCGGTGGCACCGACATGCGGGTCGGGATCGCGGCCGCGCTGGCCGGGCGTGAACGCCCGGGCGTCATCGTGGTCCTGACGGACAGTCATACGCCTTGGCCGGAAGGGGCCCCGTCGTGCCGGGTCGTCGCCGCCCTCATCGGCCCGTCCGCCCCGGCCGCTCCCCCGTGGGTCGAGACGGTGCGCGTCACGTAGGCCGGGTCGTTCGTGGTCACCGCCGGCCCCGCCCGGCAAAGATGAGTGCGCCTACTCAGGATCCGGGCACTCCCACGGCCGACGATGGAGCTCGACATCGCCGAGCTCAGGAGACCGGACATGCTCAGCCGCCTCGCCGACACCCTGGTGCCCGTCGTCGGCCGCCTCACGATCACCGCCGACGCGGGCGCCGAACTCGCCCCCGGCAGCATCATCGTGGCGAACCACACCTCGCTCGCCGACCCCGCCGTCGTGCTCGCCGCGCTGCACCGCCTCGGGGCCCGTCCGGTCGTCATGGCGGCCGCCGGGCTGTGGCGCGTCCCGGTGCTCGGCCGCGCGCTCGCCCGCGAAGGGCACATCCCCGTCCACCGCGGCGACCGACGCGCGGCGCACGCCCTGGACGGAGCCGCCGAGGCGATCGAGCGCGGACGCCTGGTCCTGATCTACGCCGAGGGCGGTATCCCACACCGCACGGACGTCGCGGAAGCGGCACCCGCACCCTTCCGCAGCGGCTTGTCGCGGCTCGTGCGACGAACCGGGGCCCCGGTGGTGCCCGTCGGCCAGGCCGGCGCCCGTCGGATCACCTCGGGAAACACGGCCAAGCAGCTCGCGGGGCTGTTCACGGCGCCGCTGCGCCGCCCGGAACTGCACGTCCACGTCGGAGAGCCGGTCGAGCTGACAGCAGAGGGGGTTGCCCGGACCGAGCAGGCCCGCACAGCGGTGACCGCCGCCTGGCGCACGGCCGCCGCACAGCTCGGAGAACCCGCCGCGCTCGCCGCCTGAGGAGCGTTTCGTCGTGGCCGGCACGGCCACCCCCGCCGTGGCGCGGAGGTGGCCGGGTGATCTCCAGGCCGTCCACGCCCGCGGGTACGCCGGTGCCGCGCCCGGTCCAGGAGGTGATCCGCCGGCTCCCACAGCACGTCGGCCAGGAGCCCGTCCCTGCTGCCGGCCACGCGGTAGAGCGTGGCCCGGCTGACCGCGAGATCCTGGGCGAGCGCGTCCATGTCCACCGTGCCGTGCCGCAGGAAGAGCCGGCAGGCGCAGTGCACGACATGGCCTCGGGCGACCACCCGCCGGGAAGCTCCCGCACCTCGCATGGCCGACCGCCTCCTCTGCCGGGGCTCCGGAACCGCCGCCCGGGGCCCGGTACCTCAGCGCGTGGGCGCCGTCGGGGACGAGCGGCCGCCGGACGACCGGCCCGTCACCCCGGCAGGACCACCGTGCGCTGGGCCGAGAAGTCGCCCCACTTCCCGTCGGGGAGCTTGGGCCGGATCTTGAGTGAGTAGCGGGTGCCGGGCGGGTCGGTCAGGGTGAGCCGGTACGTCGCGCGGCCGGTGGGCGGTGTGCCGCCCCAGACGATCGTGGTGGTCGGCTCGCCGTTCAGGAACAGCTGGTACGCGGGAATCGTGCCGCCGGTGTCCGGCTGGTCCCAGGAGAGGTCGACCAGGGACTCCTCGCCCCGCGCCGTCGCCTTCGTCCGCAGCCCGGTGGGCGCCGTGCTGTCGGGGGCGCCCGGTGCGGACGGCGTGGTGAGGTCGAGCGCGTCGCTGTCGGCTGAGGACCGGTCGGCGGCGTCGCGGGCGCGGACGGTGAAGGTGTAGACGGTGCCGGGCCGCAATCCGGTGAGCCGGGCCGTGGTCCGTGTGCCGGGGACACTGTGGATCCTGGAGTCCTCCTGGTAGATGTCGTACGAGGTCACGCCCACGTCGTCCGTGGAACCGCCCCAGGACAGGGTGACCGTCCGGCCTCCGGCCGCCTCGCCCCGCAGTTCCGTCGGTCCGGTCGGCGCCTCCTTGTCGGCGGGAGCGGCGGCGGGCGTGGTGACGGGGGCGGCGGCGCTCGGGGCGGAGAGGTTTCCGGCGGCGTCGCGGGCCCTGACGGTGAAGGTGTAGGCGGTGGACGCGGCCAGACCGTCGATGTCGGTCATCAGCTTCCCCGCGGCCACCGAGGCGGCTTTCCTCCCCGCCCGGTAGACGTCGTAGCCGGCGATCCCCTCGTTGTCCGAGGCCCGCTCCCACATGACGTGTACGGAGGTGGCACTGCCGGCCTGCGCTGTCACCCCCTCGGGGACTGTCGGGTGCTTGGTGTCCGCTTGCGCGGACCCGCCACAGGCGGTGAGCGTGGCGAGGAGCAGCGCGGCGGAGCAGGCCAACGCGGTGCGTGCGTGGGGGCGTTGCACAGTGATGCCTTCCATCCGACAGCAATGGTCCAGACCTGTATGCCACGCGTGTGGGGCCTACGACAAGAGGGCGGATCGGAGCGTTCCACGGTGTCCGCGATGAGTTCCCGGCCCGGAAGCGGTCTCCACAGCATGGACCCTCACGACGAAACCGCACCCGGCCTCGATCTCGGACCGGCGGCGCGACAGATCCAGGAACTCATCGGCCCCATCGACGACCTGCGGCTGGCCGGTCCGACACCCTGTCCCGACTACGCCGTACGGGAGCTCCTCGGGCACCTGCACGGGCTGACCGTCGCCTTCCGCGACGCCGCGTACAAGAAGCCGGGCCCGACGACCGACACCTCCCCGACGTCGGCCTTGCCGGTGCTGCCCGCCGACTGGCGCGAGACGCTGCCTCCGCTGCTGGACGAGCTGGTCACGGCCTGGCGCACACCTGCCGCGCTGGAGGGCATGACCCGGGTGGGCGGGATGGATCTTCCCGGCCGGGTCGCCGGAGCGGTTGCCCTGAACGAGCTGGTCGTGCACGGCTGGGACCTGGCCAGGGCCACGGGTCAGGAGTTCCGCGCGGACGAGGCGAGCCTGCGCTCGTCGGAGGCGGTGCTGGCGCCCGGGGACGACGACAGGTCCGGCCCCGAGGCGATCTTCGGCCCCCCGGTCCCGGTCCCGGCCGGCGCCCCGCCGGTCGACAGGGTGATCGCGCTGAGCGGGCGCCGGCCCGACTGGCAGCCGGGCGGCTGACGGCGTCGCGAGCGCGGCAGGCTCCGCTCAGGAGTGCGGAGCCGCTCAGCTGGTGAAGAACTCGCTGATCTGCTGGGCCACCTGGTCCGCGTGCTTCTTGTGCACCTGGTGGCCGCCGCCCAGGGTGAGCAGTCGGCAGTCGGGGATGAGCGACGCCATGTCGGCCAGCCTCTCCTGCGGCATACCGCTCTCCGGTCCCCCCGCGATCATCAGGGTGGGAGCGACGATCTGGCCCAGCTCCTCCTCCCAGCGGGGATCCGGCTCGGCGATCTGGGCCCGGACGGCCGGCAGGACGTTCTCGTCGTAGTCCACCGGGCCGGCGGGGGGACTGTCGTCGGCCGACTGCCCCGGGAACGGCGGCGGGGTCTCGACCAGCACCAGCCGCTCCACCCGGTCCGCGTGCTCCTCGGCGAGCAGATAGGCGACCACTCCGCCCATCGAGTGGCCCACGAGGCCGACCCGGTCGAGCTCGCAGGCGTCGAGGAACTCCAGGACGTCGTCCCGCATCTGCTCGAAGCCGTACTCGTCGGGCCAGTCGCTCTCGCCGTGGCCGCGCAGATCGATGGCGTACACCCGCCACTCCTCGCCGAGGAGGGTGCCCACCGCCTCCCAGCTCAGGGACGAGCCGCCGAGGCCGTGCAAGAGGACGACGGGCGAGCCGAACGGGTCACCCCAGGTCCGATACGCCAGCCGCACTTCGCCGACGTCCACAACAGACTGATCTTCCATGTCGCGAACGCTACAGGCGCAGGACCCCCCGTCGGCACCGCCCCCGGCCTGGCACGTTCGGTGCGTGAAGCGCGGCGGACGATCCGGTGTTCCGGTCGTCGCGGGACACGGAGCGGGACCGTCGTAGTAGATGAACTGCCCCAGGGCTCTGAGCCCGTCAGCCTCGGCGCGCTCACCCGCCGGGTCGAAGTACGCGGACGGCGGGTGAAGAACACCGCCCCCATCCGTGCACGAGGGGTTACCGCGCACCCGGTCCTCTGGTAGGAAAGTTTCCTAACAGATTATACGACGAACTCCTGATGGAGGTCTGGTGCATCACCCCCACAACAGCACCTCACGTCGCACCACCCGCTTCACCCGCACCGTCGGACTCGCCGCGCTGGCCCTCGGGCTGACGTTCACGGCGATCCCGGCCTTCGCCCAGGCCGGCGCCCCCACGCCGCCGGCCGCACACCTGGAGGCAGCCGCGACCGGTCTCGACGACCCGGCGAAGAAGGACATCGCGATGCAGCTGGTGTCCAGCGCGGAGAACTCCTCGCTGGACTGGAAGTCCCAGTACGACTACATCGAGGACATCGGTGACGGCCGCGGCTACACCGCCGGCATCATCGGATTCTGCTCCGGCACGGGCGACATGCTCGACCTGGTGGAGCTGTACACGGAGCGCGTGCCGGGCAACGCCCTGGCGGCGTACCTGCCCGCCCTCCGCGAGGTGGACGGGACCGATTCGCACGAGGGGCTCGATCCCGGCTTCACCGGCCACTGGGCCGAGGCCGCGTCCGACCCCGCGTTCCAGCAGGCGCAGAACGACGAGCGTGACCGGGTGTACTTCGACCCGGCGGTACGCCAGGGCAAGGACGACGGTCTCGGCACGCTCGGTCAGTTCGCGTACTACGACGCCATCGTGATGCACGGCGGCGGCACCGACAGCACGAGCTTCGGCGCGATCCGGCAGATGGCCCTGGAACAGGCGGCCCCGCCCTCGCGGGGCGGTGACGAGGTCGCCTATCTCGACGCGTTCCTGGACGCACGGGTCTGGGCGATGAAGCAGGAGGAGGCCCACTCGGACACCAGCCGGGTGGACACGGCCCAGCGGGTGTTCCTGCGGAACGGCAATCTGAATCTGGACCCGCCACTGGACTGGCAGGTCTACGGCGACAGCTTCCACATCGGCTGACACCACCGCACACGGTGCGCGTACGGGGCCCGGCGAAGGGGCCCGTACGCGCACCGTCCGCGTCAGTGGGCGACGGGCACGGCCATCGGGTCCTTCGGCTGTTCGCTGTCCGCGGCTTCCGCCTCCGGCGTCCGGCCCCAGTGGTTGAAGGCCAGGTTCAGCACGATCGCCACCACGCAGCCGGTGGAGATACCCGAGTCCAGGACGACGAGCAGGTCCTCGGGGAAGGCGTGGTAGAAGTCCGGCGCGGCGATCGGGATGAGCCCGACGCCGACGGCCGCCGCGACGATCAGGGCGTTCTCGCCCTTCTCCAGGGCGGCGGTGGCCAGCGTCTGGATGCCGCTCGCCGCGACCGACCCGAAGAGCACGATGCCCGCGCCGCCGAGGACCGGAAGCGGTACGAGAGCGATGACGGACGCTGCCACGGGGACCAGGCCGAGCAGGACCAGGATGACTCCGCCTGCGGCGACGACGAACCGGCTGCGGACCTTGGTCATGGCGACCAGCCCGATGTTCTGGGCGAACGCGCTGCACATGAAGCCGTTGAAGAGCGGGCTGACGGCGCTTCCCAGGGCGTCGGCGCGCAGTCCGCCCTCGATGGTCCGCTCGTCCGCCGGACGGCCGACGATCTTGCCGAGGGCCAGCATGTCGGCGGTGGACTCGGTCATGCAGACCAGCATCACGATGCACATCGAGATGATGGCGGCGATCTCGAACTGCGGCGCGCCGAAGTGGAACGGCGTCGGGAAGCCCACCACGTCCGCGTCGCCCAGGGCCCCGAAGTCGGTGATGCCGGCGGGGATCGCGATCAGGGTGCCGATGACCAGGCCGAGCAGGATGGCGATCTGCTGGAGGAAGCCCCGCAGCAGTTTGCGCAGGGCCAGCACGACCACGAGGGTGACGGCGGCCATGGTGATGTTCGTCGTCGAACCGTAGTCGTCGGCGGTCGCGTTGCCGCCCTGCGACCAGTTGAAGGCGACCGGCAGCAGCGAGACGCCGATCAGCGTGATGACGGTGCCGGTGACCACAGGTGGGAAGAACCGCACCAGTTTGCAGAAGTACGGGGCGAGGAGGAAGCCGAGGAGGCCGGCGACGATGATCGCGCCGAAGATGACGGCGATGCCCTCGTGCCCGCGGTCCTTGCCTATCGCGATCATCGGGGTCACCCCGGCGAACGAGACGCCGTTGACGAACGGCAGCCGGGCGCCTATGCGCCAGAAGCCGAGGGTCTGGAGCAGGGTGGCTATCCCCGCCGTGAAGAGGCTCGCCCCCATGAGGAAGGCGGTCTCCTTGGCACTGAGACCCACGGCGGGCCCCACGATCATGGGCGGGGCCACCACGCCCGCGTACATGGCGGCCACATGCTGGAGGCCGCTGGTGAACATCTTGAGAGGCGGAAGTGTCTCGTCGACCGGGTGTGTGGCGCCCGGCTCTCCGGCCGCCCCTCCTCGGGCCGCGCTTCCTTCGGCTGCGTTTGCGTCGACTGCGTTCTTACGGAACCTGGGCGTAGCTGCCACGGCTTCCTCCGGTCGGGTACACGTCGGGCGACGTGGGTGTCAGGGAGGTGGTGCGGAGTGGTGCGTTGGTGCAGGTCGTGCAGCTGGTGCGGGCAGCTCGGTACTCACCTGTGCGGGTGCGCGTACGAAGGTACGCGCACCCGCACCGGCTGCCGTGAACCCGTCGGGTCCACGGCGGCCGGCCGAGGGCCGTCCCCCTCGGCCGGCCTGTCAGGGGGCAGGGAACATCAGGCTCCGGCGGCGATCCGTGCCAGGCGCCTGGCCTCGTCGCGGGTCGCGCGGGCGATGGCGTCCTCGTCCACCGTGGTGAGGTGGCTGTCCTCGACGACGGCCCTGCCGTTGACGAGGGAGAGGGTGACGGGGGCCGCGGCGCCGAAGACCAGGGCGGTCACGGGGTCGGCGATGGAGGCGTGGGCGAGGGTGTCCAGCTTCCACAGCACGAGGTCGGCGAGCTTGCCGGGTTCCAGGGAGCCGATCTCGTCGGCCCGGCCGAGGACCTGCGCCCCGCCGTACGTTCCCAGGCGCAGCGCCTGGCGCGCGTCGAGGGCCTTCTCGCGGTGGGCGCCGAGGCGGTTGATGAGGAGGGCGTTGCGCAGTTCGGTGTGGAGTTCGCCGGACTCGTTGGACGCGGTGCCGTCGACGCCGAGCCCGACCGGTACACCGGCGGCGAGCATGTCGGGGACGCGGGCGATGCCTGCGGCGAGGCGGGCGTTGGAGGACGGGCAGTGCGCGACGCCGGTGCCGGTGCGGGCGAAGGCGGCGATGTCGGAGTCGTTCATGTGGACGCAGTGCGCCATCCACACGTCGTCGCCGAGCCAGCCGGTCGACTCGAAGTAGTCGGTCGGGCCCATCCCGAACAGCTCCTTGCAGAACTGTTCCTCCTCGACGGTCTCCGAGCCGTGGGTGTGCAGCCGCACCCCGCGCCGACGCGCCAACTCGGCGCCCTGTCGCATCAGTTCGGTGGACACGGAGAAGGGCGAGCAGGGCGCCACAGCGATCTGCGTCATCGCGCCGAAGGAGGTGTCGTGGTGCTCGTCGACGGTGGCCTCGGTAGCGGCGAGCGCTCCGTCGAGGGTCTCCACGGCGAAGTCCGGCGGCAGCCCGCCGTCCTTCTCGCTGCGGTCCATGGAGCCGCGGGCGAGGGTGAAGCGTACGCCCATGTCGCGGGCGGCACCGATGATCGCGCCGGACAGGTCGCCGGAACCGCGTGGGTAGACGTAGTGGTGGTCCATGGCGGTGGTGACACCGCCGCGGGCCATCATCGCGAGCGAACCCTGGGCGGCGGCGCGGGCCATCGGCTCGTCGAGGCGCGCCCAGGTCGGGTACAGCGCGACCAGCCAGTCGAAGAGGTTGTGGTCGGTCGCCAGGCCCCGGGTGATCCACTGGTAGAAGTGGTGGTGGGTGTTGACGAGGCCGGGTGTGACGAGGTGCCCGGTGCCGTCGACGCGACGCACGACACCTTCGAGATTCTCCGGTGCCCTGCCCGCGCCGACGCACTCGATGCGGTTGTCCGCCACGACGACGTGCCCCGAGGCGTACTCGGTGTCGTGTGCGTCGACGGTGGCGATCGAACAGTTGTCGATGACGATCCGTTGCGTGGTCCCGGGATCCGCCGAAGCTGCCATAGTGCTTCCCTCTTCTGTCTCTGGCGATGTGGGCACGGCGATGACCGGCCCCCGCCCGCGGCAGGGCGGGGACCGTCAGCACCGCGTCAGAGGTTGGTCATGTCGACCGGGATCTTCGGCTCCACGCCGTCCCGCAGCACCGTCGCCTCGATGAGGCCGTACGGGCGGTCGGCCGCGAAGTACACGGCACCGTCGGGGGTGTCGTTCTTCAGCCCGAAGGGCTCCAGGTCCACCAGGAAATGGTGGTTGTTCGGCAGCGAGAAACGGATCTCGTCGATCTCGCCGCGGTTGTCGATGATGCGCGAACCCATCTGGTACAGGGTCTGCTGGAGCGAGAGGGAGTACGTCTCGGCGAAGGCCTGGAGCATGTGCTTGCGCGTCTGCTCGTAGGACTTCTCCCAGTTCGGCATGCGCTGCTCGTCGTCGGTCCAGTTGTACCGCCACCTGGCGGAGACGTCGGTAGCGAGGATGCGGTCGTACGCCTCCTTCAGCGTCGTGTACGTGTCCTTGACGTAGCCCCAGAACTCCGAGTGGGTGGAGTTCATGACGGTGAGGTCCTTGAGGCCGGAGATGACCTCCCACTTCTCACCGTCGTAGGTGATCTGGGAGGTGCGCGTCTCCTGGCCCTTGCGGACGAACGAGTGCTTGACCTCCTCGGCGCCGATGAACTTCGAGTTGCCGTCGGAGGTCGCGATGCGCTCCCAGGCGTACTCCTCGATCCTGATCCTGGCCACCTTGATCGGCTCCTGCGAGCTCACGAAGTGCCGGGCGAGGTGGATGCCGAACTGTTCGGCGGACTCGATGCCGTGTTCCTTGGCGAAGGCGAACACCGTGTTCTTGGTGGTGTCGGTCGGCAGGACGTTGGCGTTGGAGCCGGAGTAGTGGACGTCGTCCATGTCGCCGGAGAGAGCGACCGAGACGTTGAGGTCCTTGATGTGGTGGGTGTCGCCGTCCCGCGTGATCTTGACGACGCGGTTCTCTGCTTTGCCGTACTGGTTCTGGCCGAGAATCGTGGGCATGTTGTCTGCTAGCTCCCTCGGTAAACGGAGTAGCCGAACGGGTTGAGCAGCAGCGGTACGTGATAGTGCTCGCCCGGGGTGACGGCGAACGCGATCGCCACCTCCGGGAAGAACGCGCCGCTGTCCCTTACGCGGGGGGCGTCCTGCTGCGCCTCGGCTTGCCTCTTCGCGGTGAGGTACGACTCGGTGTCGAAGACGAGCCGTACATGAGTGGTTCCCTCCGGCAGTGCCGGCAGGTCTTCGCAGCGCCCGTCCACGTCGGTCACGGATCCGCCGAGCGCCACGTAGTCCGCGTCGGTGCCGCCGCGTGCGGCGAGCGAGACGGCTACGGCTGCGGCGGGGCGGCCGATGCTGGTGTCCAGGACGTGGGTGGACACCGATGCGGTGGTGTCGGTGCTCAAGACCGTCACGCTCCTTGTTCTGAGAGGTCCCGTACGAGGCGGGTCAGCCGAATGCGGTTGATCTTGCCCAGTTCGGTGCGCACGATCTCGCGCTCCTGCTCGGGCGAGTTACCGATCCGGGACTTCACCGCGTCGCGCATCTGTTCACCGGTGGCTCCGGTGGCGCAGATCAGGAAGACGTGTCCGAACCGCTCCTGGTAGGCCAGGTTGAGTTCGAGCATCTCGGTCCTGAGCTCCTCGGACGCACCGGCCATCCCTCGCTGTTCGCGTGCGGAGGCCGGGTCGCCGGGCTTCGGGCGGCCGATCGGCGGGTGGCCGGCCATCGCCTCGGCCAGGTCCTCCGCGGAGAGTTCTGCCATGGCGGCGTCGCTCGCGGTGAACAGGGCTTCCGTGCCGGCGTACGGCCGGTGGGCGAGGACGGTCTTCCCCCACTCCGCACTGGCGCACACTTCGTGCAGCACGGCGGTGACCTCGCCGGCCGCCAGGGTGTTGAACCGGGCGAGGCCCGGTGTGGAGCTCGAAGTCACGGGAGCCTCCGTGGCTGTATTTCGCTGTGCGTTGTCGGGCTGCGGATAGCTAACGCCCTCCACAACACCACGTCAACAGTTTGTTGAAATTCCACGAACGGAGAATGCCGCCACCCGGATGTCCGGGGGACGGCATGAGACCGCAATGGGCTCCGCTACTCACCCTTGGCCGCGTTGTCCCGGTTCAGGTAGTTGTAGACGGTGAACCGGCTGACCCCGAGAGCGCCGGCCACGGTCTCCACCCCGTGCCGCACCGCGAAGGCACCGCGTGCCTCCAGCGTGCGCACCACGCCCTGCTTGGTCTTACGGTCCAGGTCCGCCAGCGGCATCCCGTGCCGTCGCTCCATCGCGGCCAGGATGTGGTCGAGCGACTCGGAGAGCTGCGGGAGGCGCACCGCTATGACGTCCGCCCCCTCCCAGGCGAGTACGACGTCGTCGTCCGCCGCCTGCTCCGGGCTCAGCAGTTCGGCTCCCATGGCGTCGACGAGCGGTTTCACCGCGGTGAGCAGGGGGTGGTCGGCGGGTTCGGTCACGGGGTGTCCTCCCCGATCACGTTGAGCTGGAGGGAGACCCGGGTGGCGCCCGAGGCCAGGGCCTCGCGCAGCAGGGAGTCCACCGCCGTGAGGACCTGGTCGGCGCCGCCTTCGGCCGTGTTCCCGAAGGGGCCCACGTCCACGCCGTCCAGATCGGCCGCCTGGATGACCTCGCGGGCCACCACCGCGTGGGCGGGTGCCTCCTCGAGATCGAAGGGCTCGGTGGTGAATTCCACCCTCAAGCGCACGGTGCCTCCCTCATGTCCCGCCGCGTCCGTCGGCTCGCACGGCTCGTCCCGACCCTATGGCAAGCCACCTCGCCGCACGGTCAGGCCTGGATGTCCCCCCGGGTGGACGAGGTGATCGGGTCGCCGTGCGCGAAGTCGCCGGGCGGGATCCCCGGATGGTGCCCCTCCCGGACGGGTCCGGCACCGGCCTCCCCGGCGGCGGCGGCCGGTCCGAGCGCGAGCCGGGAGACGATCCGGTAGCGGTCGCCCCGGTAGAGCGAGTGGACGTACTCCACGGGCACCCCGCCGGTGTCCGACGTCAGGCGCTCGAAGAGCAGGGCCGGGGAGAGCTCGGGCACCTCCAGGAGCTGGGCCTCCGCCCGGGTGACGACGGTGGGCTCGATGGCCTGGACCGCCTCGCGGACATGCACCCCATGGGTGTGGCGCAGGTGTTCGTAGAGATCGCCGTCCTCCAGTTCCTGCGCCGACAGGCCGGGGACCAGCGCCGCCCGGATGTGCAGGTGCTCGATCGCCATCGGGGCGCCGTCGACCAGGCGCAGCCGTGCGACGTACACGACCTCCTCGGCGGGCGACATCCGCAGCTTGCGGCCGACCCGGGCGCCGGCCTGGAGCGTGGTGAACTCCAGCAGCCTGCTCGACCATGCCCCGGCCGCCTGCGGCACGCTCAACGCGAGGTCGGCGGAGACGAGCTCCTGGGTGATCTTCTCCGGTGCGACGAACATCCCGCGCCCGTGCTGGCGGACGAGCAGCCCGGCGGCCACCAGTTCGTCGACGGCGGCGCGCACGGTGGGCCGGGACACCGCGAGCAGGGCGCAGAGCGCGCGCTCGGACGGGATGGCGTCCCCGGGGCTGCGGCTCTCGATCAGTTCGAGGACCGCGTCGCGTGCCCGTTCCCGCTTGAGCACCGTCCCCCGTACGTCCGCTTTCATGCGTGCCCCCTCTGGCGTCCCACTCCCTTTACCAGTTGACCGACCGAGGGTAACTGGTCAGGGAAAGTATGACCATTCACGCCGGGCAGAACATGGACAGTCCGCCGCCGGATAACCAACACCCCTTCATACAGAAGGGGTTGACGGTCCCATTGGTCTATGCCACCTTCGTCCACCATCAGGAGATGAGCTGTCCAGTGGACTTCACTGGTCAGGTGGTCAGGTCTCTGCTCCCATCGAGGTGAACCGTGAAGTACCGCTTGCCTGCCGGTGCGGCCGCGCTCGTGACGTCCGCCGCTCTCAGCGCCTGCAGCTCCGGTGGAAACGGCGCCGACGAGGGCGGGGGCGTGCGGACGGTCGATGTCTGGCTGATGCGCGACAGCGTCTCGGCCGCCTTCCAGGAGGAGTTCACCGAGGGCTTCGAGGCCGCGCACCCGGACATCGACGTCCGGATCCAGATCCAGGAGTGGGGCGGGATCGGCCAGAAGATCACCGCCGCCCTGGCGAGCAACGACGCCCCCGACGTGATCGAGGCGGGCAACACGCAGGTGGCTCAGTTCGCGGAGAGCGGCGGGCTGCTGGACCTCAGCGACAGGAAGGTCTGGGTGATGACCCGGGGCGGCCCCGGGGACGCCACCACGATCCTGCCCGTGTACGCGGTCCAGACGGCGCTCTCCAGCCAGCGCTACGACCTGGGTTCCGCCGCGTCGATGATCACCGTCGTCCTGATGTCCGGGGTGCTGGTCCTTCCCGGTGTACTGGATGATCTCCACCGCCTTCAAGCCGTCCCGGGACATCCGGTCCGAGGAGCCCCGGCCCCTTCCCCGCACCTGGACGCTGGACCACTTCCGCCGGGCCGTGCGGGCGGACGGCTTCGAAATCGACGACTGCACCCGTACCCGGGCGTTCACGCGGGTGGCCCTGCCGCTGCTCGCCCCCGGACCGATGGCCACCTCGCTCTTCGGATTCATCACCGCGGGCTCTCCTCCTTCCAGAACACCTTCGGCACCGACTGGGACGCCACCATGGCCGCCTCGACGCCTTTCGCGCTGCCCGCGCCCGTGAGCCGGGCGTCCTCGTCCCCCTGCACGCGGTCCACGCGGACGAGCCGGTGCCGGAGGACTGGGAGCCGGCGGAGGCCTCCCGTGTCCTGGGCACGCAGGCGCAGGTGTGGACCGAGTACGTGACCACACCGGACCGGATCGAATACCTCACCCACCCCCGGCTCGTGGCGACTGGGCCGGTTTCGTCGAGCGGCTGCGCGACCACACCGCCCGGCTGGACGCCCTCGGCGTCCCCTACCGGCCTCTGACCCCGCGGTCCCTCACGACCGCGACCACAGGTACAGCGCCAACCCCTCGGTAACTCATCCCCCACCGCTCCGGAAAGGAACAGCCATGAGGACATTCCGCAGGAACCGTATCCGCACGGCGGCAGCCGCCGCCGTCACCCTGGCCCTGGGCTGCACGGCCCTCGCCGCCCTGCCCACGACCGCCGGCGCCGCGGCGGGCGGCGCGCCCGCCGCCCAGACCCGCGCGAGCGCGTCGGGAGCGACGGCCGACGGGCCCGCTCTGTTCGACGACTTCAACTACACCGGTCACACCGACCCGAAGATCGCGGCGAACGGCTGGAGCGTCCGGGCCAACTCCGGCGGGCCCGGTGTCCCGGGCGCCGTCTGGGCTCCGGAGAACGTCACCTTCGCGGACCAGAGCGGCAATTCGGTGATGAATCTGGAGACGTCGACCGCGGGTACCGGCGCCTCGACGGTGCAGACGGAGATCCTCACGCGGTCCATGAAGTTCCGCAACGGCACCTACGCGGCCCGGGTGAAGTTCAGTGACGCCCCGAGGTCGGGCCCGGACGGCGACCGCCTCGTCCAGGCCTTCTTCACCATCAACGACCTGAAGGCGCCGATGGCGGACGACTATGCGGAGTACGACTTCGAGTACCTGCCCAACGGCGGCTGGGGCGAGCCCGCCAACATCCTCTACACGACCTCGTGGGAGACCTTCCGGCCCGATCCGTGGGAGGCCGTCACCCAGCACAGCGAGACACGGCAGAGCTATGCGGGCTGGCACGACCTGGTGGTGACCATCGACGACAGCGCCATCACGTACTACGTCGACGGGCAGCTCTTCGGCACGCACGGGGCGGCGTACCTCCCGGAGCGGCCGATGTCGATCAACTTCAACCAGTGGCTGATCGATCTGGCCGGCCAGACCAGCACCACGCCACGCTCGTACGACCAGCAGGTGGACTACGTGCTGCACGTGAAGGACCAGGTCCTCTCCCCCGCGCAGGTGTCGGCGCTGGTGAGCGGATACCGGAGCGCGGGCACCACGTTCGAGGACACGGTGCCGGCCGTCTGACCAGTCGGACGTGAGCGGGAGCGGGGTGGAGGTCCGACGGGCCTCCGCCCCGTTTCCGTGTGCCCGAAATTCGGGCTCACCCTTGACAGCGTCACCACGCGCCAGGCAATCTTCCGTTAAGCAGAAACTAACTTCCGCAATACGGAAGGAGCGTATGATGGGCTACTCGGACCAGCGCTTCGATGTGAACCTCTCGATCCTCTTCACGGAACTCCCGCTCCTGGAGCGTCCGGCGGCAGCCGCCGCCGCCGGCTTCACGGCGGTCGAGCTCTGGTGGCCCTGGACCCGAACCCCCACCCCCGCGCAGGCCGAGCTCGACGCCCTGAAGAAGGCGCTCGACGACGCGGGTACGCGACTGGTGGGGCTGAACTTCTACGCGGGCGAGCTGCCCGGCCCCGACCGGGGGGCCCTCTCGCTGCCCGGCGAGGAGTCGGACCGTTTCCGCGCCAACATCGGCGTGGCGGCAGACTTCGCGGCCTCGGTCGGCTGCACGGCGCTCAACGCGCTGTACGGCAACCGTGTCGAGGGCGTGGACCCGGCCGTCCAGGACGAACTCGCCCTGGAGAACCTGGTCCTGGCCGCCCGCGCGGCCCACCGGATCGGGGCGACCCTCCTGATCGAGACCCTCAACTCCACGGAGTCGCCGCTCTACCCCCTGGTCAGCGCACCGGCGGGCATCGAGGTCGTCGACCGTGTCAACGCGGCCACGGGGCTGGGCAACGCCACGTTCCTGCTGGACCTCTACCACCTGTCGATGAACGGCGAGGACCTCAGCCAGGTGATCAAGGCGTACGCCGCGAAGACCGGCCACGTCCAGATCGCCGACAACCCGGGGCGCGGCGCACCCGGCACCGGCTCACTCCCGCTGGAGCGGCTCCTCGACGAGCTGACCGAGGCCGGTTACGACGGCCGGGTCGGCCTGGAGTACAAGCCGGGCGGCCGGCCGAGCGCCGAGTCCTTCGCATGGCTCCCCGCCGAGCACCGGCCGGCCCGCTGAGGCCCGCCCCTCCCGCACACACGCTCACCGGAAGGCACCCTCATGAGCAGCAACCTCCCCAAGGTCGCCTGGATCGGGCTCGGCATCATGGGCTCCCCCATGTCCGAGAACCTGGTCCGGGCCGGTTACCAGGTGACCGGTCACACCCTGGAGCAGGACAAGATCGACCGGCTCGTCGCGGCGGGCGGCAGGGGTGCCGCCTCGATCGCGGACGCGGTGCGCGACGCCGACGTCGTCATCACCATGGTTCCCGCGTCCCCGCAGGTCGAGGCCATCGCGTACGGCCCCGACGGCATCCTGGAGAACGCCAGGCAGGGCGCCCTGCTGATCGACATGTCCTCGATCACCCCGCAGACCTCCGTGGACCTGGCGAAGCACGCGAGGGACAAGGGCATCCGCGTGCTGGACGCCCCCGTCTCCGGCGGCGAGGCCGGTGCGATCGAGGCCGTCCTGTCCATCATGGCCGGGGGCGAACAGACCGACTTCGACGCCGCGAAGCCGCTGCTCGAAGCGCTCGGCAAGACGATCGTGCTCTGCGGTCCGCACGGCTCCGGCCAGACGGTCAAGGCCGCCAACCAGCTGATCGTCGCCGTGAACATCCAGGCCTGCGCCGAGGCCGTCGTCTTCCTGGAGAAGTCCGGGGTCGACCTCGCCGCCGCACTCGACGTGCTGAACGGCGGGCTCGCCGGCTCGACGGTCCTGACCCGCAAGAAGGACAACTTCATCGAGCGGGACTTCGCCCCGGGCTTCCGGATCGACCTGCACCACAAGGACATGGGCATCGTCACCGACGCCGCCCGCAACGTCGGCGCGGCACTGCCCGTCGGCGGGGTCGTGGCCCAACTGGTCGCCTCCCTGCGCGCGCAGGGCGACGGCGGCCTGGACCACTCGGCACTGCTGCGCTCGGTCGAGCGGCTCTCCGGCTCCCAGGTCTGACCCCCGGCCCTTCCCAGGGCCCCTGAACTCCGGGTCGCGGTGGCGCTGACACCCTGTCCTGTCGCGCCCAGGCGCTGCCGCGACCCGGAACCTCACCCTCCAATTTCAACAAACTGTTGACGCGCTGTTCTCGGCGAATCTACGCTCCTGAGGCCGTCAGCAGCCCCGTACGGAAGGTCTCCATGTCCCAGCGTGTGCTCACGACCGAGTCAGGCGCCCCGGTCGCCGACAACCAGAACTCCGCCACGGCCGGCGCCGGTGGGCCGATCCTCCTCCAGGACCAGCACCTGCTGGAGAAGCTCGCCCGGTTCAACCGTGAGCGCATCCCGGAGCGCGTCGTCCACGCCCGCGGCTCCGGCGCGTACGGCTACTTCGAGGTGACCGACGACGTCACCGGCTTCACCCGCGCGGACTTCCTCTCCGAAGTGGGCCGCCGCACCCGGACGTTCATCCGCTTCTCGACGGTCGCCGACTCGCTGGGCGGGGCGGACGCCGTCCGCGACCCCCGTGGCTTCGCGCTCAAGTTCTATACGGACGAGGGCAACTACGACCTGGTCGGCAACAACACCCCGGTGTTCTTCATCAAGGACCCGGTGAAGTTCCCCGACTTCATCCACTCGCAGAAGCGAGACCCGTTCACGGGCCGTCAGGAGCCCGACAACGTCTGGGACTTCTGGGCGAACTCCCCCGAGGCGACGCACCAGATCACCTGGCTGATGGGCGACCGGGGCATCCCCGCCTCGTACCGTCACATGAACGGCTTCGGCTCGCACACGTATCAGTGGACGAACGCCGAGGGCGAGGCATTCTTCGTCAAGTACCACTTCAAAACGAACCAGGGTGTGCGCTCGCTCTCCGCCGAGCAGGCCGCCGAACAGGTCGGCAAGGACGCCAACTCGCACCAGACGGACCTGCTCCAGGCCATCGAGCGCGGAGTCAACCCGTCCTGGACGCTGCACGTGCAGCTCATGCCGGCCGCGGAGGCGGCGGACTACCGCTTCAACCCGTTCGACGTGACGAAGGTGTGGCCGCACGCCGACCACCCGCTCCAGCGGGTGGGCCGCCTGGTGCTGGACCGCAACCCGGACAACGTCTTCGCCGAGGTCGAGCAGGCGGCGTTCTCGCCGAACAACTTCGTTCCCGGCATCGGTCCTTCGCCGGACAAGATGCTCCAGGGCCGGCTGTTCGCGTACGCCGACGCGCAGCGCTACCGCCTGGGCATCAACCACACCCAGCTCCCGGTCAACGCGCCGAAGGCGGCGACCGTCGACAACTACGGGCGCGACGGGCTCCACGCGACGCGCTACGGATCACGCCACGACAAGAACTACGAGCCCAACTCGCACGCCGGCCCCGCGCAGACCGGTCAGCCACTGACCGCTCCGCTGCCCGTGCACGGCTGGACGGGTACGCACGAGGCGCCCGCCCACACCAAGGACGACGACTTCTTCCAGGCGGGCGAGCTCTACCGTCTGATGTCGGCGGACGAGAAGCACCGCCTGATCGCCAACATCGCCGGAGGCCTCTCGCAGGTCACCCGCGACGACGTGATCGAGAAGAACCTCGCCCACTTCCACGCCGCCGACGCCGACTACGGCCGGCGCGTGGAGGAGGCCGTCCGCGCCCTGCGCGAGGACTGAGCCTCCTTCCCGGGGCCCTGCCCGTGCCGCCGCACCCGGATGAGGGGCAGCGCGCGGCACCGGCAGGACGGGACCGCGGCGGCGGACGACGCCAGTGCGGTGGCGAGGGGCCCGGGCGGCCCGGCTCCTGACCTGAAGGAACCGGTCCGCCCGCAGCCCGCAGCCGCCGTCGCGGTCACTGTGACGGATACGTACGCCGCAGGGAGTGCTCATCCCGCGTCCGGGAGACCCTCGTCGGGCAGGTCGAACAGACGGTGCGCCCGTACGTCGTTGTGGTGCCGCAGCGCCGTGATCCACGGCCAGTGGTCCTCCACCCGGAGCGCCGGGCAGGCGATGCGGTGCGGGATACGGCACCTGGCCCCCGGGAGCGGCTCCGCGTCCCACAGGTTCATGGCGGTCCCGGTCGACGTGATCACCCACCGTCGTCTCGGGGGAACGGTGTGGGCAGGGACGAGGACGCGCGGTTCGAGGAGGATCCAGTGCCCGCTGTAGGAGGTGGCGTACCGGTCCTGCGGGAGGTCGCAGAACGGGCAGTCGGGCGGCGCGGGCGGCCGTGGCGCCGTGGCGCCTTCCAGAAGTGCGTGAAAGGCGGCGGTGACGTGGTCGGAGTCGTCGGCGGGCCGGTCCGGACGGGACGAAACGTTGTCGATGTCCCCCATGGGTCGATGATCCGGGCCGGCCGCGGGTGGGGGTAGGGCGCGATCCGGCCGTGCCGGGCGGTGCGTGACCCCTTCACCGTGGGCCGGGGAGCCACATGAGGTGCACCGGAGCACCGGCACCCCTCACGCCGTGGCCGGGCCCTGATGGTCACGCGTACTCATGGCTTGCGCCGACTCGGCGATGGCGGTGGTCACGTGCCTACGAGCCGAGTGCCCACCTCCCCCCACCACGCGCCGCCGCCGGCGCACCGCGAGGACCCCGGCGCCGCCGGGCCGCCGAGGTCCTTCCCCATCGCGCGCGGACGGGTTCAGGACACCGTCAGTGCGCGGATCGACGTCGGCGCGTGACCCGGCTCGGTCGCCACGTCCTCGAACTCGTCGACCGACGCGATGTCGGTCCCGCTCATCGAGATGTTCGTGACCCGCTCCAGGATCGCCTCGACGACGACCGGGACCCGGTGCTCGGCCGCGAGCTTCTTGGCCTCCTCGAAGGCCGGCAGCAGCTGGTCCGGCTCGGTGACCCGGATCGCCTTGCAGCCCAGGCCCTCGACGACCTTGACGTGGTCCACGCCGTAGACGCCCAGCTCCGGGGAGTTGAGGTTCTCGAACTCCAGGTTGACCTGGAAGTCGATGTCGAAGGTGCGCTGCGCCTGCCGGATGAGCCCCAGGTAGGAGTTGTTCACCAGCACATGGACGTACGGGATGCGGTGCTGCGCGCCGACGGCGAGCTCCTCCAGCATGAACTGGAAGTCGTAGTCGCCGGAGAGGGCGACCACGGAGCCGTCCGGGTCGGCCGTGGCGACACCCAGCGCGGCGGGGATCGTCCAGCCCAGCGGCCCCGCCTGGCCGCAGTTGATCCAGTGGCGCGGCCGGTAGACGTGCAGCATCTGCGCGCCCGCGATCTGGGAGAGGCCGATGGTGGTGACGTACCGGGTCTCGGGGCCGAACGCCCGGTTCATCTCCTCGTAGACGCGCTGCGGCTTCAGTGGCACGTCGTCGAAGTGCGTGCGGCGCTGCAGCGTGGACCGGCGTTCCTGAGTGGACGCGGCCCAGGCCGAGCGGTCCTTCAGCGTGCCCGCCGCCCTGAGTTCCCGCGCCACCTGGACGAAGAGCTGGAGTGCCGCCTTCGCGTCGGAGGCGATGCCGAGGTCGGGGGCGAAGATCCTGCCCAGCTGGGTGGGCTCGATGTCGACGTGGACGAAGGTGCGGCCCTCGGTGTAGACGTCCAGCCTGCCGGTGTGGCGGTTGGCCCAGCGGTTGCCGATGCCGAGGACGAAGTCGGACTCCAGGAAGTTCGCGTTGCCGTACCGGTGCGAGGTCTGCAGGCCGACCATGCCCGCGTTCAGCTCGTGGTCGTCGGGCAGGATGCCCCAGCCCATCAGCGTGGGGACGACCGGGACACCTGTCAGTTCGACGAACTCCACGAGGAGTTCGGACGCGTCGGCGTTGATGATGCCGCCGCCCGCGACGAGCAGCGGCCGCTCGGAGGCGTTGAGCATCTCCACGGCCCGCTCGATCTGCTTGCGGCTCGCGGCGGGCTTGTGGACGGGCAGCGGCTCGTACAGCTCGGGGTCGAACTCGATCTCGGTGAGCTGCACATCGATGGGCAGGTCGATGAGGACCGGCCCGGGCCGGCCGGTGCGCATCAGGTGGAAGGCCTGCTGGACGACGCCCGGGACCTGCGCGGCCTCCATGACGGTGGTCGCCGCCTTGGTCACCGGCGCGGCGATCGACGCGATGTCGACGGCCTGGAAGTCCTCCTTGTGGAGGACTGTGGTCGGCGCCTGGCCGGTGACGCAGAGGATCGGGATCGAGTCGGCCATGGCCGAGTAGAGGCCGGTGATCATGTCGGTGCCTGCGGGACCCGACGTACCGATGCAGACGCCGATGTTCCCTGCGGCGGCGCGGGTGTACCCCTCCGCCATGTGCGAGGCGCCCTCGACGTGGCGGGCGAGGGTGTGCCGCACCCCGCCGGAGGCATTGAGGGCCGCGTAGAACGGGTTGATCGCCGCACCCGGCACACCGAACGCGTTGCTGACGCCTTCGCGCTTGAGGATCTCAACTGCCGCTCGGGCAGCGGTCATACGAGGCATGAGTGCTCCTGCTCGGACCTGGTGGAGTCGGGCTCTGTCGCGCCACCTGAGAGCACTAATTCCACATTACGGAAGTTCAATTCTGCTATGCGGAATCAATGTAGGGCGACCCTGGACCGCCGTCAAGGGAGGGCGGGGGAAGCGACGGACAGGGCCGGGCCGAAGTGTGCGATTTCCGCCCCCGAGCGTCGCTCCTGGTGGACGATGGAGGTACGGAACGCAGTCGCCGCCACAGGGGCGGAAGGAAGGGGCAGCACGTGGAGTCCGTACCGGTGCGCTGCCCGGCCTGCTGCCGTGATCACGCGTACATCACGCCGGTATACCCCTGCCCGTGCGGCTCCCCGACCGCCCCGCCGCTGATGCGCGGCGCACCGGCCGCGCTCATCACGCACCGCACCTGGAACGACGACTGGGTGAGGGTGCGGTGCCATTCCTGCGGGCGCCGCGATCAGTGGCCGCACCCCGAACTCTGCTGTCCCTGCGGCGCGGTGCTGCGGATACCCGTCCGCCCGGTGGCCACGCACGGCACCACACCACCGCCCGCAGCGGCCGGTCCGCCCGGCCCGTCCCACATGCCGCTGCCCCGCACGGCCGCGCACCCACGGCCGGCGTTCCGGCCCCTGGTGATACGCACGGCGCGCGACGCGGTGAACACCGCGGCGCTGTACCTGAAGTGGCTGGGCTTCGACGAGGTCGTTCAGCCCGAGGTGCGGCCCAGCTCCCGGATCGACCTCAGGGCCTCCGGTATCATCGCCCAGGTCGACGCGACGACGCGGCCGACCGCCCTGCGCGATGTCGAATGCCTGTGGCTGAACGCCCTGAACACCTCGGTGTCCAGCGTACTGTTCTCCCTGGCCGGCTACACGGACGAGGCCCGTTCACGCGCGGACGGCCTCGCCATCCCCCTGTTCGTCCTGGACCTCACCGGAACACCGCAGCCGGTGAACGGCTCTGCGGACGAGTTGATCAGCGTCGGCCCCGGACCGCCCGCCCCCGTCGAATGATTTCGGTCACCTGTGCACTGCCGGCCGCATATGTTCGAGCTGTTGTCAGTATGAGGACGTAGAGTGAAGGCATGGTCTTAACTCCTCGGCTCCCCGCTCACTCCACTCCCGCATTTCTGGCCCAGCCCGCCCACCCCTCCGTCGTCGAGGCCAACGAGGCGATTCGCGCACTTGTCGACTCGCGGGCCGGCCAGGACTGGACGCCGGTGGAGGCCGCGGAGTACGAGGTACTGCTCATCGAGTGGGCCGCGGCGACCCAGAGCATAGGCTCCGGCATCATAGAGGCCGCCTGACCCCGCGGTCCCCGGCGCGGGCTACGCGCCGTACCCCTCCCGCAGTTCGACCTTCCGGACCTTACCGCTGACGGTCATCGGGAACGCCTCCAGGATGCGCAGCCCGCGCGGGATCTTGTAGTGCGCCAGCCGCTCACGGCAGTACGCCGTGACCTCGTCGAGCGTCGGCGGGTCGGCCGGGTCACGGGGAATGACGCAGGCCAGGATCTCCTCGCCGTACCGGTCGTCCGGTACCCCCACCACCTGGACATCCGCGATCTTCGGGTGACCGTGGAGGAACTCCTCGACCTCACGCGGATAGACGTTCTCGCCGCCCCGGATGATCACGTCCTTGATCCGGCCGACGATCTGGACATACCCGTCCTCCCGCATCACCGCGAGGTCCCCCGTGTGCATCCAGCGTCCCGCGTCGATGACTTCGGCGGTCTGCTCGGGCTGCCCCCAGTAACCGAGCATCACGCTGTATCCACGAACACACAGCTCACCCGCCTCACCCCTCGGCCGGGTCACGCCCGTCACCGGGTCGGTGACCTTCACCTCGACGTGCGGCATCACGCGTCCGACCGTGCCCGTGCGGCGCTCCAGATCGTCCTCCCGCCGGGTCTGGGTGGAGACCGGAGAGGTCTCCGTCATCCCGTAGCAGATGGACACCTCGTCCATGTGCATCTCCGCGACCACCCGTTTCATCACCTCGACCGGACAGGGCGATCCGGCCATGATCCCGGTGCGCAGTGACGAGAGGTCGTACGAGGCGAAGCCGGGAAGGCCGAGTTCCGCGATGAACATCGTGGGCACCCCGTAGAGCGAGGTGCAGCGCTCCTGCTGGACGGCGGCCAGCACGGCGGCGGGTTCGAAGGCCGGTGCGGGGATCACGATGCAGGCGCCGTGCGAGGTGATGCCGAGGTTCCCCATGACCATGCCGAAGCAGTGGTAAAAAGGCACGGGCAGACAGACCCGGTCCTGTTCGGTGTAGGCGACCATCTCCCCGACGAAATAGCCGTTGTTGAGGATGCTGTGGTGGGAGAGCGTGGCCCCTTTGGGGAATCCGGTGGTTCCGGAGGTGTACTGGATGTTGATCGGGTCGTCGCACGACAGCTCCGCTTCGCGCGCCGCCAGCTGCTCCGCCGTCACGGACCCCGCACCGGCGGTCAGCTCGTCCCAGGACGGGTCGCCGATGTAGTGGACGGACCGCAGCGCGGGGCAGTTGGCGCGGACCTGCCCGACGAGTGCGCGGTAGTCGCTGGTGCGGTGGGCGAGCGAGGCGGCCAGGACGGAGATCCCGGCCTGCTTCAGCACGTACTCCAGCTCGTGCGCGCGGTAGGACGGGTTGATGTTGACCATGACGGCGCCGATCCGGGCCGTGGCGTACTGGACGAGGACCCACTCCGGGCAGTTGACCGCCCAGATGCCGACCCGGTCGCCCTTGGCCACCCCTGACGCCATCAGCCCGCGGGCCAGCTCCTCGACGGCGGCGCCGAACTCGGCGTAGGTCCAGCGGCGTCCGGACACCACGTCGACCAGTGCCTCCCGCTCCCCGAACGACTCGACCGCCCGCTCCAGATTGCGCCCGATGGTGTCACCGAGCAGCTCCGTGGTGCTGGTGCCGCTCGCGTAGGAAAGGCCGCTCATCGCAGATCCCCCTCGTCGAACTCGGTGCCGGTGCCCTGCGCCGTACGCTCGCGCAACTCGATCCTGCGGATCTTCCCGGAGACGGTCTTGGGCAGCTCGGCGAACTCCAGCCGGCGGATGCGCTTGTACGGGGCGAGGACCGCCCGGGAGTGCTCGAACAGCGCCTTGGCCGTGCCGGGTCCGGGCTCCCAGCCTTCGGCGAGCACGACGTACGCCTTCGGGACGGACAGCCGTACCGGGTCGGGGGCGGGCACGACCGCGGCCTCGGCGACCGCCTCGTGCTCCAGCAGGGCGCTCTCCAGCTCGAACGGCGAGATCTTGTAGTCGGAGGCCTTGAACACGTCGTCGGCCCGGCCCACGTAGGTGATGTAGCCGTCTTCGTCCCGTGCGCCGATGTCACCCGTGCGGTAGTAGCCTCCGGCCATGGCCTCCGCCGTGCGCTCCGGGTCTCCGTGGTAACCCGTCATCAGGCCGACGGGGGCCACGGACAGGTCGAGGGAGATCTCGCCCTCCGCCACGCCCGGTTCACCGGTGACCGGGTCCAGCAGCTCCACCTTGAATCCGGGACTGGGCCGCCCCATGGAGCCCGTCTTGAGCCGCTGCCCCGGCGTGTTGGCCACCTGCACGGCGGTCTCCGTCTGCCCGAAGCCGTCGCGAATGGTGACCCCCCAGGCGCGCCTGACGGTCTCGATGACCTCGGGGTTGAGCGGCTCGCCGGCCGCCACGACCTCGCGCGGCGGCGTCCGCAGCTGAGCGAGGTCCGCCTGGATGAGCATCCGCCAGACCGTGGGCGGGGCGCAGAAGCTGGTGATCGCCGAGCGGTCCATCTCCGCCATCAGCCGGGCGGCGTCGAAGCGGGTGTAGTTGAAGATGAAGACGGTGGCCTCGGCACTCCACGGCGCGAAGAGGTTCGACCAGGCGTGCTTCGCCCAGCCGGGTGAGGAGATGTTCAGATGGACGTCGCCGGGCTGGAGACCGATCCAGTACATCGTCGACAAGTGGCCTACGGGATACGAGACATGGGTGTGCTCGACCAGCTTCGGACTCGCGGTGGTGCCCGAGGTGAAGTAGAGCATCAGAGGTTCACCGGCGTCCGTCTCCCGGTCCGGGGTGAACGTCTCGGGCGCCTCGTCGGCTCCGCCGTAGGAGTGCCAGCCCTCGACGTCGGCGCCGACGGCGATCCGGGTGTAGTCGCCGGGCACCTCGTCGAACTTCGCGGTGTCGGCCGATCGCACGAGGACGTGGCGGACCCTGCCGCGCCCGACCCGGTCACGGAGATCGGCCGGCCCCAGCAGGGGGGTGGCGGGAATGACGACGGCGCGCAGCTTCATCGCGGCCAGTGCCGTCTCCCACAGCTCGACCTGGTTGCCGAGCATGACGAGGATCCGGTCGCCCGCGGCCACGCCCTGTTCCCGCAGCCAGTTCGCGGCCTGGTCGGAGCGGGCCGCCATCCGGGCGAAGGACACCTCGGTGCGCCCGCCGTCCTCCTCCACGATGTGCAGGGCGGTGCGCTCGTTGTTCTCGGCGATGACGTCGAACCAGTCGAGCGCCCAGTTGAAGCTGTCGGGCCGGGGCCAGCGGAAGCCCTCGTACGCCGTGGTGTAGTCCTCACGGTGCTCGATCAGGAAGTCCCGGGCCGCCCGGAACGTCTCCGTCGCACTCGTTGCCGGCATGTGCCCTCCTCGTTACGAACCCGTCCTTTAACATCATGTAAACAGTGACCCAGATCTCACCACCCCCGAACAGGGGTGGGCGACAGGGCGGAGAGACATCGGCGTGCCGGAACCGGGCGAGGCGACCGAGCTGCGGGCGGCCCTGCTGAGGCTGCGCCGGACGAGCGGGCTGCCGGTGGTCTTCGGAGGGCTGCTGTCCGACACCCGCCGCGCCACGATCGCCGAGCTGAGCGGTGCGCAGACTCCAGCACTGCGTGGACTCGTCATCGCGCCGGGGAGCGGGCTCGGCGGCAAGGCCATCGCCCTGTCCCGGCCGTGCGCGGTCACGGACTACCCCTCCTCGCGCCACATCAGCCACGAGTACGACAGGGCCGTCGCGGCGGAGGGCCTGCGCTCGGTCGTCGCGGTGCCCGTCGTCGTACGCCGGGCGGTGCGCGGTGTGCTGTACGGGGCGCTGCGCGAGCCCCTGACGCTCGGGGACCGTACGTTCGACGCGGCGGCCTCCGCGGCCCGGGACGTGGAGCAGGCCCTGGCGGTCCGTGACGAGGTGCAGCAGCTCCTGGCGGCCACCCGGGAACAGGCGACCGATCCGGGGACCGGCCCCGGCACCTGGGAGGACGTCCGCGAGGCGCATCGGGAGCTGCGGGCCCTGGCCCCGAAGATCGTGGACGCCTCGCTGCGCGAGGAACTGCTCGCGGTGTGCGGACGGCTCGCGTCGGCCGCCGGGGCGGACCGGGGCCCGGCAACGGGCCTGGTGCGGCTGGCCCCGCGCGAGGTGGATGTGATCGCCTGCGTCGCGTCGGGCGCGACCAACGCCGCGACAGCCGAACGGCTGGGTCTGCGGCCGGAGACCGTGAAGAGCTATCTGCGGTCCGCGATGCGGAAGCTGGGCGCGCACACCCGGCTGGAGGCGGTGGTCTCGGCACGCCGCGCGGGACTGCTGCCGTGAGGACGACGCCGCAGGGCCCTCAGTCCCCGAAGTCGACGAACGTGCCGAACCGGACGTCGCGGGCGGGCGCCGACGACATCACCGCCTGCATGTCCAGGGCCTCCCGGGTGATCTCCTCGCGTGTGGCCGGGCCGAGCCCGCCCAGGGCCTGCACGGTGACGACCGCGGTGTCCGCGGTCTCTTCGAGGCGCCAGAGCGCGGCCAGGAATCCGTCGGCCAGGACGGTCCCGTAGGCCTGGTTGCCGACGCCGTTGCGCCCCTTGTACGCGGGCGGGATCACCCGGGTCCGGTCGGCGTGGCCGAGCAGGACGTTGTCGAACTCGGGGAGGAAGCGCGGCGGGGCCGGGGTCTCGGGGTCGGGGCGCGGGGCCTCGGGCAGGTCGAAGAGCTCGACGCCGTTCTCGTCGCGGAAGGTGACCAGCTGGGGCCGCAGGCGTTCGAACACCTCGCTCATCCGGGTGAGCCCGGCCCACATCTGCATGTCCTTCACGGAGGCCGGTCCGAAGGCGCCGAGGTAGCGCAGCACCGTCGCGTCGGGTGAGGCCGCGGGCCGCGGCGGGCTGTCCAGCCAGTGTTCGGCTGTCGTCAGGGAGACCTGCCCGCTGCGTCCCCACAGCCCGCGCGGGGTGACCTGGACCAGCGGCAGCCGACAGCGGGCGGCGACGGCGAGAGCCCGGGGGTCGGCGTCCGGCCAGTGGCGGAGCAGGTTCTCCCGCAGTTCCTTCATGGAGCGCGGCCGTTCCTCGACGAGCTCCCTGGCGAGGATGCCGAGGCGATCCAGGTCCACACCCGTCAGTCCGCTCCGGAACATGTTCAGCTCCCGGTCGCGGGCCGGCTGGACCAGGGGGCGCAGGGTGAGGGCGTCCTCGGCGGTATGGGTGTGGATGGTGGAGCGCAGGGTGACGATCCTGACCACCTGGCGGGACTCCATCAGCGCCGAGAGCGCGGCCGGGCGGAAGCCTTCCAGCCGGGAGTGGAGCTGGAAGTAGGGCGGCCTGGTGTTCTGGGCCTGCAGGCCCACCAGGCGGCTGACCGCCTCCTTGACCGGCACGGCGGTGCGGCGGAGCAGTAACTGGCGTGCCATCGTCGCCCTGTTGAGCGCGCGGGTGGAGAGTACGGGAGCGTGTCCGGTGGCCATGGTCCGCAGATTACGCGTGCCCTGTGACACCGGCCCGGACGAGCGACACTCGCACGCACCGCGGCACCGTTGCCAGGACGGCACCGGCCCTCATGATGGGGCGGTGATCAGTGTCCTGTTCGCCGTCCTGACCGCGCTCAGCAACGGCACGGCCTCGGTGCTGCAGCGTCGGGCCGCCATCGAGGTCCCCGCCAGCGAGGCGATGCGTCTGTCGCTGTTCGCGCATCTGCTGCGGCAGAAGGTGTGGCTCGCCGGGATCGGTCTCGTGATCGTCGCCGCGGTCTGCCAGGCGGTGGCGCTGGCCACGGGTCCCATCGCCGTGGTCCAGCCGATCTTCGTGATCGAGCTGCCCGCGGCCCTGGTCCTCGCCGGGTTCGTCATGCGGGCCGGAGTGCCGCGCCAGGTCTGGTCCGGGGTGGCCGCCGTGACGCTGGGTCTGGCCCTCGGGATGGCTGCCGCCGCACCGGTCGGCGGCAGTGAGCACGTGCAGGGGGCGGCCTGGATCCCGGCTCTCGTGGTGACCGGGGTCTTCGAGGCCGCGCTGATCGCCGCGGCGCTCGGCACCGCCGGCAACGCCCGGGCCGCGCTCCTGGGGCTGGCCGCGGCGTGCGGGTACGCGCTGACCGCCGCGCTGATGAAGGACGCCATGGCGCGGCTGGACAGCGACGGTGTGGCCGGCCTGCTGACGGCGTGGCAGCTGTACGCCACCGCGGTGGCCGGCGTGGGCGCGTTGTTCCTCCTCCAGAACGCGCTCCAGGCCGGCTCGCTGGTGGCGGTGCAGCCGATGCTGACGCTCGGGGACGCGCTGATCAGCATCGCCTACGGGGTGACCCTGTTCGGCGAGGAACTGCGGACCGGGTGGTGGCTGCTGCCGCAGCTGACCGGGGTGGCCCTGATCGCCGTGGGCTGTGTCGTCCTCGCCCGTTCCCCGTTGGCGACCGCGAAACCGGCGCCGTCACGCGTGCGTTGACGGGCGGGCGGCCGCGTGGAGCGCACCGGTTCAGGGGCGTCCCCGCGCCGGGACCTCCTCGCCGGGCGGCACCGGTCCGGGCGGGGTGCCGTCGCCGAACGGGCGGCCGCCCAGCTGCTCCCGGTGGTGCGGGGTCAGCCAGCCCGACAGGTCGGGGCCGAGCGGCACGATGCCGGTCGGGTTGATGCCGGTGTGCACCTGGTAGTAGTGCCGCTTGATGTGGTCGAAGTCGACGGTGTCCCCGAACCCCGGGGTCTGGTACAGGTCGCGGACGTACGCCCACAGGACGGGGTCCTCGGCGAGTTTCGAGCGGTTGCACTTGAAGTGCCCGTGGTAGACGGCGTCGAAGCGCACCAGGGTGGTGAACAGCCGGATGTCGGCCTCGGTGATCGTGTCCCCGACCAGGTAGCGCTGCCCGGCGAGGCGTTCGGAGACCAGGTCCAGGCGGCGGAACACATCGACGTACGCCGCCTCGTACTCGCCCTGTCCGGCGGCGAATCCCGCGCGGTAGACGCCGTTGTTGACGTCCCGGTAGATGCCGTCCATCACCGTGTCGATCTCGTCGCGCAGCCGCTCCGGGTAGAGGTCGGGGGCTCCGGGGCGGTGCAGGCCGGTCCATTCGGTGGCCAGGTCCAGCGTCATCTGCTGGTAGTCGTTGGTGACCAGGGCGCGGGTCGGTACGTCGACGATCGCGGGCACGCTGACCCCGCCCGGGTAGCCGCGCTCCCGTGCGTCGTAGGCCTCGCTCAGGTAGCCGATGCCGAGCACCGGGTCCTTGCCGCCCGCGTCGAGGGTGAAGCGCCAGCTTCGGTCGTCCTGGATGGGGTCGGTCACGGCCAGGGAGAGGGCACTCTCCAGCCCGAGCAGCCGGCGCGAGACCAGGGCCCGGCTCGCCCAGGGGCAGGCCCGGCTGACGACCAGGCGGTAGCGCCCGGCCTCGACGGGCCAGCCGTCCCGGCCGTCGGCGGTGACGCGGTCGGCGAAATGGCTGCGGGAACGCTTGAAGGGCTTGTGTCCGTACGAGGTGTTCCCACGCTGCTCCTGGTCCTCGGTGTCGCTCATCGTGTTCTCCTCGGGGCGTCGATGGCATCGGTCGAGTCGGACGTCTCGGAGCGCATCCTTCCCCGCCTGCCCGCCGAGACATCGGCCAGAGCCACGATCAGTGCCACGAGGACGAACGCGACCGAGACGAGGAGCCCGTGGTCGTAGGCCGCCGCCCAGTCGCCGTCGCCCAGCTGGGCGAAGAAGAGCGAGCCCACCGCGGCGATCCCGATGGACGAGCCGACGCGCTGGCTGGTCTGCAGGGTGCCGCCGGCGCTGCCCGCGTTGTCGACGGGCACCTCGGAGAGGGTGAGGGTCTGGTTGGGGGCGATGACGAGCCCGCTGCCCAGGCCGGCCAGCAGCAGCGGGGCGGCCATCGCCGGACCGGCGCCCCTGCCCGGCACCAGGTGGGCGGCCAGGGCCGTGAGCCCGAGTCCGACGGCCACCATGGTGAGTCCCACGACGATCAGGGGACGCCCGAAGCGGCCGACCAGCCTGCCGCCGATGCTCGCCGACGCGCCGGCGCCCAGGGCGAACGGGGTGATCGCGAGGCCGGCTTCCAGGGCGCTGTAGTGCAGCCCGGACTGCAGGTAGAGCGTGCTGATGAAGAAGATCGAGGTGAAGCCGGCGAAGTACAGCAGGATCATCAGACAGCCCAGCCAGAAGGACCGGAGCCGGAAGAGCGACAGGTTCAGCACCGGCTGGACGTTCCGTCGTGCGCAGCGGGACTCCCAGGCGACGAACGCCGTGAGCAGGACCGCGGCCACCACCACGAGCAGCCACTTCTCGCTGCCCGGCCACTGCTGGGCCTGGACGAAGGGCAGCAGCAGGGCGAGTACCCCCGCCCCGAGGAGCAGGACACCGACGGGGTCCAGGTCGCGCGGGCGTACCCGGGTCGCCGACGGCGTGTCGGGGAGCAGCCGCCGGGCCAGCAGGAGGCAGACGATCCCGATCGGCAGGTTGACGTAGAACACCCAGCGCCAGCCCTCCTCTGCTCCGGCCACCTGGATCAGGAGGCCGCCCAGGAGCGGGCCGACGGCGGTGGAGATGCCGACCACGGTGCCGAACATGCCGAAGGCGCGGCCTCGCTCACGTCCGGAGAACATCTGCTGGATCAGTGCGGAGATCTGGGGCGAGAGCAGCCCGCCCGCGGCGCCCTGGAGGAGCCGGGCGATGACGAGCCAGAGGCTGGACTGGGCGGCCCCGCAGGCGGCGGAGGCCAGGGTGAAGAGGGCCAGCCCTGCCATGAACACCGCACGCCGCCCCCGTGCGTCGCCGAGGCGTCCGCCGGGGATGAGGACGAGACCGAAGGCGAGCGCGTAGCCGGACAGCACCCACTGGAGGCCGGACTCCGGGGTGTCGAGGCCTTCCTTGATGGACGGCAGCGCCACATTGACGATGGAGACGTCCAGCAGTGTCATGAAGCCCGCCACCAGACAGACGGCGAGGGCACGCCAGCGGCGGGGGTCGTCGGGGCCGGTCCCGGAAGAGGCCGTGTCCCGGTTCCCCTCGCTCGCTGCCATGACCCGCACCCTAGGACGTGGTTCCCCGATCGACGCCCCGGGCGCGCCGTGCGGCCGGCCGACGGTCCTCTGTCGGCCGTCATCCGGCCTGTCCGGCTGCTTCGCGGGTACCCGTGGAGCATGACTGTCGCGAAAACGAGTGTCCTGGTCCTTGACTGTGCCGAGCACATGGAGCTCGCCGAGTTCTACGCGGCTCTGCTGAACGCGGAGACGCGCGTGGGGGACGATCCCGACTTCGTCGAGATCGTCGGCCGGAGCGGTGTGTGTCTGGCGATCCGCCGCGATCACGGCTACGCGCCACCCAGCTGGCCCCGCCCCGAGGACTCCCAACAGGCCCATCTGCGCATCCTGGTGGACCGGGGCGCCATGGACGAGGCCGAGCGCGAGGCGGTCGGGCTCGGCGCCCGGCCGGTGGAGGCCAAGGACAACAGCGGCCCTCGCGACGTCCGCGTCTACGCGGACCCGGCCGGGCACTCCTTCTCCCTGGCCGTGCACCCCGCCCGGGTGCCGTCCGCCGGACCGGCCTCGTAGGACCGGGTCCTCCGGGCCGGCGTCCCGGCCGGCGGCGGCATTCCGTAGGATCCGACCGTGACGACGGGGGCAGGGGCGCCAGGGGCAGCGATGCCGGGTACGGCGCCGACCGAGACGGAACGCCTGCTGCACGGGGCGGCGACGGCCGGCGACCGGGACGCGCTGCTGGACGCCCTGGCCGGGGCCAGGCTCTTCGCGCTCGTCGCCCGGCTCCACGCGGACACTCCCGGCTTCACTCCCCCGCTCCCCACGCAGCCGGATCCCGCGAATCGGGGCCGGACGTGTGTCGCGGTGCTGACCTCCGGCATGCTCCCTCCCTGGCACCCCGACTGGGTGTTCGAGGCGACCGGGCTCGAGGAGCTCGTACGCCGCTGGCCGGACGGGGTGCGGTGGCTGACGGTCAATCCGGGCACGCCGTACGCCGTCACCGTCGAGGCCGGGCCGGGGCGTCGCCGGGCGTGGCTGAAGGCCCACGCGCGGTCCGGCGGCCCGCAGGGCGGCAGGCTGCTGACCCACCGGACCGGCCCGCTGCACGGGCCGGTCGCACGCGGTCTGGCCGTCGGCGCCCATCTCGCCGTGCACAACGGCCTCGTCTGGAACGACCTGGGCGCCGCCTACGAGGGGTACGGGACGGATCGCGCCCGGCTCCGCAACCCCTGGGGCGTGCTGAACCGCGCCGCCTACCGGGAGACGCTCGAAGCACTGCTGGCCACCCGGCTCGTCGGCCGTACGTACGAGTCGGTGCTCCGGATCCGGCACACCCTCGCCGGACGACTGGGCCGCACCCCCACAACCCCGGAGTGGTCGGCCGCGCTCACCGACGCGCTGAGGCGCCGTCAGTCCACCCCGCCGGAGGCGGCCGAGGCCCATGAGGCGCTGCGGCTCGCCGTCACGTACGAGGACCGGTTCCGTGCGGACGGCGTCCTCGGCCCCGGTGAACGGGTCGACACCCTGGCCGCCTTCGACCACGGGCGGGCGGTCAACGTCGTGCGGCTGGCGCTGGGCGCCCGACTCTGCGACCCGCGCGAGGCGGAACAGGCCGTGCTGCGGATCGGCGCCCTGGCCGGGCAGGCATACGGCTCCTGGGCGGAGTTCTCCCTCGGTTACTCGCTGGCGCGCGTGATGCACTTCGACGAGGACGATCCGTCCGGGGTGAAGTACGGGCAGTCACTGGCCCAGCACCGCGTCCTGACGCACGACCCCAACAGCCCCTACCGGAACATCGCCTGGTCATGAATCCACTGCCTTCCCATCCCGGCCACCCCGCCCACGGCGCCCCCTGGGTGTCGCCGTCCGTGACGGAACACCTGCTGTACGAGGCGGGAGCACGCGGCGACGCGGAGGCCCAACTGCGCGTACTGGCCGGCGAGGAGCTCTACATCATCGCGCCGAAGGCCGAGGTGGACGCCGCTCCCGACATGGTCACGTGGCGCTCGCACCGCGACGAGGCCGGCCGGAGCTGCCGAGGCGTACTCACCCGGGGGATGCTGCCGCCGTGGCATCCGGAGTGGGTGTTCCACGCCGTCTCCCTCAAGTGGGTGGCGGAGTTCGACTGGCCGGACCCGTATCAACTGCTGTCCGTCAACACGGGCACTCCGGCCCAGATACTCTTCGCGGCCACGCCTCCGCACCGCGCCCTGTGGCTGCGCTACCACGCGGAGAACGACCGTGCCAGGAACGACCGGCTCATCGCGTTGCGGCACGGGGCGCTCCACGGCCCGCTGGCCTACGGACTGGCGTGCGGGGCGCATCTGGCGGTCGGTAACGGGGTGCCGTGGAACGAGGTGGGCACCGCCTACCACGAGTACTCCTGCGAGCGGGAGTTGCTGCGCGACTCCTGGGGAATCACGGAACCGACCGGCTGGCGCGAGCAGTTGGACGCCCTGCTGGACGCGCACAACAGTCCGCCCGAGCCCGATTTCGTACTCCGGGTGCGTGAACAGCTCGCGGCCGGGCTCGGCGAGCAGCCCTCCGCCGATCTGTGGCGCGAGACGGCCGCCGGGCACGCCCAGGACATCGGGGCGGGCCACGGCACGGTCAAGGACATCGAGGAGCTGGTGCGGCGCATCGTCAGGTACGAGGCCCGGTTCCGCGCCGACGGGCTGCTGGCGCCGGACGGCCGGGTCACCACCACGGTCGCCTACGACTACGGGCGCGCCGTGAACCTGGCGAGGTGGGGGCTCTCCGCCCGCTTCTGCGTCCCGCACGAGGCGGAGCAGGCCATCGTGTACGCCGGTGCGCTGAGCAAGTCGGCCTACCGCTCCTGGGAGGACTTCTCCGCGGGGTACGCGCTGGGCCGTGTGCTGCGGTTCGACGGAGAGGACTACGGCGACTACTACCTGAGCAATGTCACGGCGCACCGTCTGCTGACGGAGAGCGAAGGCAGCCCGTGGCGGAACCTTCCCTGGCGCTGAGCCCTGGCGCCGAGCCCTGGCGCTGCCGTGGGCCGGGCGAGAGGCGCCAACGGTCCGGCGGGAGCGGGGTAATGACGCCCGGAATTAACCTCCGGTCTCTTGCCACGACGGGTCTACGCGCATAGTTTTTGGCCCCTCACTACACATTTGGGGGCAGTTCCCGTGCACATAGCCAGACCCGGCTCCGCCCTGCTGGCCGCCGCCGTCGCCGTGACCCTGTCGGTGACCGCGCTGCCCGCCGCGTTCGCGGCACCGTCGTCGTCGGCCGTCATCTCCGAGGTGTACGGCGGCGGCGGCAACTCCGGCGCGACGCTCACCCGTGACTACGTCGAGCTGGCCAACGCCGGCCAGAGCTCCTTCGGCCTGTCCGGCTTCAGCGTCCAGTACCTGCCGGGCAGCCCCTCCGCCGGATCGCTGTGGCAGGTCTCCGCGCTGTCCGGCGCCGTCGCGCCGGGCGGCCGCTACCTCGTCGCGCAGGCCACGGGCACCGGCGGCACGGTGGCCCTGCCGGCCGCCGACGCGACCGGCACGGTCGCGATGTCCGCGGCGAGCGGCACCGTCGCGCTCGTCTCCGGCACCGCCCCGCTGACCTGCAGGACCGCGGCGGACTGCGCCGCCGACACCCGGATCGTCGACCTCGTCGGCTACGGCTCCGCGGTCGTGCGTGAGGGCGGCGGACCGGTGACGGGCGCCTCCGCCACCTCGTCCGTGGCACGCGGCACCTCCCTGGCGGACACCGACGACAACGCCATCGACCTGACGGCGGGCACCCCGACGCCCTTCAACGCGGCGGGCGAGACCGCAGGCGGCTCCGGGCCGGGCGAGCCCGGCGGACCGGCCGAGCCGGGCACGGTGCGGGTGCACGACATCCAGGGCACGACCCGTCTCTCCCCGCTCGCCGGGCAGCCGGTCACCGGAGTCCCGGGCGTCGTCACCGGTGTGCGGACCACGGGGTCACGCGGCTTCTGGATCCAGGACACGGCGCCGGACGACGACGCCCGCACGAGCGAGGGCGTGTTCGTCTACACCGGTTCCACGGCCCCCGCCGTCACCGTCGGAGACTCGGTGCTGGTCAGCGGCAAGGTGGCCGAGTACTACCCGGCCACCGGCACCCAGTCGCTCACGCAGATCACCACCCCGCTGACCACGGTGCTGTCCTCCGGCAACGCTCTGCCTGAGGCGGTCGCCCTCGACGCCTCCTCGGTACCGGACGCCTATGTGCCGACGGCCGGCGGGGGTTCGGTCGAGGCGCTCGCCCTCGAACCGGCGGCCTACGCCCTGGATCTGTACGAGTCTCTCGAGGGCACCCGCGTCACGATGGCCGACACCCGGGTGACGGGCGCGACGACCGCGTACGACGAGGTCTGGGTGACGGTGAAGCCGGAGGAGAACCCGACCCGGCGAGGCGGCACGCTGTACGCGTCCTACGAGGACCAGAACACCGGCCGCCTCAAGGTGATGTCGCTGGACGCCGCGCGGCCCGTCCCGGTCGCGGACGTGGGCGACGTGCTGTCCGGCTCCACCACGGGGGTCATCGACTACGCGTCGTACGGCGGATACAACGTGCAGGCCACCGAGCTGGGCACGTTGAAGGACAACGGCCTCGAGCGCGAGGTGACGCGGAAGCAGAAGCGCAAGGAGCTCGCCGTCGCCACGTACAACGTGGAGAACCTCGACGCGGCGGACGAGCAGACGAAGTTCGACACGCTCGCCCAGGGGGTGGCGGTCAGTCTCTCGTCCCCGGACATCGTGTCCCTGGAGGAGATCCAGGACGACAACGGTGCGGTGAACGACGGCACCGTGGGTTCCGAGGCGACACTGAAGCGCTTCACGGACGCGATCGTCGCTGCGGGCGGCCCCCGGTACACGTGGCGCTATGTGGCTCCTCAGGACGGCCGGGACGGCGGCGAGCCCGGGGGCAACATCCGTAACGTCTTCCTCTTCAACCCCGACCGGGTTGCCTTCGTGGACCGCCCGGGCGGCGACGCGACCACCTCCGTGCAGGCGGTGAAGACGAAGAAGGGTGCCACGCTCTCCGTCTCACCCGGCCGGATCAATCCCGCGAGCACAGCCTGGGACAACAGCCGCAAACCGCTGGTGGGCGAGTTCCGCTTCCGTGGCGAGAGCGTCTTCGTCATCGCCAACCACTTCGCGTCCAAGGGCGGCGACCAGTCCCTCCACGGCCGCTACCAGCAGCCGGTGCGCAGCTCGGAGACACAGCGCGTGCGGCAGGCGGCGGAGGTCAACACCTTCGTCACCTCGCTGCTGAAGGCGGACAGGTCGGCCCAGGTCGTCGCGCTCGGTGACCTGAACGACTTCGCGTTCTCCCCCACGATGACGGCGCTGACCGGCGGCAAGGTGCTCAAGCCGCTGATCACCACGCTGCCCGCGGACCAGCAGTACAGCTATGTCTACGACGGCAACTCGCAGACGCTGGACCACATCCTGACCAGCCCCGCCGTCCGCCGCTTCGACTACGACGTGGTGCACATCAACGCGGAGTTCGCCGACCAGGCGAGCGATCACGACCCGCAGATCGTGCGGATCGACGTGAAGGGCAAGGGCCCCCGGCACTGAAGCCCCCCGGGGGGCGGCCCCGGCCGGGCCGCCCCCGGACCCCGTCCGTTCGCCGGCCGTATCGCTGCCGTGCCCCGCATGACCGCCGAGGCCGCTCCCCCGCCGAACTCCCCGCACCCACCGGATCGAGGACACGGGCGACCTCGTCGGATACGCCTTCGCGGGTGCCGTTCCCGACCTCGTTCCCCCATAAGGAGGAGGGACGACCAGGCGTGCGATTCCGCCACGCCGCGTCGACGGATGACACGATGGACACGGACGTACGGTCATGGGGACCTGCCGGAGCACGAGGAGGAACTGTGGCGACAGAGCAGCACGGCGAGGCGGTACGGACGAGCCCGGCCAAGTGGGTGGCGGAGCAGGCCGAGTTGTACGAGTCCTCCGGCGGGACGAAGGGCACCACGCAGCTCGGCGTGCCCTGCCTGCTGCTGGACTACGTCGGTCGGCGCAGCGGGGCCGTCCGGCGGACCGTGCTGATGTACGGGCGGGACGGTGACGATTACCTGATCGTCGGATCGAACGGCGGCTCGGACTCCCACCCGCTCTGGTATCTGAACCTCCTGGACGGTCCCGAGGTGGACGTCCGGGTCGGCACCGAACGCTTCCCCGCCCTCGCCGAGACGCTCTCCCCCGAGGAGAAGGAGCGGGTGTGGCCACATCTGGTGGAGGTCTTCCCCCGGTACGCCGAGTACCGGGCGAAGACCAGCCGCGACATTCCGGTGATCCGGCTCCGGCGGCGCTGACCCGCACCGGTCCGGGGAGGGGCGGGGGCGCCGACAGGGCTCCCCCGGGGCGAGCCTTGAGCCGTGCGCGCGGGGCGGGGGGTGAGGTGCGACCGCCCGCCCACGAGGCGCTCCGGCTCCCTCAACTCCATTGAGGTGAAAGGGATTTGGGCACAGTGTGGTGTCATTGTCATGCCCTGAACAGGTGGATAGCCTGTGCTGGCTCAGCGGCCCTCGGCCCATCCTCACCGGTCCGGTGGCCTTCCTCTCCCTCACAGACCTGGAGCAGGTATGCCCCGACGCCCCGCCGGCCACACCCGAGGTCGCGCAGCCGTTCTGGCCTCTCTGACCGTCACCGCCCTCGTCGCCACCGGCCACCCGGCCGGCGCCGCGCCCGCCGCCACCGCGGACCCCATGAACCAGGCCTTCGAGCAGGCCGCCGAGGAGTTCGGCGTACCGCGTGACCTGCTCGCGGCCGTCGGCTACGGCGAGACCCGTCTGGACGGACACGCCGGGCGCCCCAGCCAGGACAACGGCTACGGCGTGATGCACCTCGTGAGCAACCCCGTCAACCACTCCCTGGAGAAGGCCGCCGCGCTGACGGGCGAGTCCACGACCGACCTGCGCAAGGACACCGAAGCCAACATCCTGGGCGGCGCCGCCGTGCTGCGGAGCCACGCCGACGCGCTGGGCATGGACAAGACCGAGCGGACGGACATCGACGCCTGGTACCCGGCCGTGGCCCGCTACAGCGGGGCCGAGGGCGCGATCGCCGCCCTCTACGCCGACACCGTCTACACCTTCCTCGCCCAGGGCCTGCGGGCCGACGTCGCCGGCGGCGAGCGGATCTCGGTCACCTCCCGTCCGGTGTCCCCCGACAAGGGCCCCCTCGCGAAGGCCGACGTCACCGTCCAGAGCCCGGACTACCCCCCGGCGCTCTGGGTGGCCGCCCATTCCGCCAACTTCGCGACGGGCCGCACGGCGGCGCTGGACAAGGTGGTCATCCACGTCACGCAGGGCTCGTACGCCGGAACCATCAGCTGGTTCCAGAACGCGACGTCACAGGTCAGCTCGCACTACGTGGTCCGCTCCTCGGACGGCCAGATCACCCAGATGGTGCGCGACGCGGACACCGCGTACCACGCCAAGAGCGCCAACGCCTCGTCGCTCGGCATCGAGCACGAGGGCTTCGTCGACAACCCGTCGTGGTTCACCGACACGATGTACCGCTCCTCGGCGGCACTGACGAGGTACCTGTGCGACCGGTACGGCATCCCCAAGGACCGGTCGCACATCGTCGGACACGTCGAGGTCCCCGGGAACGACCACACGGACCCGGGCGTCCACTGGAACTGGGCCTACTACATGCAGCTCGTCGGTGGCTCCGCCGGCGGGGGCGACGTGCTGACCTTCCCGTCGTACACGATCCAGAAGACGGGCTCGCAGGGTCCGCAGGTGACCGCGGTCCAGACGCTGCTCAACCAGCAGGGCTACGACGCGGGCACCGCTGACGGCATCTTCGGCTCGCTCACCGACAGCGCCGTACGGGCGTTCCAGAAAGCGCGCGGCCTCGACGCCGACGGCGCGGTCGGCCCGAAGACCTGGACCGCGCTGCTCTCCGCCGGCACCACGCCGCCGCTCGTCATGGGCGCCTCAGGTGACGTGGTCAAGCGGCTGCAGCGGGCACTGACCGCGGCGCTGGGCAGAACCGTGGCCGTCGACGGGTCCTTCGGCACCACCACGGACAAGGCCGTCCGCGACTACCAGAGCACCCGGAAACTGTCGGTCGACGGCAGTGTCGGCCCCGGCACCTGGAAGGCGCTGCAGTCCGGGCTCTGATCTCCGCCGCACCGGACCCCGGCGCCCAGCGCCCGCCCGCTGCGTACAGGTAGCCGCGCGAAGAGCCTGAAGGCGTTCCTGCGTCTGCTGCCGACGGCCGACGGACCGGCCTGACAGCCCACGCCGGCCACCGGGTCCCGTCCGCCACCCGTGCGCTCCGGAGCGCACCCGGAGGGCCCGGGTGCGCCTTCCCCCGTACGGCGTCCGCAGGCGAGTCCGGGCTCTGTCGGCACGCGGCCGACGGGACTCGGAGGGCGGTCGGACATGGCTCGTACGCAGTCGAAATGCGGGGCACTCACCCAGAAGGGCACGCGTTGCCGGCGGCTGGCGATGAAGGACGCGTCCCGGTGCGACCGGCTCCGGGGCGACTGGTCGAAGTACACCGTGGCGCGGCGCAAGGCACGCGAGAAGGCCGCCCGCCGCCGGTGAGGCCGCCCTCGCCGGCGCCCGCACGGAAGAGGTGGTTCCGCATCACCCACAGGGGCGCGGAACCACCTCGACCAGGCATTTCAGCGGGTGACTGTCAGAGAATCACTTCAGACCGAAGGCCTTGATGATCTCCTGGTCGACGGCCAGGCCGCCGGGGCCCTCGGCACGGGCCTTGAGCGAGACGGAGTCCGCGTGCTCCGGCGTCCTGAACGTCGCCGTCCACGCGCCGGACGTCCCCTCGCGCAGCTCCACCTTGCTCCAGGTGACGCCCTCGTCGTAGCTGACCGACAGCGAGGCCTTCGTCGCCTTCACGGCGCCGTCCAGCCATGCCTGGGTACCGGAGGCCAGACCGACCTCGACCTGCCGGCCGGCCTTGACGTCGCCCGCCAGGTCCGTGTCGACGTCGTAGTCGAGCTGGAGCAGCCGGATGTCGGCCTGCGGGGTGCCCTCGGGCAGAGCACCCGAGACGAAGTCCCACGTGGTGTGGGTGCGCGTCGAGGTCTTCCAGGTGGCCTCGTCCCGCACCGAGTCGATGACCAGGCGGTAGGGCAGCGCCTCGGCCGGCAGGTCCCAGGCGTAACCGGCCCGGCCCGCGCCCTTCTTGAGCAGGGTGTCGCCCTGGTGGAAGGCGTACGAGGTCGTGTCGTACTCGTCCGTGGGCATCGAGCCGGAGTGGCCCTCGCCCGAGTCGGTCCACGGGGTGATGTTGAACTGGACCTCGTTGTACGACGTTCGGAACGGGCCCCAGTAGCCGGTGCCGAGACGGGGGCCGGTCACCGGGGCGAACCAGTCGTCACGGTAGGTGCGGCCGGCCCTGTGATCGAGCTCGCCGCTGCGCACCTCGTGCGCGGGCTGGGAGGTCGCGGCATCGAGCACGGTGTGGTTCTCGTACCAGAAGGAGGCGCCGGGCAGCGGGGTGACCCACTCGGTGCGGGTGCCCGGGTACTTCTCGTACTCCTCGAAGCCGACGCCCGGTCCGTAGTCCGGGATGTCGTAGCGGTAACCGGCGCCGAGGGCGTCCTGGTGACCGTAGAAGGTGTTCTCCACCTTCGCCAGCTGCCGGACGGACGGGGCGCCTTGGAGTCCGTGCCGGTGGACAGGCTCAGGGTGACGTCCTCGGCCCCGGTGTTGCGGTAGGTGATCGTGCGCTCGGCGACCGGGTCGGAAGCGGCGTGCGGCCAGTCGTACGACGCGACCTCGACGGAGCCGGTGGCCTCGATCGTCGTGTCGATCGCCGCCTTCACGTCGAGGCGGCCGACGCCCTGCTCGTACGGCGTGCGGTCGGACAGCTCCTTGGAGGAGCTCATCAGCGCGTCCTTGATGCGCGCGCCGGACCACTCGGGGTGACGCTGCTTCAGGACGGCCGCGGCACCGGCGACGTGCGGGGTGGCCATCGACGTACCGTCCAGCGACTGGTACATGCCCTCGATGCCGGGTACGGACTGGGAGGCGGCGGCGTTGATACCGACACCGGGGGCGGACAGGTCGGGCTTCAGGCCGTGGGACCGCACGAGCGGGCCCATGGAGGAGAAGTCCGCCCGGTTGTCGCTCTTGTCGACGGCGGCGACGGTGAGCGCGCTCGCGGCGGAGCCGGGTGACCCGATGGTGCCCGCGCCGTAGGAGTTGCCCGCGGCGATCACGAACAGCGGGCCGCCGTCGGCGGAGAGCGCGTCGACGGCCTGTGCCATCGGGTCGGTGCCGTCGTCCGGGATGCTGGATCCGAGGCTCATGGAGACGACGTCGGCGCCTTCGGCCTTCGCCCACTCCATGGCGTCGATGATGCCGGAGTCGGCGCCGGACCCCTCGTCGCTGAGGACCTTGCCGACGATCAGGTCGGCGGCGGGGGCGACGCCCTTGTTGGCGCCGTCCGACGCCGCTCCCGAGCCCGCGAGGTCGCTATGAGCAGAGCCCTACGTCCCACACGAGCGGGTCTCGCCCGGCCGGAAACGGAGGAGAGGGAAAGTGTCATGCAGCTGATCTACCGGTAAATCCGGCGCCACGGGCGGCTTCACCCCTGGCGTGAATCCGCCGTGGCGGCAATCCGCCCGTCGTGGAACCGGCCGTCGAGGGGCGGCTTCAGGCGACCGGGACCAGCGCCGCGCCGCTCTCGTGGTGGATCGGGGTATGGGCGCCCTTCAGCGGCAGACCGCTGCCGCCGCGCCGGTCCGCGACGATCTCGGCCGCGATCGAGAGCGCGGTCTCCTCCGGCGTACGGGCTCCCAGGTCGAGGCCGATCGGTGAGTGCAGCGCGGCCAGCTGACGGTCGGTGACCCCGGCCTCGCGCAGCCGCTCGTTGCGCTCCAGATGCGTACGGCGCGAGCCCATCGCGCCGACGTAGGCGACGGGCAGCCGCAGGGCCAGTTCCAGAAGGGGAACGTCGAACCTGGCGTCGTGGGTGAGTACGCAGAGCACCGTGCGCGCGTCCACATCGGTGGTGGCGAGATAGCGGTGCGGCCAGTCCACGACGATCTCGTCGGCGTCCGGGAAGCGGGCCGCCGTGGCGAAGACGGGGCGGGCGTCGCAGACGGTGACGCGGTAGCCGAGGAAGCGGCCGGCCCGCACCAGGGCGGCGGCGAAGTCGATGGCCCCGAAGACGATCATCCGGGGCGGCGGGACGCTCGATTCGACGAACAGGGTGAGAGGGCTGCCGCAGCGGGAGCCCTCGGCGCCGATGACGACCTCTCCGGTGCGGCCCGCGTCGAGCATCGCGCGGGCCTCGGCGGCGGCCGTACGGTCCAGCTCGGGATGTCCGCCGAGCCCGCCCGCGTACGTTCCGTCCGCGTGGACGAGCAGGGGCCTGCCGAGCAGGCGCTCCGAGCCCTGCGTGACCCGGGCGACGGCCGCCGCCCGGCCTTCCGAGGCGGCGGCGAACGCGGCGGCGAACACCGGGCGCGCGGGGTCGTCCGCGCGCACCGGGGTCACCAGGACGTCGATGACGCCGCCGCAGGTCAGGCCGACCGCGAAGGCGTCGTCGTCGCTGTAGCCGAAGCTCTCGCGCACGGTGGTGCCGTCCTCGATCGCCTGTCGGCACAACGCGTACACCGCCCCCTCCACACATCCGCCGGAGACCGAGCCGACGGCCGTGCCCTCGCTGTCGACGGCGAGCGCGGCGCCCGGCTCCCGGGGCGCGCTGCCACCGACGGCGACCACGGTGGCCACGGCGAACGCGCGTCCCTGTCCGACCCACCGGTGGAGTTCCTCGGAGATGTCCAGCATGGTGTGTCTCCTTCCGGGCAGAGGTGCGAGAGGGCGTGCGGGGTCAGCTGACGCCCAGCCAGCTCTCGATCGGGTGCAGGGCGAAGTGGACGAGGAAGACCAGCGTCAGGACCCACATGAAGGCGCCGACCTCTCGGGCCCTGCCCTGGGCGAGCTTGATGGCCGCGTACGAGATGACGCCCGCGGCGACACCGGTGGTGATGGTGTACGTGAACGGCATCAGGACCACGGTGAGGAAGACCGGCACGGCGACCGAGCGGTCACCCCAGTCCACGTGCCGCGCGTTCTGCATCATCATGGCGCCGATGACGACCAGGGCGGCCGAGGCCACCTCGGCCGGCACGATCGCCGTGAGTGGGGTGAAGAACAGGCAGGCGGCGAAGAAGAGCCCGGTGACGACGGAGGCGAGCCCGGTGCGGGCACCCTCGCCGACGCCGGTCGCCGATTCGACGAACACCGTCTGGCCGGATCCCCCGGCCACACCGCCGATCGCACCGCCCGCGCCGTCGATGAACAGCGCTTTCGACAGACCGGGCATCCGGCCCCTGTCGTCCGCGAGCCTCGCCTCCGTGCCGACGCCGATGATGGTGGCCATCGCGTCGAAGAAGCCGGCCAGCACGAGCGTGAAGACGATCATGCCGACCGTCATCACGCCGACGTCGTCCCAGCCGCCGAACTCGACGTTCCCGAAGAGCGAGAAGTCCGGTGAGGAGACCGCGCCGCCGCTCAGCTCGGGCGGGCCGCTGCTCCACGCCTTGGGGTCGATGCCGGCGACGGCGTTGACGACGATCGCGGTGAGGGTGCCGACGACGATGCCGATCAGGATCGCACCGGGGACGTTGCGTGCCTGCAGCATGAAGATCAGCAGCAGGGTCACCGCGAAGATCAGGACGGGCCATCCGGCGAGCTCACCCGCCGGGCCGAGGGAGAGCGGTGTCGCCTCCCCCTGGTGGACGAAGCCGGCCTTGAACAGGCCGATGAGGGCGATGAAGAGGCCGATACCGATGGTGATGCCGTGTTTCAGCGCGAGCGGGATGGCGTTCATGATCATCTCTCGGAGGCCGGTGACGACCAGCAGGCAGATCACCAGCCCGTAGATCACGCACATGCCCATGGCCTGCGGCCAGGTCATGGCCGGCGCGACCTGTGAGGCGAGCACGCCGGAGACGCTCAGCCCCGCCGCGAGCGCGAGGGGGACCTTGCCGATGAATCCCATCAGCAGGGTGGTGGCCGCCGCCGCGAGGGCGGTGGCGGTGATCAGGGCCGGCCGGCCGAGCAGTTGGCCGTCGACGTCCTCGCCGCCGAGGATGAGCGGGTTGAGCAGGAGGATGTAGGCCATGGCCATGAAGGTCGTGACGCCGCCGCGCACTTCGCGTGCGACGGTCGATCCCCGTTCGGATATGTGGAAGTACCGGTCGAGCCAGGACCGTCCGGCGGGGACGCGCGAGCCGGAGCCCGCGTCCTCCGCACCGCTCCTGGGTTCCACGGACTGCTGGGTCATGTTGCCTGACTCCCAAGGTTCACAGGGACACCCGCGTGGAGCTCGCGTGACTGCGGGATTCGGGATGACTGCGAGGCGCACGACCCGGGGGACGGCCCGAGACGAACTCTTCGTGCAGAGCGGACGGTTGGGTGAGGCGCCAGGAGTGGCGCGGGGTGCGCGGGCACCACTCCTGGACCTCCTGGCGGCCCGTCAGGTACCGGTGATGTGCTCGGGGCGTACCGGCGTCCTGTTGAGCTCCAGGCCCGTCGCGTTCCGGATCGCCGCGAGGACGGCCGGGGTGGACGACAGGGTGGGGGCCTCGCCGATGCCGCGCAGCCCGTACGGAGCGTGGTCGTCGGCGAGTTCGAGCACATCGACCGGGATGGTCGGGGTGTCGAGGATGGTGGGGATCAGATAGTCGGTGAAGGACGGGTTGCGCACCTTCGCCGTCTTCGGATCGACGATGATCTCCTCCATGACGGCGATACCCAGCCCCTGGGTGGTACCGCCCTGGATCTGGCCCTCGACCGACAGCGGGTTCAGCGCCTTGCCGACGTCCTGGGCGCACGCCAGCTCGATGACCTTGACCAGGCCGAGTTCGGTGTCGACCTCCACGACCGCGCGGTGCGCCGCGAAGGAGTACTGGACGTGGCCGTTGCCCTGTCCGGTGCGCAGGTCGAACGCCTCGGTGGGCCGGTGGCGCCACTCCAGTTCGATGTCGACGGCCTCGTCCCCCAGCACCTCGGCCAGCGGGGCGAGCACCTCGCCCGCGTCGGTGACGACCTTGCCGCCCTCCAGGAGGAGTTCGGCGGTGGCCCAGGCGGGGTGGTACGTGCCGAACTTGCGGCGGCCGATCTCCAGGACCTGTTCCCGGACGGCCTCGCAGGAGTTCTTCACGGCGCCGCCGGTGACGTACGTCTGCCGCGAGGCGGAGGTGGAGCCGGCGGAGCCGACCCGGGTGTCCGCCGGGTGGATGGTCACCTGGCTGACGCCGAGTTCCGTACGGGCGATCTGGGCGTGGACGGTGACACCACCCTGCCCGACCTCGGCCATCGCGGTGTGCACGGTGGCGACCGGTTCGCCGTTGATGACCTCCATCCGCACCCGGGCGGTGGAGTAGTCGTCGAAGCCCTCGGAGAAGCCGACGTTCTTCAGCCCGACGGCATAACCGACACCGCGTACGACGCCTTCGCCGTGGGTCGTGTTGGACAACCCGCCGGGCAGGGCGCGTACGTCGACGGAGCTGCCCCCGGCGTCGGCGGAGAGCCACTGCTGCTCGGGAGGCATCGGGCGTGCCTTGACGCGGCGCAGCAGTTCGGCGACGGGGGCCGGTGAGTCGACCGGCTGCCCGGTGGGGAGGAGGGTGCCCTGCTCCATGGCGTTCATCCGCCGCAGCTCGACCGGGTCCATGTCCAGGGCGGCGGCGAGCTTGTCCATCTGCGCTTCGTAGGCGAAGCACGCCTGGACGGCGCCGAAGCCGCGCATGGCGCCGCAGGGCGGGTTGTTGGAGTACAGCGCGAGCGCCTCGATGTCCACGTCCTCGACCACGTACGGCCCGACCGCGAGTGAGGAGGCGTTGCCGACGACGGCCGGGGAGGTGGAGGCGTAGGCGCCGCCGTCCAGGACGATCCGGCACTTCATGTGGGTGAGCTTGCCGTCCTTGGTGGCCCCGTGCTCGTAGTGGAGCTTCGCGGGGTGCCGGTGGACGTGTCCGAAGAAGGACTCGAACCGGTTGTAGACCATCTTGACGGGCTTGCCGGTGCGCAGTGCCAGCAGGCAGGCGTGGATCTGCATCGACAGGTCCTCGCGTCCGCCGAAGGCGCCGCCGACGCCGGAGAGCGTCATGCGGACCTTGTCCTCGGGGAGGCCCAGGACGGGGGCGATCTGGCGGAGGTCGGAGTGCAGCCACTGGGTGGCGACGTACAGCTCGACGCCGCCGTCCTCGGACGGTACGGCGAGGCCGGACTCGGGGCCGAGGAAGGCCTGGTCCTGCATCCCGAAGACGTAGTCACCGGAGACGATCACGTCGGCCCGTTCGGCTGCCGCGTCGGCGTCGCCCCGGACGATGGGCTGGCGGTGGACGATGTTGGGGTGCGGGACATGGCCGATGTGGTGGTCCGTGCGGCCCTCGTGGACCAGGACCGCGTCGGGGGCGGTCGCGGATTCCTCGTCGGTGATGACCGGAAGCCCGGCGTAGTCGATCCGGATCTTGGCGGCGGCGCGGCGCGCGGTCTCGGGGTGGTCCGCGGCGACGAGCGCCACGGGCTCGCCGTGGTGGCGCACCTTGCCGTGGGCGAGGACCGGGGTGTCCTGGATCTCCAGCCCGTAGTTCCTCATCGCCGCGGGCAGGTCGTCGTAGGTCAGGACGGCGTACACGCCGGGGGTGGCGACGGCCTCGCCGATGTCGATGGAGCGGATCTCGGCGTGCGCGACGGTGGAGCGGAGCGTGTGGCCCCACAGCATGTCCTCGTGCCACATGTCCGAGGAGTACGCGAACTCGCCGGTCACCTTCAGGGTGCCGTCGGGGCGCAGGGTGGACTCGCCGATGCCGCCGCGTGTCCTGGAGCCCTGGGTGATCTTGGTGGGGGTGCCGGCCGGTACGGACGCGGCTCGCGGGTGCAGCGCCATGGCTATCGGACCGCCTCTGCCTGACGGGCGGCCGCGAGGCGGACCGCGTCGAGGATCTTCTCGTAGCCGGTGCAGCGGCAGAGGTTGCCGGAGAGCGCCTCCCGGATGTCCTGGTCGGACGGGAAGGGCTGCGTCTCGAGCAGTTCGTCGGCGGCGACCAGCAGGCCGGGGGTGCAGAAGCCGCACTGCACGGCGCCCGCGTCGATGAACGCCTGTTGGACGGGGGAGAGTTCGGCCGCCTCGGCGCTCTGTCCGCCGGTGGGCCTGGCCTGCCACCGCTGGGCGGCGTCGAGCGAGGTACCGCAGGTTCCGGCGGCGCAGCCGGTGCCGGGGTGGGCGTCGTCGCGGTGTCTGGCGTAGTCCGCGAGGCCCTCGACGGTGACGACCTCGCGGCCCTCCGCCTGGCCGGCGGCGACGAGGCAGGAACAGACCGGCGCACCGTCGAGGCGGACCGTACAGGAGCCGCATTCCCCCTGTTCGCAGGCGTTCTTGGAGCCGGGGAGGCCCATGCGCTCGCGCAGGACGTACAGGAGGGACTCGCCCTCCCAGACGTCGTCGGCTTCCTGCTGACGGCCGTTGACCGTGAAATTCACTCGCATGGTTAAGCAGCTCCTTCGAGGGTGCGTCCCGCTCCGCGGTACTGCTCCCAGGTCCAGCCCAGCGTGCGGCGGGCCATGATGCCGACGGCGTGCCTGCGGTAGGCCGCGGTGCCCCGTACGTCGTCGATGGGGTTGCAGGCCCCGGCGGCGAGCTGGGCGAACTGCTGGGCGACGGAAGGGGTGATGATCTTCCCGCTCTCCCAGAACCCGCCCTCCTCCAGCGCGGCGTTCAGGAACGCCTCCGCCTCCTTCGCGCGTACCGGGGTCGGGGCCGCGGAGCCGATGCCGGTGCGCACCGTGCGGGTCTCCGGATGGAGCGCGAGACCGAAGGCGCAGACGGCGATGACCATGGCGTTGCGGGTGCCGACCTTGGAGTACTGCTGCGGTCCGTCGGCCTTCTTGATGTGCACGGCCCGGATCAGCTCGTCCGGGGCGAGGGCGTTGCGCTTGACGCCGGTGTAGAAGTCGTCGATCGGGATCATCCGCGTCCCCCGTACGGACACGGCTTCGACCTCGGCGCCCGCGGCGAGCAGCGCCGGGTGGGCGTCCCCGGCGGGCGAGGCGGTGCCCAGGTTGCCGCCGACACCGCCTCGGTTGCGGATCTGCGGCGAGGCGACGGTGTGCGAGGCGAGCGCGAGACCGGGCAGCTCGGCCCGCAGGTGCGCCATGACGGCGCTGTACGGCACGGAGGCGCCGAGGCGTACGGCGTCCGGGCCCACCTGCCACTCGGACAGCTCACCGATGCGGTTCAGGTCCATGAGGTACTCGGGCCGCCGGTGGTCGAAGTTGATCTCGACCATCACGTCGGTGCCCCCCGCGATGGGCACAGCCGTCGGGTGCTCGGCCTTGGCGGCGAGCGCCTCCTCCCAGCTGGCGGGGCGAAGGAAGTCCATGAGTGGCTCTCTTCTTCTCGATCGGGTCGTTCGGCTGGGGCTGGGGGACGGCCGGCCCTCGAAGGATCGTTCCTGTGTTGTTGACGCGGTATGTGGCCCAGTACACAAGCCTTGCTCCACTCGGTGCAGTCACCGAAACCATGAAGGAATTGGCTGGTCCCCATCCCCGTCTTGTAGATTCGAACGAATGGCGGGCAGCGGTAACCCCACCGCAATGCACAGGTGACCTCCCTCCGCCGTCCCCCGCACCAACGAAGAGATCGGCGGCAATCGACGATGCGGCTGCGCGCACTGCTGGACACCGAGGCGCTGGGCCTGCGGCTGCTCGGCGGCGAGGACGAGCTGGACCGTTCGGTCCGTGGCGTCATGACGACGGACCTGCGCGACCCCAGCCGTTATCTCTCCGGCGGAGAGCTGGTCCTCACGGGTCTGGCGTGGCGCCGGGACGCGTCGGACTCGGAGCCGTTCGTCCGGATCCTGGCGAACGCCGGGGTGGCCGGTCTGGCCGCGGGTGAGGCGGAGCTCGGGGCCGTCCCCGACGATCTGGTCGAGGCGTGTCTGCGGCACCGGCTCCCGCTCTTCGCGGTCGACGAGACCGTGGCGTTCGCAACCATCACTGAGCATGTGGTGCGCCAGGTCTCGGGCGAGCGGGCCGGCGACCTGGCTGCGGTCGTCGACCGGCACCGCAGGCTGATGACCTCGGGCCCGGCCGGCGGGGGTCCCGAGGTGGTCCTCGACCTCCTCACCTCCGACCTGGACCTGCGCGCCTGGGTCCTGTCCCCCACCGGGCGGCAGATCGCCGGAGCGGGCGAGCCCCTGTCCCCTCGTACGGGCGCGGAGCTGGCCGGCCGGCACCTCGCGGCGACCCGCACCGGCCGCCCGGGGCCGCACCGGGCGGAGGTGGACGGCACAACCTATTCGCTGTTCCCGATCCGGAACACCGGACGGGGCGCCCTGTCCGCGCCGTCCCACGATGTGCGCGAGTCCGTGCTCTCGGACTGGCTGCTGGCCGTGGCGGCCGACTCCGGCGACTGGCCGGCGGCCCGTCTGGACCTGCTCCAGGGCGTCACCCAGCTGATCGCCGTCGAACGGGACCGCCGCGACGCCGCACGCGCGGTACGCCGCAGGCTCGCCCAGGAGGTCCTGGAACTGGTCCAGACGGGCGCTCCCCCGGCCGAGATCGCGGCCAGGCTGAGGGTCGCCGCCCCCGTCCTGCTGCCGGGTCTCGGCACGGCGCCGCACTGGCAGGTGGTGGTCGCCAGGGTCGAGTGGGTGGCGGAGGACACGGACCTGCCGGGCGGCCGGATCGCGCAGGCCCTGCTGGAGGAGGTCCTCGTCGACCCGGCGGTGACGGGCCTCGAGTCGGCGGACCGGATCGCCGTGGCGCACACGGGCGAGGAGGCCGTCGCCCTCGTACCGCTGACCTCGCTCGCCGCCCCGGGCCCCGGCGGGGCCGAGGCGGAGGAGGCGGCCGAGGGCGCTGCCGCCACGGAGCGGCAGTTCGCCGCGCTGCACGCCGATGCCCTGCTCGACACCGTCCGCGCGCCGCTCGCCGAGGGCCTCTCGGACGACGGCCGCCTGACACTGGGTGTCAGCGCCGCCGTCCATTCCGCGGAGGGGCTGCGCGGCGCGCTGGAGGAGGCCCGGCACGCCCGCCGCGTCGCCGCGGCCCGGCCCGGCCCCGTCTGCGCGGCGGGCCACCACGAGCTCGCCTCGCACGTCCTGCTGCTGCCCTTCGTCCCGGACGACGTCCGCCGCGCCTTCACCGCCCGGCTCCTGGACCCGCTGCGGGACTACGACCGGCGCCACCGCGCGGAGCTGATCGAGACGCTGGAGGCCTTCCTGGACTGCGACGGTTCCTGGACCCGCTGCGCGGCCCGGCTGCACCTGCACGTCAACACGCTGCGCTATCGCGTCGGACGTATCGAGCAGTTGACGGGACGTGACCTTTCGCGCCTCGAGGACAAGCTCGACTTCTTCCTCGCCCTGCGTATGAGCTGATTTCCCGGGCGTATCACAGCCCTTCGGCCCTCCAGGTGATTGTGAAATCTTTCACCTGACATTGATCCCACCCCTTGGCCCGGCGTGCCATTCCGTGCTGAGATGCGCGCAGACCCTGGCCGACCGGCGGTCGCCGGCCCGGCCTCCACAGCTCGATGGCGCGCTCGGGGAGGGCAATGTGGCGCATCCCGCCATGTCTGGTTCCGGAACGACAGCAGATGACGATCCGCCGCTCCAGACCGCGGTATGGCGGCTGCGCTCACGGGCCTGCTGGACGGACGCGGCCGCGCTGCTCGAACCCCGGGCGGCCACCGACCCCGCGGCCGCGCTCCAGCGGACCTCGCTGCTGACCGAGCGGTGCCTCTACACGGGCACCGGCTGGACGGACGCCGAGGACGCGCTGCGCACCGCGGAGGCGATCGCCCACGACGACTCCGAGCGCGGGGCGGCCGCCTGCGAACGCGGCTACCTCGCCTACGCCTCGACCCTGCTCGGGGCACGCGACCGGGCCGACGAGGCCAGCGTGGCACTCAGCAGGGCCGCGGCGCTGCTCTCCCCCGCGGCCCCCGGCCGCCCCCTGCTGGACTTCCGACGGGGCCTGATCGCCCAGAACATCGCCGATTCACCCCAGTCCGCCCGCGCCGCCTACCGCAGGGCGCACGCGGGTGCCACGGCCCGGGGTGACGAGCTCCTGCTCTCCTTCACCTGGCGGCACCTCGCCTCCCTCGCCCTGGGCGAGGGTGAACTGGCGGAGGCACGGCACGGCTTCGCGGAGTCGCTGCGGATAAGGGAGGAGCTCGGGTACCTCGTGGGAACGGCTCCGGCGCTCATCTCGCTCGCGGACGCCGAGCCGGAACCCGAGGCGGCCGCCCGGCTGCGCGCCGAGGCGGGCCGGCTGTTCCGGCTGCTGGGCGGCGTACCGACCTGGCTCGCTCCCCGGCTGGAGCCGCCGGCGCCGGAGACCGTCGAGGCGAACTGACGGACCGCGACCGGCGGTCCCGCCGGGCAGGCACCGGCCCGGCAGGACCGGCCGCCTCAGGCGTCGGCCCCGTGGAAGTGCTCGCGTACGAGGGACTGCACCACTGCGAGGTCCCGGGCGATGAGCGCGTCCAGCAGGGCGGTGTGCTCCGAGGCGTCGGCGAGCAGCTCGGCCCGACGGCCGGCGGGGCTGCTGACCAGGGGCCACTGGGACCGGCGGTGGAGGTCGTCGGCGACCGACACGAGCTGCTGGTTGCCGGACAGCGTGAGCACCGCGCGGTGGAAGGCGCGGTCGCTCTCCGCGTACGCCGCCCGGTCGCCGACGGCGGCCGCCGCGACGGTGGCGTCGGCCAGCGGGCGCAGCGCGCACCAGCCGGCCGCCGGGACGGTGCGGGCGAGCCGCAGCATGACCGGGACCTCGATCAGGGCGCGCACCTCGGCGAGCTCCGCCAGCTCGCGTGGGCCCCTCTCGCTGACCCGGAAGCCCCGGTTCGGCACGACCTCGACGGCACCCTCGACGGCCAACTGCTGCATCGCCTCGCGCACCGGGGTCGCGGACACACCGAAGCGGGCGCCGAGCGCCGGGGCGGAGTAGACCTCCCCGGGGGCCAGCTCGCCGCCGACGAGCGCGGCGCGCAGGGCGTCCAGGATCTGGCCGCGTACGGAGTGCCGCTGGACCACACGTGGTGCGGGCGGCTCACTGTGGGTGTGCTCGCCACGTGCCTGCTCGGGCACGCGGACGTCCGGCGGGGTGACCTCGGACGCGTACGGCCACCCGTCCTCACACGCTCTGCCCTGCTCCACGGGGACCTCCTCGCACGTGCGGGCCGGCTCGCGTGCGCCAGGCCCCTTGTGCACGATAGGCGGAGCGGGCCGCAGTTCAAACACCGATCCCTTCGGGTAAGGTAAGGCTTACCTGTAAGAGATCGTGATTCGGTGGTCCCTGAATGACCGTGCCCGCTCTGCTCACCGCCACCGCCCCGTCCCCGCTGACGGCGGCGTACGCCCGTCTGGCCGAGGTCTTCCCCGGACTGCGCGCCGAGATGCTCGCCGACGGTGTCGCGGCGCCTTCGGGCAACGGGTGGGTCGGCGCCGCCGAGCTCGCGGCGGGCGGTGCCGTGCTGGACGACTTCCTGGCATGGGACGAGGCACAGGTGCTGCGGGACTACGGCACCCGGGCCCGCCCCGACGTCGTGGCGAGCTTCGGACTGCACCGTTACGCCTGGCCGGCCTGCCTCCTGGTGACCCTGCCGTGGTTCACGCACCGCCGGGTACCCCGGATCCCCGTGGAGGACGTCTCCTTCCACCGGGGCCTGGGGCATCTGACCCTCCGCGTACGCGAGTTCGCCTGCCTGCCCGACGACCCGGCGGCGGCGCTGCCCGGGGCCCGGGTGGTCCCCGACGAGTCGGCCCTGCGGGCCGAGGTCCTCGACGCCGTGGCCCAGCACATCGGCCCGGTGCTGGACGGCTTCCGGCCGCGCATGCGGCGCGGGAAGCGGGCCCTGTGGGGGATGGCGACCGACGAGATCGTCGAGGGCCTCTGGTACGTCGGCCATCTGCTCGGCGAGGAGGGCCGCGCGATGAGGGAGCTGGAGCTGCTGCTGCCGGGCACCACCAAGCCGTACGTGGGCACCGCCGGCTTCCGTGAACTGACCGGGCCCGACGGCGAATCGCTCCCGACCCGCGACCGCGCGAGCTGCTGCCTCTTCTACACCCTGCGGCCCGAGGACACGTGCGTCACCTGCCCGCGCACCTGCGACGCCGACCGCGTCCGGAAGCTGACGACTGCCGCCTGAGTCCTACGGCGACTCACACCACCCGGCCGGGCGACCACAATTCGCACGTAACTCGGCTTCTCCGCGCGGACATTCGAAAAGATTCCGTCCAACGATGGTCCCTGTCGCCTCAATCGCGTTCACTTGCCCCGAAACCCCCTGAGCACGGCGGTATTTCCGTCACGATGGCGCCCGAAACGCCCCACGTGACACAAGGGACCGCGCATGAGACTGACCGACATATCGCTTGACTGGCTGCTTCCGGGCGCCGTGCTGCTCGTGGGGGTCATGGCGGCGGTGACGGTGGTCGCGCGAGGCAAGCGCGCCGCTGGGAAGGCCGCGGCCGACGACAGCTGGGAACGCAGCGAGGACCGCCGCAGGCGCAAGGAGGCGCTCTACGCCACCGCCTCGTACGTCCTGCTGTTCTGCTGTGCCGCGGTCGCCGCCGCCCTCTCCTTCCACGGGCTCGTCGGCTTCGGCCGGCAGAACCTCAGCCTCTCCGGGGGCTGGGAGTACCTCGTGCCCTTCGGTCTCGACGGGGCCGCGATGTTCTGTTCGGTGCTCGCGGTGCGCGAAGCCAGCCACGGAGACGCCGCGTTGGGCTCCCGGCTGCTGGTGTGGACGTTCGCCGGAGCCGCCGCCTGGTTCAACTGGGTGCACGCACCGCGCGGGATGGACCACGCGGGCGCCCCGCACTTCTTCGCGGGGATGTCGCTCTCGGCGGCCGTCCTGTTCGACCGCGCGCTGAAGCAGACCCGCCGTGCGGCGCTGCGTGAGCAGGGCCTGGTGCCCCGCCCGCTGCCGCAGATCCGGATCGTACGGTGGCTGCGCGCCCCCAGGGAGACCTTCGGCGCCTGGTCGCTGATGCTCCTCGAGGGCGTACGCACCCTGGACGAGGCGGTGGACGAGGTACGCGAGGACCGCCGGGAGAGGGAACAGGACCGGCACCGCAGAAGGGACCAGGCGAAGCTGGACAGGGCGCACATCAAGGCCCTGAACCGGCAGAACCGGGCCTGGGGGCGCGGCAGCAGGCACGGCCGCCAGATGGACGTCCAGGCCATCGCCCCGGCACCGGGCGGCGGCCCGCCGGCCGTCGCGGAGCCTGCCATAACAGAGCCGGGACAACTGCCCTTGCGCCCCCGGCCATCCCTGCAAGCCGTGAACGGCTCGAACTCCAGGAGTACTTCGGCACAGACCGTCGGCGGTGATCCCAAGACCGTCGACCTCACCGCCGAGGACGACACCCAGGCCCTGCCCCGGCTCGACTCGCTGGAGCGGAAACTGAAGGACCTGGAGCAGCAGTTCGGCTGAGCCGCGTCAGGACATGGCGGCGTTCAGCTCGAACCAGACCACCTTGCCCAGTGCCTGCGTCGTGACTCCCCAGGAGTCCGCCAGGCTCTGGACGAGGAGCAGTCCCCTGCCGTGCGTACCGTCGTCGGCGTTCGGTACGTACGGCGCGGGCTCCTGTCCGCTCACGAAGTCGCGCACCTCCACCCGTAGGCGCGCGGGCGCGGAGGTCACCGTGACCACGGCGCCGTTCCTGGTGTGGATGAGCGCGTTCGTCACCAGCTCGCTGAGCAGGAGCTCCGCCACCTCCGTCTCCTCCGGCCGCCTGCGATAACGCAGGAACTCCCGCAGCGCGGCGCGTATCTCCCGCACGCCCGACAGGTCGGCGTGCCCCAGTCTGCGCCGCAGTCGCACCGGCGGGCTCTCCTGTCGCTTCGTCATGTCCCCCGCACGCACGCTGAATCGGCCTCCCTGGATTCCGGTTCATCCGTCATGTCTCGAACGCCTACACGGGATGCATGCCCCACAGCGGAGCAGTCACGCGTCCCCGGGCGTCAACATATGAACAGGCCTCTCGCAAGCCCGGGCGCACAACCGGCGCGTTACATTTTCGTACCCACGGTTAACTTCCCAAAAATTCACTCGTATTGGCGTTGACGGATGGGGATCTACGCGCGTCATCATGGTGGACATGCGAATCCCCCCACGGATCACCACGCTCGGCGGCATCGCCGCCCTCCTGTCCGTCCTCTTCGTCGGCGGGCCGGTCACGGCATCGGCCGCGACGGCTCCCTCGGCCGCCGCGGTCGGCAGCATCTGCTACTCCGCGCTGCCGTCCCAGGCCCATGACACGCTCGACCTCATCGAGGCGGGCGGCCCGTTCCCGTACGACCAGGACGGCACCGTCTTCCAGAACCGGGAAGCACTGCTGCCCAGCCAGAGCACCGGCTACTACCACGAGTACACGGTCATCACGCCCGGCTCCTCGGACCGCGGGGCCCGCCGGATCGTGACGGGCGAAGAGGTCCAGGAGGACTACTACACCGCCGACCACTACGAGTCCTTCGACCTGGTCGACCACGACTGCTGATCCCCTCCCCAGGTCCGGTCCGCGCCGTAGTCCCCCACCTGCGGCGCGGACCATCTGACCGGCATCGGGAAGGAACGCGCTTGTACGCTCCACGCATGACCGTGACCTATGTGATCGACGGCTCCGGGATCACCGGCCTGGACGGCTTCTGGGATGCGATCGGCGAGGCGGTGAACGGTCCGGGCGGCTATTTCGGCCGCAGTCTCGACGCCTTCGCGGACTGCCTCGGCGGCGGTTTCGGCACCCCGGAGGACGGGTCCTTCGTCATCGAGTGGCGTGACCACGCCCGCTCCGCCCGCGCCCTGGGCCACGAGGAGACCGCCCGCAGGCTGGACCGGCTGCTCCCCCGGGTGCACCCCACCAACCGGGCACGCGTCGAGCGGGAACTGGCCGAGGCCAGGGCGGGCCGCGGTCCGACACTCTTCGACCAGCTGGTCGAGATCATCGCGGACCGGACCGGGCCCGGGACCCTACGACTGCTGTGAGCCCGCACCGGCCTGCGCCCGGACATGGTGCCGGCCGATGGGCAGCATCAGGGGCTTGCCTGACACCGGGTCCTCGATGATCCGGCTCTCGAGGCCGAACACCGTCTCGACCGCTTTCTCCGTCAGCACCTCGGCCGGGGAACCGGCGGCGTGGATCCGCCCCTCGGCGAGGGCGATGAGGTGATCCGCGTACCGGGCCGCCAGATTGAGATCGTGCAGAACCATCACGACGGTCGTCCCCCGCGCCCGGTTCAGATCGGTCAGCAGGTCGAGAACCTCGATCTGATGACTGGCGTCGAGGAACGTGGTGGGTTCGTCGAGCAGCAGCAGGTCGGTCTGCTGCGCCAACGCCATGGCGATCCACACCCGTTGGCGCTGGCCGCCGGACAGCTCGTCCACCGACCGGTCGGCGAGTTCCGCGGTCCGGGTGGCTTCCAGGGCGGAGGCCACGGCGGCGTCGTCCTGCTCGCTCCACCGGGTGAAGACACCCTGGTGGGGGTGGCGCCCGCGGCCCACCAGGTCAAGCACCGTGATGCCCTCGGGCGCGATGGGTGACTGGGGCAGCAGCCCCAGCGTGCGCGCGAGTTCCTTGGCGGGCATGCGGTGCACCTGCCTGCCGTCCAGAAGTACCTGTCCCTCCCGGGGGGCGAGCAGCCGGGACATCGAGCGCAGCAGCGTCGACTTCCCGCAGGCGTTGGCCCCGACGATGACCGTGACCTTTCCGGGCGGCACCGTCAGGTCGAGGGAGTCGACGACGACACGGTCGCCGTAACCGAGCGTCAGCCGCTCGGCGGTGAGGGAGTGGGACGTGGTCAAATCGAGCCTCCAGCCCGATGGGTGCGGACGATGAGGTAGACGAGGTACGGCGCGCCGAGCACCCCGGTGACGACGCCGACCGGGTAGCGGGTGTCGAAGGCGAACTGCCCCGCGAAGTCGGCGACGAGGACCAGGAGCGCACCGACCAGCCCCGCGGGCACCAGGAGAGAACCTCCCGCGCCGACCACCCGGGCGGCGATCGGACCGGACAGGAACGCCACGAAGGCGATGGGGCCCGCGGCGGCCGTCGCGAAGGCGATCAGGCCGACGGCGACGACGATGACCGTGATCCGGGTGCGTTCGACACGGACCCCGAGGGCCGAGGCGGTGTCGTCGCCGAGCTGCAGGGCTGACAGGTTGCGGCCCTGCGACAGCAGGACGGGAGCCAGCACGGCGAGCGCCACCAGGGCGGGCACCGTCTGGTCCCAGCTCACGCCGTTCAGGCTGCCGGTCAGCCAGCGTGTGGCCTCCTGGAGGTCCCATTCGGCGGCCCGCGACAGGACGTAGGAGGTGATGCTGTCGAGCATCGCCGAGATCCCGATGCCGATCAGGATGAGACGGGTTCCGACGACCCCGTCGCGGAACGCCAGCATGTACACGAGCAGGGCGACGACGAGGGCGGCGACGATCGCGATGACCGACACCTGCGTCTCGTCGAGCGACAGCGTCACGATCGCGACGGCGGCTGCCGCGCTCGCGCCGGCGCTGATGCCGATGACGTCGGGGCTGGCGAGGGGGTTGCGCAGCATCGTCTGGAAGGTGACGCCCGCCATGCCGAAGCTGAACCCGGCGACCACGGCGAGCACCGCGCGCGGCAGCCGCAGCCGCCCCACGGTGAACGACGCTCCGGGGACCTGCTCCCCGAGGACCACCCTGACCACGTCACGCGGAGGGTAGAAGGTCTGCCCGGCCATCAGCGTCACGGCGAACGCGGCGACGACGAGCACGGCCAGGGCCAGCGCGATCAGGCGCCGGCGGGAGGCGTTCCGGACCCGTCCGCGAGTGACCTCGCGCAGGACGGACGACCGGGCGACGGCGGGGGCGCTCACAGGGCACGCACTTTCTGACGGCGGACGGTGTAGATGAAGAACGGCGCACCGATCAGCGCCGTCACGATGCCCACGTCGACCTCCGAGGGGCGCGCCACGATCCGTCCGACGACGTCGGCGAGGGTCAGCAGCACCGCACCGGTCACCGCGGAGAACGGCAGCAGCCAGCGGTGGTCGACGCCGACCATCATCCGGCACGCGTGCGGGACGACGAGTCCGACGAAGCCGATCGGTCCGGCGGCCGCGGTCGCGGCGCCGCACAGGATGACGGCGCCGGCCGCCGCCGTGGCGCGGGCCACCCAGACGCGTTCACCCAGTCCGGCGGCGAGTTCGTCGCCCAGGGCCAGCGAGTTCAGCGCCCGCGCGGAGAACAGGCAGATCAGGAAGCCGACCCCGAGGAACGGCAGCACATGACCGATGCGCTCGAAGGAGGCGCCGCCGACCCCGCCGATCTGCCAGAGCCGAAAGGCCCCGGAGATGTCGTTGCGGGGCAGGACGACCGCGGTCACCAGTGAGGCGAAGGCGGCGGAGGTGGCCGCTCCCGCGAGGGCGAGCTTGAGCGGGGTGGCGCCGCCACGCCCCAGGGAGCCGACGGTGTAGACGAACACGGCCGAGAGCGCCGCTCCGGCCATGGCGACCCACACGTACCCGGTCGGCGATGTGAGGCCGAAGAACGCGACCCCCGTGACCACGGCCAGCGACGCGCCCATGTTGACGCCGAGGATGCCCGGGTCGGCCAGGGGATTGCGGGTCACGCCCTGCATGACGCCGCCGGCCAGGCCGAGCGCCGCGCCGATCACCACGGCCAGCAGGGTGCGCGGGATCCGCTTGGTGACGGCCGCCTGTTCCAGCGTCCCGTCCGCTCCGCCGAGCGCGCTCCAGACATCCGACCAGGCGACCGTACGCGAGCCGACGGCGGCCGAGAGCACCGTCACCGCCGCCAGCAGGAGCAGGGTGACCAGGAGCCACAGGAGCCGGGCACGCGCCGGACGCCGCACCAGGGCGGCGTCCGGTGCCTGTCGGGTGTCGACCGTGGTCACTTGACCTTGTCCGCGGCCTTGGCGAGTTCGGCCACGTATTCCTCCAGCACCCAGGAGATCGACAGCGGCGTGGGGTTCGCGGCGGTCGCCAGCGGGGCGCTGCCCGGCAGGAGGTAGACCGAGCCGCGCTCGACGGCGGGGATCTTCGAGAGCAGCGGGTCCTTCTTCAGGGTCTCCAGCAGCTCCCCCTTGTCGTCGCCGTAGCCGGTGATGATGTCGACGTCGTCGAACGCGTCGATCTGCTCCGCGCTCTTGGTGAGCGAGAACTTCTTGTTGCCCTCGGACGCCTCGGCGATGCTGCCGGGGGTCTTGAGACCGAGGTCCTGGAAGAACTGGGCGCGGGTGTCGTGGGCGGTGTAGAAGCCGACCTCACTCACGTCGTTGGGGTCGATGTGCGTCATGAACATCGCCGACTTGCCCGTCAGCTGGGGGTACTCGGCGACGGTCTTCCTGATGTCGCCCTCGACCTCGTCGATCAGCTTCTCGCCCTCGTCGGCGAGGCCGATCGCCTTGCTGTTCACCTGGATGATCTCGCGCCACGGAGTGGCCCACGCCGCCTCCGGGTACGCCACCACCGGGGCGATGTCGCTCAGCGTGTCGTAGTCCTGCTGGGTCAGCCCGGAGTACGAGGCGAGGATGACGTCCGGCTTCGTGTCGGCCACGGCTTCGAAGTCGATGCCGTCGGTCTCGTCGAAGAGGACCGGGGTCTTCGCGTCCAGTTCCTTCAGCTTGTCCGCGACCCAGGGCAGGACGCCGTCGCCGTCGTCGTCACCGAAGTTCGCGGCTGCCATGCCGACGGGCACGACGCCGAGAGCCAGTGGCACCTCGTGGTTGGCCCAGTTCACCGTGGCGACGCGCTCGGGCTCGGACGGGATCGTGGTCGTGCCCAGCGCGTGCTCGATCGTGACCGGGAACGCCCCTGAGCCGGCCTTGCCGCTCTCGTCCTTCTCGGACCCGGACTCCCCGCCGCAGGCCGTGAGGCCCACCAGCAGGGCCGCCGCGACGGCGACTGTGCGAAGGCGGTGTGGACGCATGGATCCGTACTCCAGTTCAGGGGTGGGCGTTGCCGGCCTCGCGCGTCCGCGTCACGGGGATTCGGACGTGGAACGGTGCACCGGAGACGCACAAGAGACTTAGGTAAGGCTTGGCTTTCTTGACCTTATGAAAGACACAGGAATGTCGCAATCACCCATTGCAGACAACCGTTGTAGCGATCGGGACATCAGGCGAGTCACCGAAGGCGGGATGAGGCGGCCTTCGAGTCGGCTCTGCGAGCCCTGAACGCTCCAGGGGTCAGCCCCGTCGTACGCCGGAAGGCCGCGCCGAAGGCACTCGCCGAGCGGTAACCGACCTCTTCCGCGACGACCTCCACCTCCCAGCCCCGGGTGAGGAGTCCGACCGCGTGCTGAGCCCTGACCCCGGCCACCCAGCGCGCGAAGCTGGTGCCTGTCTCGGCGTTGAAGGCGCGGGTGACCGTTCGGGCGCTCACGCCCAGCTCGACGGCCCATTGGGACAGCGTCCGCTGGTCACCGGGGTTCTCGCGCACGGCCTCGGCGATCGGACGCAACAGCGGGGACGTCGGGGCGTGGACCAGCAGTTCCCGGGAGGACGGAATGAGCACGTCGAGCACCATCGCCTCCGTGGCCGCCTGGGAATCCGGCCCGAGGGCGGCGTCACCGAGCCGTTCCAGCAGCAGGCGGAGCAGCGGCGTGATCTCGACGGCCACGGGCACGTCGGAGAGGGACGGTGTGGTGGCACGGCCGAAGAAGGCCGCCCGGTACCACGTCCCGGCGACCGCCGAAGCGGAGTGCATGGTGCCCGCCGGCATCCACAGGCCCAGGGTCGGGGTGATCATCCATGCCCGCGCCCCGACCACGGCCATGGACGCGCCCCGTTCGTTCCAGAGCAGTTCGTCCCAGGGGTGGGCGTGGGCGTTCCAGCTGGTGTCGTGCGCGACGGTCTCCTCGTAGCCGTGCATGACGAACGGCGTCCGCACCGCACCCGCGTCCTGCTCCGGCACGGTGCGGGTCTCCCTGGTCACGAGACGCCCCCCGGCCCGCCGGCGGGCGGAGTCGAGCCGTCGCGGACGGGAGGGTGCGGTCGCATGCCCTCACATTATCGAGACCGCCGCGCGGAGCCGGCCGACCCCGCCCCTGTCCCGCTCAGGGCCGCGGCACGTTACGGAGGTTGGAGCGGGCCATCTGGAGCATCCGGCCGACCCCACCGTCCAGGACGATCTTGCTGGCGGAGAGCGCGAAGCCGGTGACCATGTCGGCACTGATCTTCGGGGGGATGGAGAGGGCGTTCGGATCGGTGACCACATCGACGAGCGCGGGGCCCTTGTGCTTGAAGGCGTCCTTGAGTGCGCCCTCCAGCTGCTTGGGCTTCTCCACCCGGACCCCGTACGCCCCCGCGGCCCGCGCGATCGCCGCGAAGTCGGGATTCTTGTTGGTCGTACCGAACGAAGGCAGCCCCGCGACCAGCATCTCCAGCTCGACCATCCCGAGCGAGGAGTTGTTGAACAGGACGACCTTCACCGGCAGGTCGTACTGGACGAGCGTGAGGAAGTCACCCATCAGCATGGTGAATCCGCCGTCGCCGGACATCGACACGACCTGCCGGTTCCGGTCGGTGAACTGCGCGCCGATCGCCTGCGGCAGGGCGTTCGCCATCGAACCGTGGCTGAACGAACCGATCACCCTGCGCTTGCCGTTGGGCGTGAGATAGCGGGCCGCCCATACATTGCACATGCCGGTGTCGACGGTGAACACGGCGTCGTCGTCGGCGAGTTCGTCGAGGACCGAGGCGACGTACTCGGGATGGATCGGTACGTGCTTGTCGACCTTGCGGGTGTACGCCTTGACCACGCCCTCGAGCGCGTCGGCGTGCTTCTTCAGCATCCGGTCGAGGAATTTCCGGTCGGTCTTGACCTTCACGCGCGGGGTCAGCGCACGCAGGGTCTCGCGCACATCGCCCCAGACCGCCAGGTCGAGCTTGGACCGCCGTCCCAGGTGTTCGGGCCTCACATCGACCTGGACGATCTTCACGTCGGTCGGCAGGAACGCGTTGTACGGGAAGTCGGTGCCCAGCAGGATCAGCAGGTCGCACTCGTTGGTCGCCTCGTAGGCGGCGCCGTAGCCGAGCAGTCCGCTCATGCCCACGTCGTACGGGTTGTCGTACTGGATCCATTCCTTGCCGCGCAGCGCGTGGCCGACCGGGGCCTTCACCCGCTCGGCGAACTCCATGACCTCGGCGTGCGCGCCCGCCGTTCCGCTGCCGCAGAACAGCGTCACCCGTTTGGCCTTGTCGATCATCCGGCAGAGCTTGTCGATCTCCTCGTCCCCGGGCTTCACGGAGGGCCTCGAGGTGACCAGCGCGTGTTCGATCGACTTCTCGGGGGCCTGCTGGGAAGCGATGTCACCCGGCATCGAGACGACACTGACGCCACCGCGGCCGATCGCGTGCTGGATGGCCGTCTGGAGCAGCCTCGGCATCTGCTGCGGGTTGGAGATCATCTCGTTGTAGTGGCTGCACTCCTGGAAGAGCAGCTCCGGATGGGTCTCCTGGAAGTAGCCGAGGCCGATCTCGCTCGACGGGATGTGCGAGGCCAGGGCGAGCACCGGGGCCATGGAGCGGTGGGCGTCGTAGAGGCCGTTGATGAGGTGGAGGTTGCCGGGCCCGCACGACCCCGCGCAGGCGGCGAGGGTGCCGGTGATCTGGGCCTCGGCGCCGGCCGCGAACGCGGCGGTCTCCTCGTGCCTGACCTGGACCCACTCGACAGCGGCGTTACGCCGGACGGCGTCGACCACGGGGTTGAGGCTGTCGCCGACGACGCCGTACAGCCGTTTGACCCCCGCCCGCACGAGGATGTCGACGAACTGTTCCGACACGTTCTGCTTGGCCATGGGTGCGCACCCTCTCTGCCTCCGGCTGTCCGTGACTCCATCAACCCACGGCGTGCCCGGTTACGCCTCCCAGACCGCGGCGCTCGTACGGTCGTCGGCGTACCCCTTGGTCCTGAGCTGGGTGTCGGCCAGATAGGCGGGCAGACCGGGTGGACCTTCCCCCGACCAGCGCCGCGCCAGCTCCTCGGCGAGCGCCGGCTCTCCGCGCATCGGTTCGGCCAGGCCGTTTCCGCAGAGCAGCAGCGTGTCCCCGGGCCGGGCGACGGAGGCGCGGAAGCGGAAGGGCTCCGCGGGCGGAGGCGGCGGAGCCTCGGCGTACGGGGACGCGGGCGTGGCGCTCTGCGGATCCATCGTCAGCCGGCCCCCGCCGGGACCCTCTTCGCCTGCCGCGCCGCCGGTCTCGGGGAGCACGGGGTCGAGGTCCTGCCAGGCTCCGTCGCGGAGGCGGAAGAGACCGCCCGGGCCGATGCCGAAGAAGACCCGGGTGCGGCACTTTGGGTCGGCGGGCAGCAGCAGACAGCGCAGACCGGCGTTGTACGCGGACGGTTCGAGGCCGAGCTCGGCGGCGCGGGCGCGCAGCTTGCCGTAGGTGCGGTCGGTGAGGCGGTGCAGCCCCGACTTCAGGTCGCCCCTGCGCCCCGCCCTTATGTCGTCGGAGAGCCGGGCGTGACTGCGGGCGACGGATCCGCCGATCCAGCGACAGGCGTCGGCGGTGGCGGCACCGGCCTGTCCCGCGCCCCGGGCATCGCCGGCCACCGCGACCAGGACGAGGGCGCTGTCCCCGGTACCGAAGCGCGCGGTGAGCAGGGCGTCGCGGCGGGGCTCACCGCGGAAGCGCGCCGAGTCCCCGCGCACGGACGCGGCCCGCAGCGTGTACGTCCCGTACCGGGCGCCGTCGAGGACCGTGTCGGGGACGAGGTCCTCGAGGTCGTCGGGGCCGGACGCGGGCAGTGCGGCGGGCTCGGCGTCGTAGGCGGGGTGCCGGTCTCCGACATGGCCGACGGCAGGGCCCGCCGGCGGCCCCGGTGCGGCGGCCGGCCCGGGAGGCGGGGGCGCGGTCGGCGGCCGTGCGGCGAAGGTCTGCGGCCGGGAGGGCCCGGCGGGGGCCTCCCAGGGGGCGCGCCCGACCGTGACGGTGCGCGGAAGGGCCGGCTCCGGCGCTGCGGGCGGCGCCGGCGTCAGGTCCGCCCCCGACGAGCGCGGGTCGGGCAGCGGCACCACCGTGACCGGGTGGTCGGCGTGGTCCGCCTGGACCGTGTCGGTTCCGCCCACGGCGTCCGACGCCGAGTCGAAGCGGTCGTCGAGACTGTCGGCCGCGCCGCTCGGCCCGGTGTCCGGCGCGGTCTCGTCGTACAGCCTGCGCCACCACTCGTCCTCGTGGGCGGCGGGCTTCTCCCCCTGCTGGCTCATGCCCATAGTGTCGACCGCTCGGGGCGTACGAAAACGGTTCATCCGGAAAAGTGGCCCGGAAGTGGCATCGACAAGGAGACCCGCCGGACGTCCCCACCCCCCACGGGAAGGTCGTCCGACGGGCCGGTCCGTGTGTTCAGCCCAGCACCCGTGGGGCGATCGTTGCTGCGGTGGCGCCAGATTGTCAGAGCGACGGGTGCTACGGGGCATGATGGGCCCGGCGGGTTTACGCCGTGGCTGTTTCCCGCCACGGCACCACGCCTGATGTGCGCAGGAATGCGCGCGCCGATCCGGGGAGGGCCGAGGATGCTGTCAGCGATAGGTCTCGACGAGAGACAGGAAGCGGTCTACCGGGCACTGGTCGCGGCGGGCGCCGCGGAGCTGCCCGGTCTCGCGCGCCGGCTGGCGACGCCGGAGGCGGACACCGAGCGCGCGCTGCGCCTCCTCGAACAGCAAGGTCTCGTCGCCCAGTCGTCGTCGAGAGCGGACCGCTGGGTCGCCGCGCCGCCCGGGGTCGCGCTGGGCGCGCTGCTCACCCAGCAACGCCATGAGCTCGAACAGGCGGAGCTGGCGTCCGCCCTCCTCGCCGAGGAGTACCGGGCGGAGGCGGCCGAACCCGCGGTGCACGACCTGGTGGAGGTGGTGACGGGCGCGAGCGCGGTGGCCCACCGGTTCCACCAGTTGCAGCTGGGCGCCACGTCCGAGGTCTGCGCGCTGGTCACGGGCAAGCCGATCGCGGTGACCGGGATGGAGAACGAGTCCGAGGAGCGGGCGACGATGCGGGGCGTGACCTACCGCGTGGTCGTCGAGCGGGACGTGCTCTCGCTGCCGTCCGGGATCGTGGAGCTGTCGGCGGCGCTGGGCCGCGACGAGCAGTGCCGGGTGGTCGACCGGGTGCCGACGAAACTGATGCTCGCCGACGCCACGCTGGCCATGGTGCCCCTGACCGGCCGGGGGGCCGAACCGGCCGCCCTGGTCATCCACGCCAGCGGGCTGCTGGAGTCGCTGATGGGCCTCTTCGAGGCGGTGTGGCGCGACGCGATGCCGTTGCGGCTCGGCGCGAGCGGGATCAGCGAGGGGAACGGTCCGGGTGCGGATCCGACCGACCTGGAGATCCTCTCGCTGCTCCTGGCCGGTCTGACGGACGCGAGTGTGGCGAAGCAGCTGGACCTGGGTCTGCGAACGGTACAACGGCGGGTGAAAGGGCTCATGGAGCTCACCGGGGTCTCCACCCGGCTCCAGCTCGGCTGGCACGCCTACGAACGTGGCTGGGTGGCCCGCGCCCCGCGCTGACCGCATCGGCCCTCGGCTTCGGCCGCTCGTGGAGCCCCGCTGACGCGCGGGACCCGACGTCCTCCGGCACGCTGGTCGAATGACTGTGTGGCAGCTCGTTGCCGTCGGGGCGGTGATGCTGCTCGGCCTGGTCGGCGTACTGGTGCCGGGCGTGCCCGGGCAGGCGATCGTCTGGGCCGCGGTGCTGTGGTGGGCGCTGACGGACCCGGCTCCGGTCGCCTGGGGCGTGCTGATCGGCGCGACGTGCCTGCTGCTGCTGAACCAGGTGCTGAAGGCGCTGCTGCCCTCGCGGCGCCCACGCGAGACGGGGGCGCCGCGCAGAACGCTGATGGCAGGGGGGATCGCGGCCATCGCCGGGTTCTTCGTGATCCCCGTGGTGGGCGGGGTCCTGGGATACGTCGGCGCGGTCTACGGCGTCGAGCGCCTGCGCCTCGGCAGCCGGGCGGCGGGCTGGACCTCGCTCAGATCCGTGATGCGGGCGACGGGGTACTCGGTGCTCCTGGAGCTCTACTGCTGTCTCCTGGTGGTGGGGGCCTGGCTGGGCGCCGTCATCTGGGGCTGATGAACCGGGGTGTCCGGGCGACGACTGCCGCCGCCCGGACACCCGGTCCGTTGCCACTAACGCGTCCTGCCCCTCTTCATCACCATGGCCGCCCGGCCTTCCGCGCTCCTGCGCTTCCATTCGCGCAGGGTCTCGGTGCGCAGCCGGGCGTCCGTCTTCGTCGCGATGCGATGGTTCTCCCGGAGCAGCTTGCGGTAGCTGTCGAGTCGCCGCTCGGGCAGTGACCCGTCCTCGATCGCGCCGAGCACGGCGCAGCCGGGCTCGGCCTCGTGGGCGCAGTCGTGGAAGCGGCACTGCCGTGCCAGGTCCTCGATCTCCGAGAAGACCTGGCCGACGCCGGTCTCCGCGTCCCAGAGACCGACCCCCCGCAGCCCGGGGGTGTCGATCAGGACACCTCCTGCCGGCAGGACGAGGAGGTTGCGCGTCGTGGTGGTGTGACGGCCCTTGCCGTCCACCTCCCGCGCCGCCTGCACGTGCATCACGTCCTCGCCGAGCAGGGCGTTGGCGAGCGTCGACTTGCCGGCACCGGAGGTGCCGAGCAGCACGCTCGTACCCCCGGCGACGATCGCGCCGAACACATCGATGCCCTCCCCCGTGGCAGAGCTGACAGGGAGCACCTGCACCCCGGGGGCGATGCCCTCGATGTCCGCGACGAGGTGGGACAGCGTGGTGGCGTCCGGGACGAGGTCGGCCTTGGTGAGCAGCACGAGCGGGTGCGCCTCGTGCACCGCGGAGCGGGGCCCGTCGTCGAGCAGAGCGGCGCCGGCGGTGCTGGACATGGCCAGCGCCAGGAACCTCTCCAGCCGTCCGAGGTCCAGCTCGACCGCGAGCGAGACGCAGATGACGATGTGATCGATGTTGGTGGCGAGCACCTGCCCTTCGGAACGCTGCGACGACGTCGAGCGCACGAAGGCGGTACGGCGGGGAAGAAGGGTGCGGACGAACTGAGGGTCGCCGTCGGGATCGACGGCCACCCAGTCGCCGGTGCAGACGATCCGCATCGGGTCACGAGGCACCACGAACGCGGTGTCCGCCCTGAGCGTGCCGTCCGGAGTGACCACGTCGCACCGACCGCGGTCCACCCGCACCACACGTCCGGGCAGGAGCCCCCGCTCGGCGTACGGGGCGAAGGTGTCGGCCCATGCGTCGTCCCAGCCGTACGGGGCCAGAGGGTGCGACGGAGTGGAAGCCTGAAAGAGGGAGAAAGACAAGGGAAACCCTTCACAAGGGCGGCCCCGGCACCGCGCGTTCAGGCGCGGAGAGAAAAGGTCTGGGTCAGCCGGCGGCCACGGGGGTGGGAACGATGCTCTTCGGGTCGTGGGCAGTGCCCACCGCAACGACGGTCATCAATGTCCTCACCTCCTGGTTCCTCCGACTCGGCGCACTCTAGCGGGAGGTGGCCGAGTGGCGTCAACGGCTTTTTGCCGACGAGGTCATTTCCCGCCGCCCATGCCTTCGGCTGAGGTCCGGGCACCGGGCACCGGAATATGCCCGACAAGCGGGTCGGACACAGCGGGCGAGGTGGACGTCGGGCCCCTGCGCCTCGCGGCCTCTGCGGCCTCCTGCCATTCGGCGAGCAGGCGGTCGTAGACAGGCGTATCGGATTCGGTGGGCCGCGACGGTCTGCGGCTGTCGTACTGGTCCATGAGAATGCCCTACCCGGGGTGGCGGGAAACGTAGCCCGCGTTGCGTCAACCGGCTCAACACGCACTCGGCCGGTTGGCCAAAAGAACGACCCACGGCGGAGGAGTTGACGACGACCGACCCTGACCAGCACCCCAGCCGGCTGCGGACCGCTTCGATACCACACCGAGCCGATATCACCGACACGCCCACTAAGGACGGATCGTCATGAATGGAGTGTGATGGGAGGATCGTGGGATTCAGCCTCAAACTCATCCCACTCCCCTGGGGGCCCCATGCATTCCGACATCAGTACCGCACAGGACACTCGAGTGCCGGGCCCCGCTCTCGGTACCGAGTCACCGGCCGTCGTAAGGGTGGAGGAACGCGCGCTCACCTTCGAGGGATTCACCTACCACTGCCGCATCGTCCACCAGGACCGCCCTCGGGCCGAACCACTGGTCCTCCTGGGCGGTTCCTCACAGAACCGATACGCGTGGTCGCGACACGAGAAGTGGCTGGCCGAGTACTGCACCACAGTCACTGTGGACCTCCCCGGTTACGGCACCGCGGATTTCCTCCCCGCCGAGCACGGCATCGACTTCCTCGCAGCCAACGTGCGGCACATGCTCGAGGAGTTGAGCATGCCGCAGATCAACCTCGTCGGCAGTTGCTTCGGCGGGGCCATCGCCATGCGCTTCGCCCAGCAGCACCCCGAGTACGTGGCCAAGCTGGGGTTGGTCGGGATGACCCTGGTGATTCCGGACGACTATGCCGCCGCCGTGCCGCGCTGGACACGGATGCTGGAACACGGCGACCGGGCCGGGATCGCCGGCGAACTGGTCGAGCGGTTCATGTCGCCGGCCGGCACCGGGACCGTGCGCAAGCACGCGATCGTCTCCCGGCTGCTCCTGCGTCAGTTCATGGCACAGTCGGACGACGAACTCCGGAAGTCGGTGGAGCACAACGCCCGCCTGATGAGCCACGACTGGTTCCGGGACGAACCGCTGCCCTCCGTGCCGTCCCTGGTGTGCACCGGTGAGTACGACACGCTCTGCACACCGACCGTGGGGCGCGCTGTCGCCGCCTCGCTGCCCTCGGCGAGTTTCACCACCATCAGGGAGGCCGACCACCTGGCCCCGGTGGAACGGATGGAGGAGTTCTCCGACCTGATCGTCAGGTTCTGCACCAACGGGCCGCTGATCGGACTGCCGTACTGCAACCCGATCGAGACCCTGGGCACTGCCGTACAGCGACCTGTCGTCCCCGCGCCGGTCGACCGGAGTGATGCGGCACCGACACACCGGTAGGAGCCCTGACCTGGCGTCTACATGCGGATGGCCGGACCCGATTCGGGTCCGGCCATCCGTCTGCTCAAGCGCGCCGGGCTCAGCGCCCGACGGCGGGGGCTACGAAGCCCTCAGGCGCAGGCGCCGAGTTGGTGCAGTTCACAGAGGGGCCGGTGTTCGTCGTCCCGCTCTGCCCCACAGTGAACCCGGGCTGCTGCACCGTCTCGCGGGTAACCGTCGTGCAGTTCGACTTCTGGTGAAGGTGGTACGTGCCGTCCTCGCTGGTGTACGAGGTCTCGCTCTTCTGGACGCAGACGACGTTGCCGTGCGCGTCCCGCGAGCAGTCGCCCTGCGGTCCTCCGGCGTACGCCTGAGTGACACCCAGCCCTGCCAGGGCAAGGCCACCCATGAGCATCGATGCGACTGCGATCTTCTTACGACTGGACATGCGCTGCGTTCCTTCGTGATAAGAAAGCGGGCCCGTCCCCCGGCCAATCGGCTCGGAATCCGGACCCACTCTCAGATACTTACTCGGCTACCGGACGCTCAGAAGGCGTCGTTGCCCGCGGCACACTGCGAGCCGATGTTCTGGTCCGACGCACCCGGGTCACCCTGGTTGCCGATCAGACCGCTCAGCACGCCGTTGAGGGCGCTGAGGTTGCTGAGGACGTTGACGCTCGTGTCGTGCTGCTCGCAGGACGCGCTCTGCTTGACGTCAATGTCCGGTCCGCCGTCACCGCCGGCGACGGCGGTGCCGGCGCCGATGAAGCCGACGCTACCGAGCATCGCGACCACAACGGCGGCCTTCTGAAGCTTGCGCATTTTCTCTGTCTCCGATTCTTGGCGGCACGCACCGTAGTTGTGCGCGTACTTACAGTCACGACATTACGGGAGTGCGCGCATCGGCGCCAACGGCGTGCCGGAAATCGAGGCAATGACCACCGTTCAGCCGAGCGCACGTCACGGCGCACGCCGGGGGAAGTGACGCCGCACAACGAGACGGCGGGCCGCCCCCAAGGGGCAGCCCGCCGCCGTGCCGTGCTTTTTCGGTCAGCTACTTACCGACGCTCAGAAGGCGTCGTTGCTCGCGGCACACTGCGAGCCGATGTTCTGGTCCGACGCACCCGGGTCACCCGCGTTGCCGATCAGACCGCTCAGCAGGCCGTTGAGGGCGCTGACGTTGCTGAGGATGTTGACGCTCGTGTCGTGCTGCACGCAGGACGCGCTCTGCGTCACGTCGATGCCGCCGTCGTCGCCGGCGAAGGCGGTGCCGGAACCGATGAAGCCGACGCTACCGAGCATCGCGACGACGACGGCGGCCTTCTGAAGCTTGCGCATTTCTTTCACTCCGTTTGACGCGTAAAGCACGGTCCGCTGTTGGCCGTGTTCTTACAGTTACGAGATGTTAGAGGATGAAGTACCGCAAATCACCGCGACGCACTGAGGGCGGAAGCCGACACTCGGCATGGGAAGCCAACTCCCCCTTGGGGGACAAGGGTTCCGCGGGATCGGAGGCCCTCGGCACCTCAGGGAAATACACTCGTTCGGACCATGCCGCCACGCGTGTCGGCGATGCTCTCGACGGGGGACATTCGCGTCCGCGACACAAAAGAAACCGCCGCCACCGGGGGAGGAACCCGGCGGCGGCGGCGCATGAGACACGGGGTCGACTCAGTGGCCTCCCCCACCCCTGCCGCAGTTCACCCTCGAAGCGCTTTCCTGGAACAGAACAATCCAGGAAATCGATATCACTATCGACGCACTCAACAGAGAAAGGGCTGCAGGGGAGATAATCCTGAATTCCTACCGACTACGGCACACTGTCAACTGCCTGACACTTCGGCAGTTTCGGCTGAGACAGCTACGCCTGGAATTCAGCGCACAACATACAACCAAAACACCCCGGCGCAAAGAGTGCGCCGGACACACACTAGCCCTGGATGAGGCCCAGCTCTTCGACGGGCGCCCCGACGGCAGCCTGCACCCCTACCGGAGCCTGGTCCTGCAGCGGCGCCTGCACAGCGGCCTCCGCCTCGACGGGCGTCGACTGCGGACGCTGCTCCTCGGCGGGAGCCTCGGCCGGAGCCTGGACCGGAGCCGCAACGGGAGCCTCGGCCGGAGCCTGGACCGGAGCGGGGGCCTGGGCCGGAGCCTGAGCCTCGGCCGGAGCCTGAACCGGAGCCGGAGCCTGAACCGGAGCAGGGGCCTGGGCCGGAGCCTGAGCCTCGGCCGGAGCCTGAACCGGAGCCGGAGCCTGAACCGGAGCAGGGGCCTGGGCCGGAGCCTGGACCGGAGCCGCAACGGGGGCCTCGGCCGGGGCCTGGACCGGAGCGGGGGCCTGGGCCGGAGCCTGAACCGGAGCCTCGGCCGGAGCCTGAACCGGAGCGGGGGCCGCAGCCGGAGCCTGAACCGGAGCCGCAGCCGGAGCCTCGACCGGAGCCGGAGCCTGGGCCGGAGCCTGAACCGGAGCCTGAACCGGAGCCGCAGCGGGGGCCTGGACCGGGGCCGCAGCGGGGGCCTCGGCCGGAGCCTGGGCCTGATGGGCCGGAGTATCCGTGGGAGCCACGCTGGCGTCGATGACCGTCGTGTTCGTGTTCGCCTGCGTGTTCCACTCGTTGTTAGTGGAGCAGTCCACCGTGTTGCCCGACGTCGACGCGATCGGGATGTGCAGGGCTTCCAGGCTGAAGCAGGACAGAACGTGGCCGTTGTTCTCGAACTTGGGACCGTCATCGGCCTGGGCCGCAGCCGCCCCGATCGCCAGCAGGGCAACGGCTGACAGAGACACGGCAGCGGTTCGCTTTCCGAACACGGAGATGACCTTTCGCTTAGGTCCGCGAATAATATTCACGAACCGAGTGGGGGGAAAATTCTTCGCGACTGTACAACAGCCCGACCTTTTCCTACGTACCACAACAATGAACGAGGTGGATTCGGACGGGTAATGCCGCCGAAAGAGTGACGGTCGGGAGTAATCCCCCGGCCGGCACTGTGCGCGCGGGAGCATCCGGATGACCACCACTGGGACACCTGTTCAGGCAACCTGAGCGCGTACGCGTAACCCGAACGGGGGAATCCAAAATTTGCGACGTCTTCCGAGTTTCCCCAGCGCAACCCGCTCGTTATGACTGTCGTCCAGCGCACTTGAGATGACGGTCCGCCGAGGTCATGGCCTCACACGCAACGGCACCACTCGTCACACACAGGCGTCACTTGCGGGTGCACTACCCGCGCGGAAATGTTTGAGGAAGGCCTATTCAATGCGTCAAGTGTTGAACAAAAGCATGTTCGTCATGGCAGCGGCGTCCGGCATCCTGACCGCCGTCGGCGGATATGCCCACGCCGACGCCTCGGCCGAGGGTGCCGCCGTCAATTCGCCGGGCGTCGGCTCGGGCAACGTCGCCCAGGTACCGGTGCACGTCCCGGTCAACGCCTGCGGCAACACCGTCAACGCGGCCGCCCTGCTGAACCCCTCCTTCGGCAACGCATGCGCGAACGTCGGCTCCCACAAGGGCCACCACGGTGAGGGCTCCGAGCAGAGCGACAGCCACGGCGAGGACCGCGGTATCCACAGCGACTCCGCTTACGACAGCGCGACCGAGGAAGCTTCCGGCGTGAGCGACCGCGGTCACGCCGGCCCGAGCTCCGACGCCTACGGCGACGACGCTCACCAGGGATACGGCGGGGCGAACGCCGAGGCGGTGGCCGCCGGCTCCCCCGGTGTGCTTTCCGGCAACGTCGTTCAGGCCCCGGTGCACATCCCCGTCAACGTCTGCGGCAACAGCGTCAACGCGATCGCCCTCCTCAACGCGGCCGCCGACAACGACTGCGTCAACGAGAGCGGCCCCGTGAAGCCTCCGGCCGACGAGCCGAAGGTTGACGAGCCGAAGGTCGACGAGCCCCCGACCGCTGTGAAGCCGCCGGCCGACGAGCCCTCCGTCAGCGCTCCCGCGCCGAGCACCCCGGTCGCGCAGCTGGCGCACACCGGTGCAGGCGAGATCGGTCTGGCCGCAGGTGGGGCCGCAGCGCTGCTCCTGGGCGGTGCGGTGCTGATGCGCCGCACCCGCGGCGCGCGCAACTAGTTCCGCCGTCGTACAGAGGGCCGTCCCGCAGTGTTCGCACTGCGGGACGGCCCTCTGTACGTGCTACACGCGGGACAGGCCCGCCCGGTCCAGGTACGCGGCGATCACGATCGTCTCCGCGGCGTCCAGGCGGCGCATCGGCGGGCTCATCACGTTGGTCGCGATGACGCCGCGCAGCATCAGAGCCGTCTTGAACGCGCCCAGCCCGGCCGCCGTCGCCGAGGCGGTGCCGGGCGCGGCGGCCCCGACGATGTCGAACAGCGCCACGAGACGGTCCTGTTCGGCCTTGGCGGCGGCCCAGTCACCACGTGTGGCCGCCTCGTGCAGCCGCACATAACCGTGCGGGTCGACATTGCCCAGGCCGGGCACCGACCCGTGGGCGCCGCTCAGCATCATCGCGTCGACCACCAACTCGTGGCCGGTCAGTACGGCGAACCGCGGCAGGTCCCGCGCCCCGATGACCAGCCGGCGGAAGGAACCGTCGTCCCCGCTCGAGTCCTTCACACCCGCGAGCACTCCGTCGGCCGCGAGCGGCAGCAGGAGTTCCGGGTCCAGCTTGCTGTGTACGCAGACGGGCACGTCGTACGCGAGGAGCGGCAGCTCCACGGCTGCGGCGATGTCCCTGAAGTGGCGGTCGATCTCGGTGGCGTGGGTGCGCGTGTAGAAGGGTGCGGTGGCCACGACCGCGTCGGCGCCCAGGGCGGCCGCGGCACGGGCCCGCTCGATCGCCCGGTTGGTGGTGGTCTCGATGGCACCCACAAGGACCGGCACCTGGCCCGCCGCCGTCGCGGTGATCACCTTGATGACCTCGTCCTGCTGACCGGGCGTCAGGTAGGCGGTCTCGCCGGAGCTGCCGAGGGCGAAGAGGCCGCTGACGCCGCCGCCGAGGAGATGGCCGACGACCCGCTCCAGGGAGACCCGGTCGAGCTCGCCGTCCGCGGTGAGCGGGGTGACGACGGGCGGGATCACTCCTGTGTAGGGGGTACTGGGGGCGGTCATGCGGTGCTCCTTGCGGGCGGTACGGGGGTCCGGTCCCCGGTGGGGGGCTCGGATGTCTGGGGGTGGACGCAGTGCCAGCGGTGTTCGCCGGGCCCGAAGGTCTCCTCGGGGAAGACCGTGGAACACTCCGCGTCCGCCTTCCAGCAACGGGTGCTGAACGGACAGCCGGCCGGCGGGTTGGTGGCGGAGGGCACCGGGCCGGTGAGCACGATGCGCTGCGTCGCCTCCAGCAGGCTGGGCGTGGCGGAGAGCAGCGCCTCGGTGTACGGGTGCCTGGGGGCGCCCGCGACATCGGCGGCCCGGCCCTCCTCGACGATGCGGCCGAGGTAGAGGACGGCGATGCGGTCGGCGAGATGGCGCACGGTCTGGATGTCGTGCGAGATGAACACCATGCCGAGGCCGAGGCGTTCACGCAGGTCGACGAGGAGGTTGAGTACCTGGGCGCGCACGGAGACGTCGAGCGCGGAGGTCGGTTCGTCGGCGACGATCAGTTCCGGTTCGAGGGCCAGGGCACGCGCGATGGCCACCCGCTGGCGCTGACCGCCGGAGAGCTGACCGGGCAGGGCGGCGAGGGTGTGGCCGGGCAGCCCGACGAGGTCGAGGAGTTCCTCGACACGTGCCTCGCGCGCCTCGCGGGTGCCGCGCCGGTGCACGTCCAGCGGGTCACGGAGGATCTGACGGACCGTGAGGCGCGGGTTGAGCGCGGTGGAGGGGTCCTGGAAGACGACGCCGACGGCCGAGCCGAAGTCGTTGCGCCGCTCGGCGGCCGACATCTCCCACAGGTCGCGCCCGTGGAAGAGGACCTCGCCCTCGGTGGGCTCCTGCAGCCCGGTCAGCACCGGGCGAGCGTGGACTTGCCGCAGCCCGACTCCCCCACCAGGCCCACGATCTCGCCGCGCTCGACCTGCAGGCCGGCGCCCGTGAGCGCGTGGACGGCGTCGCGGCTGAAGAGGCCTCCGCTGCGTGCCTTGTGGCGTACGTGGACGTCGTTGAGCCTGATCACAGGGCGCTCCCTTCCAGCTTCTTGGCCCCGGCCGGGTGATGGCAGGCGGAGCCGTGGTCCTCCGTGGCACCGCGCGCGGTGAGTGCGGGGGTCGTGGTGCGGCAGAGTTCGGTCGCCGCACCGCAGCGCCCCGCGAAGCGGCAGCCCTGTCCGAAGCCCTGGGGCGCGGGAACGACTCCGCGGATCTGGTGGAGCCGGTTCGCGCCGGCTTCCAGGGAGACGACGGAGCCGAGGAGACCCCGGCTGTAGTGGTGGGCGGGGTCGGTGAGGCCGGCACGTGTGTCGCCGATCTCGGCGAGGCGTCCTGCGTACATGACGGCGACCCGGTGCGCGAGGTCGCCGACCAGGGCGAGGTCGTGGGAGACCAGCACCATGGCGAAGCCGAGTTCGTCGCGCAGCTTGATCAGGAGCTCGACGACCTGGGCCTGGACGGTGACGTCGAGGGCGGTGGTCGGTTCGTCCGCGATCAGGAGGCGGGGACTGCGGGACAGGGCCATGGCGATGAGGACGCGCTGGCGCTGGCCGCCGGAGAGCTCGTGCGGGTAGCTGCGCAGGGTGCGTTCCGGTGACAGGCCGACGAGTTCGAGGAGTTCGGTGGGGGTCTTGGTGCCTCCTCGTGAGGTCAGCTGCTTCAGCTGGGTGCCGACGAGGACGGAGGGGTTGAGGGAGGAGAGCGCGTCCTGGTAGACCATCGCGATCTCGGGTCCCATCAGCGCCCGGCGTTCCTTGAGCGGGAGCTTCAGCAGGTCCCGGCCGCGGTAGAGGATCTCACCGCTGACTTCGGCGTTGCGGGCGAGGAGGCCCATGACGGCGAGGCTGGTGATGGATTTGCCGCACCCGGACTCACCGACCAGGCCGAGGGTCTCGCCTTCGTGGACGGTGAAGTTCAGCTTGTCGACGACGGGGATCTCGCCGTAGCGGTCCGGGAAGCGGATGGCGAGGTCGCGTACGACGAGGAGTTCGCCCGCGTCCTCGGGTACCGGGGTGATCGCGGGCTCGGTGTCGGCGATGTGCCGGGCGAGCTCGGCCAGCGCGGCGTCGATGTCGACGGTGGAGGCGGCCTCGACGGGGTCCGGGGCCGTGATGGTCCTGGACTCGGCCGAGGGGCGGGCGTTCCTGGGAGCGGCGGAGGCGTCGGTGAGGCCCTCCGACAGGATGTTGAGCGCGAGTACGGTGACCAGCAGGGCCAGGCCGGGGAAGAAGGTGGCCCACCAGCCGCCCGCCAGGAGGATCTGCCGGCCGTAGGCGAGGACGCTGCCCCAGCTGGGGTCGGGGTCCTGCACGCCGGCGCCGATGAAGGAGAGGCTGGCCTCGAAGATGATGGCCTCGGCGACCATGACGGTCGCGAACACCATGACGGGGGCCATGCAGTTGACGGCGACGTGGCGCAGCACGATGTAGCCACGCCGTGCGCCGATGACCTTCTCGGCCGCCACGTAGTCCTCGCCGTACTGCGCGAGGACGTTGGCGCGCACGACGCGGGCGAGCGAGGGGGTGTACACGAAGGCGATGGTGAAGATGATCACCGGGATGCTGGTGCCGAACACGGCGACGAGGACGGCCGCGAGCGCGATCGGCGGGAACGACATCACGATGTCGAGGGTGCGCATGACGGATTCGTCGCCGAGTCTGCGCGAGGTGGCGGCGAGCGAGCCGAGGACGGCTCCGGCGATCAGCGCGACGGCGGTCGCGCCGAGGCCGATGACCAGGGAGTAGCGCGATCCGTGCACCACGCGGGCGAACACGTCGCGTCCCGCCCGGTCGGTGCCGAACCAGTGCTCGCCGCTGGGGGCCTGCACGGGGGTGCCCGTGGTCAGCGGGTCCTGGGTGAGCAGGGGGGCGAGTACGGCGCCGAGGACGACGACGATCAGGACACCGAGGGCAACGCGGGAGGTGACCGGGAGGGCGCGGAAGGCGATGCCCGGTCGGGAGAGCTTCTTGGCCAGACGGCCCGTGGTGAACATGTCACACCGTCCTGATGCGCGGGTTGACCAGCAGATAGAGCAGGTCGACGATGACGTTGACCACCAGCAAGGCGATGGCGATGGTCAGTACGGTGCCCTGGACCAGGGCTACGTCGCCGCCGGTGACACCTTCGAGGATGAGTTTGCCCATGCCGGGCAGGTCGAAGATCGCCTCGATGACGACGGCTCCGCTGAGCAGGTAGCCGACCTTGACGCCGAGCACGGTGAGCGGGGTGACGAGCGCGTTGCGCAGCACCGAGCGGATCACCAGGAAGACCGGCAGGCCGTTGCCCTGGGCGGTACGGACGTAGTCGCGGTCGAGTTCGGCGACCATCGAGGTGCGGACGAGGCGGGCGAGGGACGCCGCGACGGGTACCGCGAGCGAGACGGCGGGCAGGACCATGGTGGTGAGCCATCCGCTGAACGAGTCCGCGGGGTTGGTGTATCCGCCGGTCGGGAAGATCCGGGTGTTCAGGGCGAACTGCTGGATGAGCAGGACGCCGAGCCAGAACGACGGGATGGCGACCCCGGCCATGGACAGGATCCGGAAGAGCTGGTCGGGCCAGCGGTCGCGGTACATGGCGCCCAGTACGCCGCCGACGACGGCCAGGACGACCGCGAGGAGCAGTCCGAGGAAGGTGAGCTGGAGGGTGAGCGGGAAGGCCGCGGTGATCCGGTCGATCACGGGCTGGCTCGGCGGGACGGTCATCCCGAGGTCGAAGTGGAGCAACTGGCCGAGGAAGTCGACGTAGCGCACGGGTAGCGGGTCGTTGAGACCGTTGGCCTCGGCGAAGGCCTCCCGGGCCTCCGGGGTGGCGCTCTCCCCGAGCGCGTTGAAGGCCGGGTCGACCGGCGAGAACTGCAACACCACGAAGACCAGCAGCGCGATGCCGAGGATCATCACCGGCATCATCGCGACGCGGCGCAGCGCGAGCCGGAGAAAAGCAACCATCGTCGGGTTCCTTGCGATTGGGCGGACGGCGGGTCCGGGCCGCCGGGGAGGGCGGCCCGGACCGGTGGGGGTCAGGCGCGGCTGACGTCCACGAAGGACAGGCCCGTGGTGGGCAGCGGCTCGAAGCCGGGCAGGGCCTTCTCGTTCCAGGCGGTGGGCAGCTTGCGGTGGAGGATCGGGTAGAGCGCGGCCTCTTCGGCGACGAGGTCGGTGATCTGCCCCCACAGCTGCTTGCGCGCCGCCTCGTCGGCGGCCCGGGCGGCCTTGTCGAGGAGCTGCTTGACCTGCTTGTACTCGGCGGTCGTGGCCCAGCCGTAGCGCTTCTCCGGCCAGAAGCCGTAGTAGAACCAGCGCATCAGGAGGTCGGCGTCGTTGCCGAAGACGGAGGGGTCGCCGGGTGCGACCAGGACCTCGAAGTCGCCGCTGTCGACCTTGGCGTACTGGGCCGGGGACTGCGCGATGTTCAGGGTGGCCTCGATGCCGGCGGCGGCCCAGCTCTCCTTGAGCAGCGGGGCGATGTCCTTGACCCAGCCGGTGTCGGTGGTCAGGACGGTGAACTTGAGCTTGCGCACGCCCGCTTCGCCGAGCAGCTTCTTCGCCTTGGCCACGTCGTGCGTGTAGACGGTGGCGGCCTGGTGGTAATCGGGGTGTGTCCGGGGGACGTACCCCGTCGCGGCCGCCGCGTTCCCGACCATGGCGGTCTTGATGATCTTCTCGGTGTCCAGCGCGTAGTGCAGCGCCTGGCGGACCCGCTTGTCGGCGAAGCGCTTGTCGGCGGTGTTGAACATCAGGAAGAGGAGGCCGAAGGACTGCACGGACTCGGTCTTCGTGGTGGCGGAGAGCCGCTTCACGTCGATGTACGGGACGTCCTCGATGGCCTGGACGCGGCCGGACTCCATGGCGCTGACGCGGGCCGACTGGTCCGACATCAGGCGCCAGATCATCTTCTCGGCCATGGCCGGGTGGGGGCCGTTGTACGCGGCGAACTTCTCGAAGACGATCTTGTCCTCGCGGGTGGCCTCGACGAACTTGTAGGGCCCGGAGCCGACCGGCTTGGCGTCGAACCCCTTGACGTCCGCCTCGACCGTCTTCTTCGGCACGATCCGGGCGACGGCGACGCGGGACGGGAAGAGGGCGAAGGCGTGCTTCAGCTTGAACTCGACCGTCTTGGTGTCGACGGCGGTGACCGTGTCGATGAACGGCACGAACTGCGCCATCAGCGAGGCGTTCTTCGGATCCAGGATGCGTTCGAAGCTGAACACGACGTCGTCGGCGGTGACCGGTGACCCGTCGTGGAAGGTCGCACCGTCGCGGAGAGTGGCCCGGTAGGTGGTGGCGTTGATCTTCTTCGGCATCTCGGTGGCGAGCGCGGGGCGGGCCACGAGTGTCGCGGGATCGAGATCCACGAGGCCCTCGAAGATGTGCATGTTGGCGGCGTACGGCGTGGCGCCCGACGTGGTCATCGGGTCGAATCCGGTCGACAGCGGGTACGACAGACCGGCCTCGATGGTGCCGCTGCCGTCCCCCTTGCCCGCCGCACCGTCGGCGGTCGAGGAGGGCCCGCCGCATGCCGAAAGGCCTGCCGTGATGGCGGCGGCCGCGCCGATGGCGCTCGTGTAACGCAGGAAGGTGCGGCGCTCGACGCCGGCTGGCCTCAGCTCGGGCACGGGTCCTCCAAGGGACATGGGGATGAGAAATGGGTGGAGAAGAACTGTTTCGGTGACTATCGGACCGCCGATGAACCAGTAAGCATCAGACGTCAGATGTCTGATGCCTTGATAGCGTGGGAACGTAGCTTGACAATCGAGAGGGGTCAAGAGGTGGGGAGTTCACATATGTCCGGCACGCGCCCCGGGCGCACCCTGTTGCGACAGGAAGTCGTCGAAGGCATCAAGCGCTACATCCTCGACGAGCGGCTGCGCCCCGGGGACCCGCTTCCGACCGAGCCGGCCCTGTGCGAGGCACTCGGAGCCAGCCGGTCCAGCGTCCGGGAGGCCGTCAAGATCCTCGCCGCCCTCGACATCGTCGAGGTGCGCCACGGCCACGGGACGTACGTCGGCCGGCTGAGCCTGTCCGCGCTGGTGGAGAGCCTCACCTTCCGCGGCCTGCTCTCCCCGGACGACGACTTCCAGGTGATGGCCGACCTCGTCGACGTGCGCGAACTCTTCGAGCGGGGCATGGCCGACCGGATCATCTCCTCGCTCAGCACCGAGCAGCTGGACACCCTGGACGGCCTCGTGGCGACCATGCGCGCCACCGGCGCGGGCGACGGCCACGGCTTCGTCGCGGCGGACCGGGCCTTCCACGCCCAGCTCGTGGCCCCGCTCGGCAACGACCTGATCGGTCAGCTCTCGATGGCCTTCTGGGACGTCTACACGATCGTCGCGCCGCACCTCGAAGGATTCACGCACGCCGACGAGACGGCGACGATCGCCGCCCACCAGAACATCGTGGACGCGGCCCGGGCGGGCGACGTCGCCGCGTTCCTCCAGGCCCTCGGGGAGCACTACGCACCCGTCAGGCGACGGATCGCCGAGGCCAGGTCACGCGGGGCCGGCCCGGCCTGACCGCGAGCGTCACACCCCCGCCCCCGCCGCCCCTCAGGCGGGGGCTCCACAGCCCCGGCACTCTTGACGTCCGGCCACAAGGCTCCCTAGGGTCCGGTTGCCACCAGGACATCTGACGTCTTCTGTCCTGTCGCTTCCCGTACACCAGGAGGGCACAGTCATGCCGTCGGCCGATCTCACGCTCGCGGAATGCCGCACCTACCGGCCCGAACTCCCGCTGCCCTACGGCTTCGACGGCTTCTGGGCCGGCACCCTCGGCGAGGCGCCGCACGACGGTATCCAGGACAAGCCCCGGTACAGGCAGGTCGACTGCGGTCTGCTCCAGGTGCGTACGTACGACGTGAGCGTTCCCGGGTACGGCGGACGCCCGGTGCGCGGCTGGCTGCACATGCCCGCCGGGGCCACCGAACCGCTCGGCTGCATCGTCGAGTTCCTCGGGTACGGACGCGGCCGGGGGCTCGCGCACGAACAGCTGATGTGGGCCTGCGCCGGATACGCCCACCTGATCATGGACACCCGGGGCCAGGGGTGGTCCGCGGCGGGCGGCGTCACACCCGACTCCGACCCCGGAGCCGCCGGAGCCGTGCCGGGCTTCCTGACCCGGGGCATCGAGAGCCCCGAAACCTACTACTACCGACGGGTGTTCACCGACGCGGTCCGCTGTGTGGAGGCGATGCGTGTGCACCCTGAGGTCGATCCCGCCCGCATAGTGGTGACCGGGTTCAGTCAGGGCGGCGGTATCGCGCTGGCCGTGGCCGGGCTCGTGCCGGGGCTCGCCGGCGTGATGCCGGACGTCCCGTTCCTGTGCAACATCCCCCGGGCCGCGCGGATCGCGGGAATGCCGCCGTACACCGAGGTCGCCGCCTACCTCCGGCTCTACCGCGACCGCACCGAGCCGGTCTTCCGCACACTGGCGTACTTCGACGCGGCGCACCACGCGACCCGCGCGACCGCTCCCGCGCTGTTCTCCATCGCGATGACGGACGAGATCTGCCCGCCCTCCACCTGCTTCACGGCCTACAACCGTTACGCGGGCCCCAAGGACGTACGCGTCTACGAGTTCAACGGGCACGAGGGCGGCACCGAATACCACCGGGCCGAGCAACTGGCCTGGGTGCGTTGCCTGTTCGCCGGCCTGCCGACCGAGCAGGCCGACCGCTCCTGACCGGAGGAGGCTCCGTGCGCAGACGTTCCCTTCTTCTTGCCGCAGGTGCGGCAGCCCTGTCCGGTCCGCCGGCCGGCCGCGCCTTCGCCGCTTCCCGCAGCGGCCCGCTGGTGGACCACGGCACAGCCGTGGACCTGGACGGCGGCGAGCACGTCGACCTGTCGTCCCACGTGGGGGCGCCGGCCCCGCTCTCCACGGGAACGATCCTCGTCACCTTCCGCACCACGAGCCACGACAACGCGATGACGCTGATCAGCGCCTCCGACCCGGCCGCCCCCTCCTCGAACCTCACGCTGAGCCTCAGCGGCGGCGCCCTGCAGTTCTCCGTACGGCGTCAGGGCGCCGTCCTCATCAATGTCATGACCAGGACGCGCTACGACGACGGGCTGCAGCCCGACGAGCGGGGTCACCACCGCATCGCCCTGAAGATGATCAAGGATCTGCAGATCTTCGACACCGGCAGCCGGGTGTGCGCCCTTTCCATCCCCTGACGCGTCGGCCCGTCACGCCCCGCGCGCCGCTCCCTCCCCGTACCTCTCCCCCTCACGAGAAGAGAGACCGTTCATGCAGCGCAGAGTCACCGTCGCCATGCTGTCCGCCGCCGTCCTGGTGGCCACCGCGACAGGCACCGCCCACGGCGCCCCCACCGCCGCCGGCGAACTGACCTCCCAGGACCTCGCGACCCAGGGCGTCGGATCCCCCTACTACCGCATCCCCGCGCTGACCACCTCCGTCAAGGGCACCCTGCTCGCCGCCTACGACTCCCGTCCCACGCTCGGCGACCTGCCCGGCAACCTCGGGATCGTGCTGCGCCGCAGCACCGACGGCGGTGCCACCTGGAAGACCCAGCAGGTCGTCCGCAAGGAGGCCGCGCCCAAGGGCTTCGGCGACCCGAGCCTGCTCGTGGACCGCACGACGGGCCGCATCTTCGTCTTCTACGCGGGCTCCGTGAACCAGGGCTTCTTCGGGTCCGCCACCGGCAACGACGAGACCGACCCGGACGTCCTCCAGGCCGACTACAGCTACTCGGACGACGACGGGGTGACCTGGACCCACCGCCGCATCACCCAGCAGATCAAGAACCCGGCCTGGGCCGGCATGTTCGCGGCCTCCGGCGAAGGCATCCAGGTACGCAACGGCCCGTACAAGGGGCGGCTGATCCAGCAGTACGCCATCCGCGACAACGGGGCCAACTACGCGGTCAGCGCGTACAGCGACGACCACGGCGCGACCTGGAGGACGGGCAACCCGATCGGGCCCGGCGGGGACGAGAACAAGACCGTCGAGCTCAGCGACGGCCGGATCATGCTGAACAACCGTTCGGCGCCGTACCGGACGATCGCCTACTCCACCGACGGCGGGGTGAACTACACGCCGTTCACACAGGACACCGAGCTGCCCGACCCGGCGAACAACGGTTCGGTCATCCGGTACGCCCCTGACGCCGCCGCGTCCGACCCGAAGTCCTCGTGGCTGCTGTTCAGCAACACGGAGAGCACCTCCTCCCGGAGCAACCTCACCGTGAAGATGTCCTGCGACAGCGGGAAGACCTGGCCGATCCGGAAGGTCGTCGACCCGGGAAGTGCCGCGTACTCGACGCTGACGCGACTGCCGGACGGCCGGGTGGGCCTGCTCTACGAGCGCGACAACTACAAGAACATCAGCTACTCCTCGTTCGACCTGACGTGGCTCGGCGGCACCTGCGCCGACATCACCCTCACCCCGCCGGCCACCCTGAAGGCGGGGACGGCCACGGAGGTCACCGTCCGGGTCGTCAACCGGATGGACGTGACCCGCAGTGCGGGAACGCTCGACCTGGCGGTGCCCGGCGGCTGGACGACGAAGCAGGTGGCGTTCCCGGCGACGCGGCCGGGTGAGGGCGCGAACATCACGGTCCCGGTCACGATCCCGGCGGGTGCCTCCGGGGACGCAAAGCTCACCGTGACCTACAGGTCCGACGGCAAGCAGGCCTCGGGCAGCCGGACGGTGACCGTGACCCCGTAACACCACGTCCCGAGGGCGGTGTTGTCCCCCGTCCGCACCCGGCCGGCTGCGACGATGGGGGGACATCACTTCCCGGGACGACGGACAGGCGGCAGCGGCATGGCGGCAACGGGCTTACGGATGGGCGTGGTCGGCGGCAGCATCGCCGGGTGCGCGATGGCGGTCGCGGGCATCAGGGCGGGGGCGGACGTCACCGTGTACGAGCGCAGCACCGGCACGCTCCAGGACCGGGGACTCGGCATCGTCATCCCGCCCGCCCTGCACATGCGTCTGGTCACGGCGGGCTATCTGGACGCCGCCATGCCGACCGCCCCCGTGGCGACCCGCGTCTGGCTGACCCGGGCGCCGGACGGACGCTCGGCACGTGAGTTCGCGCGACAGCCCAGCCCGGTCACCCCCTGCAACTGGGGACTGCTGTGGCAGGCGTTGCGCACCGCCTCCGCGGGCGCCCGCCATCACCGCGGACGCCCCGTCACCTCGGTCGGGCGGGCCCCCTCCGGTAGCGCCCTCGTCCGCACGGCAGGGAGCGAGGACGCCCACGACATCGTCGTGGGCGCCGACGGGCACGCGTCGCTCACCCGCCGCGTCCTGGCTCCGGACCTGCGGCCCACCCCCGCCGGATACGCCGTATGGCGCGGCACGCTCCCCCTCGGCGCGCTCGCGGACCACCGCCGGCCTCTGGAGTTGCTACGCGGCGCCTGGGTCACGCTCGGCTTCCCCGGCGGGCACGGCATCTTCTATCTGATCCCCCGGGGCGACGGCGCCGGACCGGACGGCCGTCTGCTCGCGTACGCGATCTACGCGACACCGCCCGACGGGGCCCCGGGCGAAGCCGGGTACGTACGGCAGCTGGCCGAGGAGCACTTCCCCGAGGAGTGGGCGGAGATCGTGGCCCGCGGCGAACACACCGCGATGACCTGCCACCCCGTCGCCGACCTGCACGCGCCCCGCGCCGCGGACCCGCCGTTCCTGCTCGCGGGCGACGCGGCGGGGGTCACCCGCCCGCACACGGCGAGCGGGGCGGTCAAGGCGCTGCAGGACGCGCTGTGCCTGGAGGAGGCGCTGCGGACGTCCGCCTCACCCGCCGACGCGCTGCGGCACTACTCCCGCGAACGTACCCCGGAGGGGGCCCGGCTGGTCGAGCTGGGCCGCAGGCTGGGCCGCGCGCAGGTGGAGCAGGCCCCGGACTGGGCGGCGATGGACCAGGACACGGTGGACGCGTGGTGCCGCACCACCCTGGCGGGGGCGAGCAGCTACCTCTACTCGGGCACGGAAGCGGGCGCGGAAGCGGGCGCGGAGACCGGCGCGGGCTGAGGTTCCAGCCGCTCGCGGATGCCGCCGAAGTGGGTGCGCATGGCGCGCACCGCACGCACGCCGTCGGCCGCCGCGACCGCCTCGACGATCTCGTGGTGCTGGGCACAGGTGACGGCCGGGTCCTGGTGGCCGTCGTCGACGTCCTCACGCACCCGGTCCATGGCCGCCCAGAACGCGTCCAGCACCTCGCTGAGCAGGTGGTTGTCGAGGGAGGCGTAGAGCGCGAGGTGGAAGGCGCGGTCGGTGGCCCGGGCGACCCGGCCGCCCTCTGCGGCCTCGGCCTCCATGGCCGTGACCAGGGCCCGCAGCACCGCCAGGTCCTCCTCGGGGACTCCGGCGGTGACCGCGCCGACCAGTCCGGTCTCCAGCGCCTCACGCACCCTCATCAGCTCCAGCAGACCCGGCTCACCCTGCCCGTGCCGGACGGCGGCCCGGAAGGCCAGCCCCTCGGCGAAGGGTGACAGGGAGAGGGAGCCGACGAAGGTCCCGAAGCCGCGCCGGATCTCCACGACGTTCATGGCCTGGAGGGCCTTGAGCGCCTCGCGCACCGAGACGCGTCCGGCCGAGAACAGCTCCATCAACTCGGCCTCGGTGGGCAGCGGGTCGCCCGGTCCGAGCCTGCGTTCGAGGATCAGTTCCTTGATCCTTCGCTCGATGTCCTGAGCCATGGTGGGGCGGGCCACTACGGTCCTCCTGGGGTGTCGCCGGCCGCCGGTACCTCTTGACCGGCCGCCGGGGCATCTGTTTAAGGTGAGTCCAGACATAGGACATCTTACGTCTCATGTCTCGGTCCCTCTCTCCCACGGGCGACGGACCGGCGTACCGAACGAGCTGGAGCCCTTCACCATGTCCCTGACCGCACCGCTGCACGGCGTCGTACCGCCGGTCTGCACCCCGCTCGACGGCCGTGGGGAGGTCGACACGGCCTCCCTGACCCGGCTCGTCGGCCACCTCGTCGACGGCGGCGTGCACGGGCTCTTCGCCCTCGGTTCGACCAGCGAGGTCGCCTATCTGACCGACGACCAGCGCGCCACCGCGCTGAAGACCGTGATCACCGCCGCCGCCGGCCGGGTCCCGGTCCTCGCCGGGGTCATCGACACGACGACCGCCCGGGTCACCGAGCACGCCCGGACCGCCGCGGAGCTCGGCGCGGACGCCCTCGTGGCGACCGCACCCTTCTACACCCGTACGCACCCGAAGGAGATCGCCGGACACTTCCGCAGGCTGCGCGCCGCCGTCGACCTGCCGCTGTTCGCCTACGACATCCCGGTGGCCGTGCACTCCAAGCTCTCCGGCGCCCTGGTGCGCGAGCTCGCCGAGGAGGGCACCCTCGCCGGGCTCAAGGACAGCAGCGGTGACGAGGGCGGACTGCGCCGGCTGATCGTGGAACTCGGCGGGCGCGAGGGCCGGGCTCAGGGTCCTGTGCCGCACTTCAGTGTGCTGACCGGTTCCGAACTCACCGTGGACGCGGCACTGCTGGCCGGCGCCGACGGGGTCGTGCCCGGCATCGGCAACGTGGACCCGACCGGCTACGTCCGGCTGTACGACGCCGCGCGGGCCGGCGACTGGGAGCTCGCCGCCCGGGAGCAGGAGCGGCTCATCGAGCTGTTCGCCATGGTCGACGTCGGCCCGGAGCAGGACATGGGCCGCAGCTCCTCGGCGCTCGGCTCCTTCAAGCAGGCGCTGCGGCTGCTCGGTGTCATCGACAGCGGCGCCACCGCCTTCCCGCAGATCCCGCTGTCCGCCGAGTCCGTCGAGCGGGTGGCGGAGCGGCTGCGCGCCGCCGGTCTGCCGCCGGTCCGATGAGCGCGCGGGCGACCGGGGCCGTGGTGATCGGCCTCGACCTCGGCGGTACGAAGATCGCCGCCGCGCTCTTCGCCACCGACGGCACGGTGCTGGCCCGGCACACCCGGCCCACCCCCGCCCGGGACGGCGCCGAGGCGGTGCTCGACGCACTCGCCGCGGCGGCGGCCGTGGTGGACCCCGGCCGCCTGGCCACGGTGCTCGGCATCGCGGCCGCCGGGGTCGTCGATCCCCGCAGCGGCATGGTCACCAGCGCCACCGACTCGATCAGCGGCTGGGCGGGCACCGCGCTCGGCGCCGGCCTCGCGGACCGTACCGGTCTGCCGGTGGCCTGCGACAACGACGTACGCGCCACCGCCGGCCCGGAGCTCGCCGCCCTGCCGGGCAGCCACGGTTCGCTGCTGTTCGCGGCCGTCGGTACGGGCGTGGGCGGTGCCCTCGCCGTCGACGGACGAATGCTGCACGGCGCCTCCGGTATCGCCGGTCACCTCGGCCATCTCCCCAGCGCGGACGCGGCCGGACTGCCCTGCACCTGCGGGGCCACCGGGCACCTGGAGGTCATCGCCTCCGGCCCTGGCATCACCGCCCACTACGCGCGGCTCACCGGCACCCCGGTGGACCGGCTCGAGACGGTGGCCGCCCGGGCGGCCCGGGGCGACGACGCCGCCGTACGTGCCGTCACCACCGGCGCGGCGGCGGCCGGACGGGTCCTCGGCGGTCTCGCCAACGCGCTCGGCCCCGACCGGGTCGTCGTCGGCGGCGGGGTCCCCCGGATCGGCGCGCTGTACGGGGACGCGCTGGCCGCCGCCTTCGCCGCCGAGCTGATGCCACCGCTGCGCGGGCTCACCCCCGAGGCCCCGCTCTTCGGCCACGACGCCGCCGTCCTGGGCGCCGCGGCCCTGACCACCGTCCTTCCCCTCCACCACCCGGGAGTTCCCCGATGACCGCACAGAACCTCGCCGACACTCTCCGGGGCCGACTGATCGTCTCCTGCCAGGCGCCCCCCGGCGACCCGATGCGGGAGACCGCCACCCTCGTACGCCTCGCCCTCGCGGCCGGCGCCGGCGGCGGGTCCGCGATCCGCGCCGACGAGCCCGAGGTCGTCGCCGCGATCACCGAGGCCGTGGACCTGCCGGTCATCGGCCTGTGGAAGGACGGCGACACCGGCGTCTACATCACCCCGACGGTCCGGCACGCCCTGGCGATCGTCGAGGCCGGTGCGGCCGTGGTCGCCGCCGACGCCACCGACCGGCCCCGCCCCGACGGCTCCACCTTCGCCGAGCTGGTCACCGCCGTGCACGCGGCGGGCGCCCTGGTCATGGCCGACGTGTCCACGCTCGCCGAGGGGGTCGCGGCCGCCGGGCAGGGGGCGGACTTCGTCTCCACGACCCTGTCCGGTTATGTGCCGGGGTCCCCGAAGCAGACCGGCCCGGATCTGGACCTTGTGACATCTCTCTCGGCCGTCCTCTCTGTACCGGTCGTCGCCGAAGGCCGTATCAATACCCCCGAGGAGGCTGCCGAGGCCCTCGCCCGCGGCGCCCACAGCGTCGTGGTCGGTACCGCCATCACCGCACCCACCGCCCTGACCACCCGCTTCGTCGCCGGCCTCGCCCGGCCCTGAGCAGCCCTCACCACGCGGGACGGCTGCCCCGGCAACCGGACGGCCGTCCCGCACCATGGAGCGCACCGTGCAGAAAACCTCTCCCACGCTCCCCTGGTACCGCGAGGTGAGCGGTACCCAGTGGAAGTCCTTCTTCGCCGCCTGGATCGGCTACGTCCTCGACGGCTTCGACTTCGTCCTCATCACGCTCGTCCTCACCGAGATCAGTGACGAGTTCGGGCTGAGCACGGTCCAGGCTGCCAGCCTGATCTCCGGCGCCTTCATCACCCGGTGGCTGGGCGGCGCGGTACTGGGCGCCATCGGCGACCGGTACGGCCGCAAGCTCTCCATGGTGCTGAGCATCCTGCTCTACTCCCTGGGCACCTTCGCCTGCGGGTTCGCCTGGAACTACCACAGCCTCTTCGCCGCCCGGCTGGCCATCGGCATGGGTATGGCCGGGGAGTACAGCGCCAGCGCCACGTACGTCATGGAGAGCTGGCCGGCCCGCCTGCGCGGCCGGGCCAGCGGCTTCCTGATCTCCGGCTTCTCCGTCGGTTCGGTCCTCGCGGCGCAGGTCTACACCTGGGTGGTCCCCTCGCTCGGCTGGCGCTGGATGTTCTACTTGGGCCTCATACCGATCGTGGTCGCGCTGTGGATGCGTCGCGCCCTGCCGGAGGCCGAGGAGTGGACGTCGGACGTCGCCGACCAGGGTGCGAAGCCCAACCCGTTCCGGCCGTTGTTCCGGACCCCGCGGCCGGCCGTGGCCAACACCGTCCTGATCGTCGCCGCCACCCTCTCGCTCTTCCTGATCTTCACCCCGGGCGGCGAGGGTCTGGTGCCGGTCCTGTCGGTGGTCGCCGGGCTCGCACTCGTGGCGTTCGCGGTGCAGCTCGGCGGGAGGCGCGGCTGGCTGCTGTACGTATCGATGATCGTGACGCTGTTCTTCGCGTTCCTGTACTCCTGGCCCATCCAGGCGCTGCTGCCCACCTATCTGAAGACCGATCTGGGCTACAGCACCGAGCAGGTCACCGACGTCCTGTACTTCGCGGGCTTCGGCACCATGGTGGGCTGCTGGGCGGCGGGGTTCCTGGGCGACCGGATCGGGGCGAAGAAGGCGTACGCGCTGACGCTGGTGGCCTCGCTCGCCTTCGTCTTCCCGGTCTTCGCGGTCAAGGACAACCTGCTGGTGCTCGGCTGTCTGCTGTTCCTGCTGCAGGCGACCAGCTTCGGCATCTCCGGGCTGCTGCCGCGGTACATCGGCGGCCACTTCCCGACCGCGAGCCGCGGGGCCGCGCTGGGCTTCACCTACAACGTGGGGGCGCTCGGCGGGGCCGTGGCCCCGGTGCTCGGGGCGCATCTGGCGTCCGGGATGGACCTGGGGCAGGCCCTGGCGGTGCTGACCTTCGCGGGGACGGCGATCGTGGTGCTGCTGGTCGGCTTCGACGTACCGGCCAGGCTGAACCGGCTGACCGATCCCGACGCCCAGCCGGACCACCTGGCGGCGGCTCCGTCTCCGGCGGAAGCGCTGGAGAAGCACGACCTGCCGTGCCTACGGCAGCCACCACCCTGATCGCGCCGAACTCCGCCTGGTCACCTGCGGCGGCACCTTCGACACCCGCACCCCCACCTGCTCGGCGAACGTCATCGTCTCCGCCTATGTGAGCGGCCGGGGCTGAACTGGACTTCTCGCGAACGCACTTGGGCCGGGGTTGGGGGGAACTGAGTTGGCGGTCAGCCGCCCTGGTAGATCGTGGTGCACAGCAGCGTGGCGCCGTCGTCCACCAGCCAGGCCCAGTAGCGCGTCTGGTCGCCTGCCGCCCAGAGGCAGTTGTTGGCGTTGGCGCCCGCCGGGGCGCGGTAGACGCCTGTGATGTGCATGATCTGGTTGTACGGGGCGGGCACCGGCTCGCGTCGGCAGGCCACGGCCGTCATCACGCCGAGGGAGATCGAGTCGCCGGACTGCTGGCCGAGCATGCAGTAGGCGGCGTGGTGGATGCGGGTGAGGCAGAGCTTCGTGGTGTTGCCGGTGGCGGACCGGTAGCTCCAGTACGACTTCCCGTAGCTGGTGGGGCAGGCCGTGTCGGTGGCGGTCACCCGGACCAGCGCCTGCTCGCCGGCGCAGGACACGGGGCCCGGCGGAACATCGACGCTCCAGTCGATGCTGGTGGTGCCCCCGCGGCCCGTGTCGTAGACCGCCAGGCAGTCGCCGGCCGAGATGGCTTTGAACGCCTCTTCGGTGGGATCCGGAGTGGGTGTCGTCGGCTCGGGGACGGACTTGTCAGTGCTCCCCTCACTGGTGTCAGGGCTGACGGGGGTGTGGACGGTCGGCGAAGGCGTGTACGGGGCTGGGCTGGAACTGGATGGGGGCGAGTCGGCCAACAGGTCCTTCAGCTCCGCCGCGTTGCTCGCGCCCAGCCAGGTCAGGATCGACAGCACGGATGCGATTCCCCCGAGCAGTGCCCACAACGTGGCAGTGGAATGATCACCGGATGCGCCTGCCACAATGCCCTCCCCCGCCGAGGCTCAGTCGATATTAACTTTTTGATGCCCCTGAGGGTCGAACTCCCGTTATCCCGCCCGCCCCTGTTGGCAACCCCCGCACAGATCCGGCACCCCACAGACAGTCGCCCGGCCAGATCACCGTTCATCCGAATCGGTCATGTGCGGAGGATCGGGCTAGCTGTTCGGAGCCGCTGGACGCGTCGGGGGGGCGTCTACGGGTAGAAGTGCGTCAGCGACTCGGCGACGCAGGCCGGCTTCTCGGACCCCTCGAGTTCGAAGGTGAAGCCCCGCGTCATCTGTACGCCGCCCCGCGCGACCTCGGTCACCCCGGTGACGGAGGCGTGCAGGCGGACGCGGCTGCCGACGGGGACGGGCGCCGGGTAGCGCACCCGGTTGACCCCGTAGTTGAGTGCCCGTCCCACTCCGCTCACCTGGAGCAGTTCGCCGAACATCGGTATGCCCCAGCTCAGGACCATGTAGCCGTGGGCGATGGTGCGTCCGTACGGGCCGGCGGCGGCGCGCTCGAGGTCGGTGTGGATCCACTGGTGGTCCCCCGAGACGTACGCGTAGGCGTCGATCAGCTCCTGGGTGACCTCCTTCCACTCCGAGCGCCCGAGGTCGCGCCCGCCGAGGGCGAGGATCTCCGGGATGCCGTGCACGGTCAGCGGCATGGGCGGTACTCCGTTCTGCGGGTCTGCCGGTCCGAGGCTTCGAGCGGTCAGGCGGTGACGGGCGCGGTGCGGGGCGCGGTGACCGGCTCCGCGGCCTGCTCGTCGTGGTTGGGGCGCTTGAGGAGGAGGAGCATGCAGCCCAGGGTCAGCGCCACCTGGAAGACCGCGTACGCGATGACGGCGGTGATGGAGCCGGTCCGGTTGAGCAGGAACTGGCCGACGATCGGGGTCGTCCCGCCGAGCAGGGTGCCGCACAGCTGGTAGCAGAGCGAGATGCCGGTGTAGCGCAGATGGGCCGGGAAGCGGCTGGCGAGCATGCCGGCGAGGGCCGCGTAGTAGAGGCAGTGCGGGATCGTCGCGACGGCGACACCGAGCATCGCGAGGCCGTAGTTCCCGGTGCTGATGAGGACGAACATCACGGGCATCAGGATCAGTTCGGGGACCAGCATCACCGTCACCGCGCGGGACCAGCTCTTCATCCGGGTGGCGATGAGGGCGCCGAAGGGCTGGGCGATGATCTGGGTGATGTTGGCGACGAGGATGATCGTCAGGAACGAACTGCGGTCGAAGCCCAGGGACGTGGTGGCCCAGGACAGGGCGAACGTCGACTTGAAGTAGGTCGCGGACAGGCCGATGGTGCAGGCGCCGATACCGAGGACGATCAGCATGGGGTGGCTGCGCAGGACCTCGGTCAACGGGAGCTTGACGACTTCCTTCTTCTCGATGAGCTTGGCCATGGCCGGGGATTCGGCGACCTTCAGGCGGACCAGCAGACCGACCATGACCAGCGCGGCGGAGGCGAGGAAGGGCACCCGCCAGCCCCAGGAGACGAAGGCGTCGTCAGGCAGCCGGCTGATGGCGAGGAAGCTCAGGGTGGAGAGCGTGTTGCCGACGGGCGAGCCCTGCTGGGCGAACGCCGCGTACAGCACGGACTTGCCCTTGGGCGCGTGCTCGGAGGCGATGAGGACGGAGCCGCCCCACTCCCCGCCGAGGCCGATGCCCTGGATCATGCGGATACAGACCAGCAGGACCGGGGCGGCTATGCCGAGGGAGGCGTAGCCGGGCAGCAGACCGATCGCGGTGGTCGAGATCCCCATCATGAGCAGGGTGATGACGAGGGTCTTCTTACGGCCGAGCCGGTCGCCGTAGTGGCCGAAGACGATGCCGCCGATGGGGCGGGCGAGGAAGCCGACCCAGAAGGTGGCGAAGGCGACCAGGGTGCCTACGGGGCCTTCGAGTTCGGGGAAGAACACCTTGTCGAAGACGAGCGCCGCCGCGGTTCCGTAGATGTAGAAGTCGAACCACTCGATGGTGGAGCCGATGAAGGCTCCGAATCCTGCGCGGTTGGCGGCTTTCGTTCGCTCGCGTGCGGTTGCGGTGGTCGCACTCATGGTGGCTCCCGTGAACATGGTGGAACAAGCGGATGGAGGCACGACCGACCTGGGCGTCGCCCGAGACGCCCTGGGTCGCGTGGTGGAGGGGGGACGGAAGTGGACGGGGAGGGTGTCAAGAGGTGACGCGTTCGAAGACCGCGGCGAGGCCCTGGCCGCCGCCGATGCACATGGTCTCCAGCCCGTAACGCGCCTCGCTGCGGTGCATCTCCCGGCTGAGTGTGGCCAGGATGCGGGCGCCGGTGGCACCGACCGGGTGACCGAGCGAGACGCCGGATCCGTTGACGTTGATCCGCTGCTCGTGGTCCTTCTCGCCGAGTCCCAGCTCCCGGGTGCAGGCGAGGACCTGGGCGGCGAAGGCCTCGTTGATCTCGATCAGGTCGAGGTCGGCGAGGGTGAGACCGGCGCGGCCGAGGGCCGCGTGGGTGGCCGGGACGGGGCCGATGCCCATCGTCGCGGCGGGGACACCCGCGCGGGCGAAGGAGACCAGACGGACGAGCGGGGTGAGCCCGAGCCGTTCGGCGGTGGCGGCGCCGGTGACCAGACAGGCGGCGGCCGCGTCGTTCTGGCCGCTCGCGTTGCCCGCGGTGACGGTGGCCTCGGGGTCGGCCTTGGCCATGATGGGGCGCAGCGCGGCGAGTTGCTCGGCGGTGGTGTCGGGGCGGGGGTGCTCGTCGGCGGTGACGACCGTGTTGCTCCTGCCGGTGCGTACGGTGACGGGGACCGTCTCCGCGTCGTAGCGCCCCTCCTTCACCGCGCGGGCGGCGCGGGCCTGGGAGCGCAGGGCGAGGGCGTCCTGGTCGGCGCGGCTGATCGCGTAGGCGCGGCGGAGGTTCTCGGCGGTCTCGATCATGCCGCCGGGTACCGGGTGGTGGACACCGCCCGCGGTGACCCGCCCCCGGGCGAGTGAGTCGTGGAGCTGGAGGCCGGGGCCCTTGATGCCCCAGCGTCCGTCGTGTGTGTAGTAGGGGGCGGCGCTCATGACGTCGACACCGCCCGCGATGACGACGTCGCTGAACCCGGCCCGGATCTGCATCGCCGCGTCGAGGACGGCCTGCAGGCCCGAGCCGCAGCGCCGGTCGATCTGGGCGCCGGTGACGGTGTCGGGGAGTCCGGCGTCGAGGGCGGCGACCCGGCCGATGGCCGGGGCCTCGGCCGAGGGATAGGCGTGGCCGAGGATCACCTCGTCCACCCGGTCCGGATCGATCCCCGTACGGGCGACGACCTCGGCGATGACGCGTGCGGCGAGCGCGGCCGGGGTCTGCTGGGCGAACGCGCCGCCGAAACGCCCGATGGGGGTGCGCAGCGGCTCGCAGATGACGACATCGGTCCGGTCGGGCACGGCGGAACACCTTTCGGCGGATTCGAATGTGTGGGGTGACCTTCGCACTGGACCACTGAGTCGGTCCAATATCGAGTTGCCCGCCTTTCAAGACGCCACGCGTCTCAATCGGGGCTCATGGGGTCGGCAGGGCTTCCTCGGCGACCGCGAGCACCGCGCGCAGCGCGGCCGAGGGGTTGTCCGTGCGCCAGGCCAGCGCGGCCTGGCGCCGGACGGGCGGCCCGGCGAGGGGCCGGTAGACCAGCCCGTTCTGCTGGATGTGGCGGACCGAGGAGACCGTGAGCGTGACGCCGACGCCCGCGGCGACGAGGGCGAGGATCGTGTAGGAGTCGGGGGCCTCCTGCACCACGCGGGGGTTGAAACCGGCGGCCTCGCAGACCTGGACCATCGCGTCCCGCACCGTGGAGCCGGCGTTCGCGGGGAAGGAGACGAAGGGTTCATCGGCGAGGATCCCGATCGGGATGCTCTCCAGGCGGGTGAGCGGGTGGTCGGAGGGCAGTGCGCAGAGCAGTTCCTCCTCGTCGATCACCCGGCAGGCCACCCCGGGCTGGGTGACCGGAAGCCGGACGAACCCCAGGTCGAGGGAGCCGTCGGCGACCCGGGACAGGGCGACGTTCGCATAGGTCTGGCCCTTCATGGCCAGCTCGATCCCGGGGTGGGCGGCCCGTACGGCCCGGGTCAGCAGGGGCAGCGTCTCGTGGCTGGACGCCCCCGCGAAGCCGATGGTGACCCGGCCGTACTCCCCGCGCCCGGCGGCCTTGGCGGCCCGTACCGCGAGATCGAGGTCGGCGAGCACGGTCCGTACGGGTTCGAGGAAGGACTCCCCCGCACTGGTGAGCCGCACCGAGCGGGTGTTGCGCTCGAAGAGCTGGACGCCGAGTTCCTTCTCCAGCTGCCGGATCTGCTGGCTGAGCGGAGGCTGGGCCATCTGCAGCCGCTTGGCGGCGCGGCCGAAGTGCAGTTCCTCGGCGACGGCGGTGAACGCGGTCAGATGGCGCAGTTCCATCGGGGCTCCCTAGCCACATTCATTAACTCCTGGTCTTGATCCGACCTTAATTTGGTATTGGACAGCAATCAATGGCCGCTGACACGGTGAGGGCGACCAGCACGCACTCGCCGAGGAGCACCGTGGAACGGACGGATACGGCCGACGGGGCCGGCAAAGTCATGTCGATGAAGGAGGCCGTCGCCGCCTTCGTGCACGACGGAGCCACCGTCAGCCTCGAAGGGTTCACCCATCTCGTTCCCACCGCCGCCGGGCACGAGATCATCCGCCAAGGGCGCAAGGACCTCACCGTCGTCCGGATGACGGCGGACATCGTGGTGGACCAGATGCTCGCCGCGGGCTGTGTGTCGCGGCTGGTCTCCTCCTTCGTGGGCAACTCCTCCGCCGGTTCGCTCGGTGAGCTGCGGCGCAGGATCGAGCGCGCCGACCCGGCCCCGCTGGCCTTCGAGGAGTACAGCCACTACGGGATGGTGTGCCGCTACCTCGCGGGGTCCCAGCGGCTGCCGTTCTACCCGCTGCGCAGCTATGGCGGCAGCGATCTGCCGTCCGTCAACAGCGATCTGCGCAAGGTGACGTCGCCCTACCCCGGTCCCGACGGGGAGCCGGAGCAGATCTACGTCGTGCCACCCGTGAACCCGGACGTGACGATCATCCACGCGCAGCGGGCCGACCGCCGGGGCAACACCCAGATCTGGGGACTGACCGGCATCCAGGCCGAGGCGGTGTACGCGGCGGACAAGGCGATCGTGGTCGTCGAGGAGGTCGTCGCGGACGAGGTGGTCCGCTCGGACCCCAACCGCACGCTCGTCCCCTCCCACGCGGTGGACGCCGTCGTGGTCTGCCCGCGTGGAGCACACCCCTCCTTCGCGCAGGGCTACTACGACCGCGACAACGCCTTCTACCGGGCCTGGTCGCACATCAGCAAGGACCCGGAGCGGCTGCGGGCGTGGCTGGACGAGTGGGTGTACGGAACGGCCGACCACGCCGAGTACGTCGCCAAGCTGGGCGCGGACTTCTGGGCCGGCCTCGCGGTGGGCGAAGCGCTCAGCGAACCGGTGAACTACGGGCGGCGGCTGTGAGCACGCCGCAGGAGAAGGGACGCGACATGACCACCACCGCACCGCAGGCCGTCACCTCGTCCGAGCTGCTCTCCGTCGTCGCCTCCCGCGAACTGGCGTCGCGCCGCGCGGTGTTCGCCGGCATCGGGCTGCCGACGCTCGCCACCGAGCTCGCCCGTCTGACGGTCGCGCCGCAGATCGAGGTGGTCTACGAGTCCGGGGTGTGCGGGGCGCACCCCTCGCATCTGCCGGAGACCATCGCCGACGCCGTACTCATCTCCGGCGCGGAGGCCGTGCTCTCGATGCCGGCGCTGTTCGGCTGTGTGCTCCAGGGCGGCCACATCGACGTCGGTTTCCTCGGCGCCGCGCAGATCGACCGGTGGGGCAACCTCAACACCTCCGTCATCGGCGACTGGGAGAGCCCCACGGTGCGGCTCCCCGGCTCCGGTGGCGCCGTCGAGGTGATGGCCAACTCCCAGGAGGTCTTCGTGGTGATGCGCCGGCACAGTCCGCGCTCCTTCACCGGGGTCCTGGATTTCTGCACCACCCCGGGCCCGGACCGGGCGCTCGCCGAGGGCATCCGGCCGCTGGGCGCGGGAGTGACCCGGGTCATCACCGAACTGGGCATCCTGGCCCGCTCCGGTGTCGGGGAGGAGCTCCGACTCGTCGCCGTACACCCGGGTGTGACGGTGGATCAGGTACGGGAGGCCACCGGCTGGGACCTCCAGGTGTCCGGGTTGGTCGATACCGTGCCCCCGCCGACCGAGGCGGAGCTCCGGCTCCTGCGCGAGGATGTCGACCCCGACCGCGTCTACCTTCGCTGACACCTGCCGAACCCCCCGAGAGGACGTCACCGCCATGCGTATCAGGATCGTCGGAGCCGGAGCCATGGGCCGAGGCATCGCCCAGTGGGCCGTGGCCGGCGGACACACCGTCGAGCTCTGCGACGTCCGCACCGAGGCGGTGACGGCGGCCGTGGACTTCGTACGGTCCATGCTGGAACGCGCGGTCCAGAAGGGCCGGATGTCCGCCGAGGACATGGCCGTGGCCCTGGGGCGGCTGATCCCGCTGGAAGACCCGTGGGCCGAGGGCCCGGAGGTCGAGCTGGTCATCGAGGCCGTACGGGAGGACCTGGCCACCAAGGCCGAGGTCTTCGGGAAGCTGGAACAGGCGCTGCCGGAATCTGCGGTCTTCGCGACCAACACCTCGTCCCTGTCGGTGACCCGGATCGCCGCCTCGCTGCGGGACCCGGGGCGGCTCGCGGGGCTGCACTTCTTCAATCCCGTGCCGCTGATGAAGATCGTCGAGGTCGTGCCGGGCGCCGCCACCCGCCCCGCGATCGCGCCGGTTCTCACCGCGCTGGTGGAGAGCTGCGGCCACCGCGCGGTGACCGTCGCCGACACTCCCGGTTTCCTGGTCAACCACGCCGGGCGGGGGCTGGTGACCGAGGCCCTGGCCCTGTTGGAGGAGTCCGTCGCGGACCCGGCCGGGATCGACCGGATCGCCCGGGACGTCCTGGGGCTGCGCATGGGCCCGTTCGAACTGATGGACCTCACCGGGCTCGACGTCACGGCTGCCGTGATCGACTCGATCTGGCAGGGCTTCCGCTACGAGGACCGGCTCCGCCCCTCCTATCTCACCCCGAACCGGGTGACCGCGGGCCTGCACGGCCGCAAGACCGGGCAGGGCTGGTTCACGTACGGCCCCGACGCGCCCGCCCCGGCGCCGGAGCCGCCGGTGACGGGTGACGCGGACCGGCCGGTGTTCGTCGCGGGCGGCGAGAACGCGGGATACGCAGGGGATGCAGCAGAGCTGCGTACCGCGCTGGCCGCCGCCGGAGCCACGGTCGAGAGCGGCACCCGGCCCTCCGGCCGTGCCCTGGTCCTCGTCCCGGTCTGGGGCACGACGGTGGCGGCCGCCGTCGCGTCGCTGGGGCTGCCCGCCGCGCGCACCTTCGGCGTCGACCCGCTGCCCCCGGCGGGCCGCCGCCGGGTCCTCGCGGTCACCGCCGCGGCCGACCCCGCCGCCGCGCGCGACGCCCGCGCGGTCCTGGCCCGCGCCGCGGACGGCGGGGAGCCGTACGCCGTGTCGGTGGTGCGGGACACCGCGGGTTCGGTGGCGCAGCGGCTGCTCGCCTCGGTGGTGTCCGTCGCCACGTCGATCGCCGAGCGCGGACTGGCGACGCCGGCGGACATCGACCTCGCCGTGACGACGGGCCTCGGTTACCCGGCGGGGCCGCTGGCCTGGGGCGACCGGATCGGCGCCGCGCGGATGCTGGAGCTGCAGCGGTCGCTGCACGCCACGACGGGCGACCCGCGCCACCGGCCGACCCGCCGGCTCACCGAACGCGCCCAGCTGGGGCTGCCGCTGACGGACCCCGGCACCTCGCCGGCCGACTGCGCGGAGTGGTGACCGGGCCGGGGGCCACGACCGTTTCGTACAAGACCCGGTCGCTGCCCCGGCATACGGTCGTCGTATGACTCCACGACTCGACGCGATCTCCGTCGTCACGGCCGACCTGGCCGCCTCGCTCGCCTTCTACCGCAGGCTCGGGCTCGACATCCCCGACGGCGCCGAATCGGCGCCCCATGTCGAAGTGGCCCTGCCCGGGGGGCAACGCCTGCTGTGGGACACCGAGGACGTCATCCGCTCCTTCGACCCCGGCTGGAAGGGGCCGAAGGGCGGCGAGCGCCTCGGGCTCGCCTTCCTCTGCGACAGCCCGGCGGAGGTCGACGCGGTGTACGCCGATCTGACCGGCGCCGGACACCAGGGCCACCTCGAGCCCTGGGACGCCGTCTGGGGCCAGCGTTACGCGATCGTCCTGGACCCGGACGGGTGCGGGGTCTCACTGTTCGCCGCCAACCCGTCGTAGCCCGTCGCGGCCAGATGGCCGCTGAGCGTCGTGCCGGCCAGGTCCCGCATCTCACGGGCCAGATGCGCCTGGTCGGAACAGCCCGCCGTGTGCGCGGCCTCGGTGTAGGGCGTGCCCGCGCGTACGAGGGCCAGGGCGCGCTGCAGTCGCAGGACCCGGGCCAGCGTCTTGGGGCCGTAGCCGAACGCGGCCAGCGAGCGGCGGTGCAGCTGGCGGGCCCCCAGCCCGACGGCGTGCGCGGTGGCGGCGACCGAACGCCCCTGCCGCAGATGTGCGGCGACGGCCACCGCGAGCGGGTCCGCGGGTTCGGCACGGGCCGCCCTGCGCAGGGCGATGCCCTCCAGCGCGGCGGCGGGTTCGTCGGCCACGCCGATCCGTTCGGTGAGCCCGCGGACCTCCGGGCCGGGCCAGAGCGCGTCGAGCGCGACCCGCCGGTCGCGCAGCTCGTGCGCCGGTACGCCCAGGAGCGCGGGTGCCGTGCCGGGGGCGAAGCGGATGCCGGCGCAGCTGCCGGAGAGCGCCGCGGCAGGGGTGAAGGCACGGGTGTCGGGGCCGGCCACCAGCAGTCGGCCACCCACCCAGAGCAGATCCATGCAGCCGTCGGGCAGGACCGGACGCCCGGGCTCACGCGGCCCGCGCCACGACCACAGGACCGCGCCGCCGAAGCGTGAGGCCCGCTCCTCGTACGGTGCGCCCATGGTCACCAGGCCATCGGGACAGCTCTCAGGGGGCGTCCTTGTCCCGGGTCCCGTGGAGACGGGACACCACGTCGTCCGGCGGCAGGAAGCGTGACCAGCGCTCGGGGAATTCGGAGGGCATGGACACGTCCTCCTCGTCGTCGTCGGCGTACGCGTCCCAGTGCGCAGCCTGGGCGCGGGCCACGAGCTCCGCGGCCTGCGCCGCCCTGAGCCGGTCGCTGGCCTCGCGGGCCGCCGCCGTGGCCAGCGAGGGCCAGACGCGGTCGATCGCGGCGTTCACCGCGGCGCCGACGAGTACGGCGAAGGCCGAGATGCCTATCCAGAGCAGCACGGCGATGGGCGCGGCCAACGAGCCGTAGATGGTGGGACCTTCGACCGTGCTGGTGAGGTAGATCCGCAGCAGGAAGCTGCCCAGCACCCACATCCCGAGGGCCATGAGCGCCCCGGGAACGTCCTCTATCCACGGCGAACGGACGGGGACGGACACGTGGTAAAGCGTCGTCAGGAACGCGATGGACAGCACGATGACCAGCGGCCAGTAGAGGACGGCCAGTACCTCGGTGCCCCACGGGACGAACTCCACCACCCGGTCGGGGCCGACCACCAGCAGGGGCAGGACCACGGCTCCCAGCAGCAGCGCGACCACGTACAGCAGGAACGCGAGGAGCCGGGTCTTGACGATGCCTCGGTGGCCGTCGAGGCCGTACATCACGGTGATGGTGTCGATGAAGACGTTCACCGCGCGTGAACCCGACCAGAGGGCTATGGCGAAACCGAGGGAGATGACATCGGGGCGCGCGCCGGTGGTGACGTCGGCTATGAGCGGTTTGGCGATGTCGTTGACGCCCCGCTCGGACAGCACCGTCTGTACCGCGCCCAGGATGTTGCGCTCGATGGAGGCGACCGTGGTCGTGGACGTCCAGTCGTCGACGTAGCCGAGCAGCCCGATCAGACCGAGCAGCAGCGGCGGCAGGGACAGCAGGGTGAAGAACGCCGCCTCGGCCGCGAGGCCGAGGATGCGGTACTCGATGCACGAATTGACCGTGTCCTTGAGCAACTGCCATGCCATCTGCCGCTTCGACACGTTGCGGTAGAGGACGCGAGCCCGGTGGAGCCGACCCGGTGGCCGCTCGGGTGTTTCGTTTGCTGCCTGCACCTCCTTACCGTATCGGCATGGCACCTAGCACCCACACAGTGACCAACCAGGCTCCGCCGCTGGTCGGCTATGACGTCTTCGCCGCCGACCGGGCGCTGACGGAGGCCGTCGAGCGGCATCTCGCGCCCGGAATCCTCGACGAGGCCCGGGAGGAGCTCAGCGTGCTGGGCCGGTCCGCCGGATCGTTCCAGGCCCAGGAGTGGGGCGCGCAGGCCAATGAGAACCCGCCGAAGCTGCGGACGCACGACCGCTACGGACACCGCGTCGACGAGGTGGACTTCCACCCGGCCTGGCACCGGCTGCTGGGGCACGCGGTCACGGCCGGGCTGACGGACGCCTGGGGCAGGCAGGGCGGCCATGTACGGCGCGCGGCCGGGTTCCTGGTCTGGACGCAGGCCGAAGCGGGCCACGGGTGCCCGCTGTCGATGACGCACGCGGCGGTCCCGGCGCTGCGGACCGATCCGGCGCTGGCCGCGGAGTGGGAGCCGCTGCTGACCTCCCACGTGTACGAGGAGGGGCTGCGGCCCGCTTCGCGGAAGGCCGGTGTGCTCTTCGGGATGGGCATGACGGAGAAGCAGGGCGGCACCGACGTGCGGTCCAACACCACCCGGGCCGAGCCCCTGGCCGGGGACGGGGAATATCTCCTCACGGGCCACAAGTGGTTCTGTTCGGCGCCCATGTCCGACGGGTTCCTGGTGCTGGCACAGGCGCCGGGCGGACTGAGCTGCTTCCTGGTGCCGCGGGTCCTGCCGGACGGGGCGCGCAACCCGTTCGCGATCCAGCGCCTCAAGGACAAGCTGGGCAACAGGTCCAACGCCTCCGGCGAGGTCGAGTTCGACGGGACGTGGGCCCGCCGGGTCGGCGAGGAGGGGCGCGGGGTGCGCACCATCATCGAGATGGTGGCGGCGACCCGGCTGGACTGTGTGCTCGGTTCGGCGGCGCTGATGCGTCAGGCGGTGGCGCAGGCGGTCCACCACAGCGCCTACCGCAGCGCGTTCGGCGGACTGCTGATCGAGAAGCCGCTGATGCGCAACGTACTGGCCGACCTGGCCCTGGAGTCGGAGGCGGCCACGACGCTCGGGCTGCGGCTGGCCGCCGCGTACGACGCGGACACGGAGGAGGAGCGTGCCTTCCTGCGGATCGCGGTGCCGACCGCCAAGTACTGGGTGACGAAGCGGTGCACGGCGGTGGTCGGGGAGGCCCTGGAGTGCCTGGGCGGCAACGGTTACGTGGAGGAGTCCGGGATGCCCCGGCTGCTCCGCGAGGCCCCGCTCAACTCGATCTGGGAGGGCTCGGGCAACGTACAGGCGCTCGATGTACTGCGGGCGCTGCAGCGTGAGCCCCAGGCGCTCAACGCCTTCCTCACCGAGGTCGGTGAGGCGCGCGGCGCGGACCACCGGCTCGACGCGGCGATCAAGGACCTGCTGACGGAGCTGGCTGATCTGGACGCCGTCGAGGCGCGGGCCAGGCGTCTGGTGGAACGGATGGCCCTGGTGCTGCAGGGTTCGCTGCTGCTCCGCTGGGCACCGCCGGAGGTCGCGGACGCGTTCTGCGCCTCCCGGCTGGGCGGGGACTGGGGCTCGGCCTTCGGGACGCTGCCGCACAGTCTGGATCTGGCCACGGTCGTGGCACGGGCGCGGGCCCAGGAAGGCTGAGGGGTACGAACGTGGAGGGTGGTGCTGCGCCGACACGGCACCACCCTCCGCGTTTCCGCACCACCGCCCGGCGGGTCGGGGACTCCCCACGCGGTGTTCCTCCACTCTCGTACGGTCCGCGGCCGGTCAACAGAGTTGCAAAGGGTTGCAACCGTTGCGTGGAGCGCGAGCCGACGGGACCCTGGCACGGCAGGATGAGTCCTTTGGGCCGAGTTCCACCTCCGCAGGACAGTGCCCACGCTTTGTTGGGGGGACCCGCCATGGAATCGATCCCTGCCGCGCGACCGCGGCCGGAGGCCGCCTCGCGCCCGAGGGCAGCCGAGCGCCTGCTCCACCACGCGCGGGAGGCCCGGTTGGCGGGCAAGCGTACGAGGACGATGCCGCGCGCGGAGATCGACGCGTCCTGGAACCGTGTGCTGCGCAGCGGGGTAGATCCCGAGCAGTCACCGGAGAGCAGGCTGCTCGAGCCGGACGAGATCGAGCACCGGCGCAGGAGCACGGCACTCGGCGAGGTCATGCCCCTGCTGCGGAACGGGCTTGCGACGATCGCGGACGCGGCGCAGCAGATCATGGTCGTCTCCGACACGGAGGGCCGGGTCCTGTGGCGTCAGGGGCATGCGGCGGTGATGCGCCGGGCCGGGAACATCTGCCTCGAGGAGGGCGCCGCCTGGGCGGAGTCGGCGACGGGGACGAACGCCATCGGTACCGCGCTCGCCGCGCGCGCACCCGTCCAGGTCCACTCCGCCGAACACTTCATCCGCGCCCTGCAGAGCTGGACCTGTGCGGCGGCCCCGGTGCGCGACCCACGGGACGGCCGGCTGATGGGCGTCGTGGACATCAGCGGGCCCGCCCACACCTTCCACCCGGCGACGCTGGCGCTGGTCGGTTCGGTGGCGGCACTGGCGGAGAGCGAGCTGCGCAGCCGGCATCTGGTGGCGATCGAGCGATTACGCTCGGTGGCCGCCCCGCTCCTGTGCCGGCTGGGCGGCCGCGCACTGGTGGTGGACACCCACGGCTGGCTGGCCGCCGTCAGCGGGATGCCGCCCCTGGACCGGCTGCCGCTGCCCAAGTCCCTGGAGCCGGGCACGGTGTGGCTGGCCTCGCTCGGGATGTGCCGGGTGGAGCCGCTGCCCGGCGGCTGGCTGGTGCAGGTGGGGGACGGCGCGCACGACCGGGTGCCGCGCCGGGTGGTGCTCGACCTGAGCAGGGAGCGGGGGCTCGCGGTCCATGTGACGGGTGCGGCGGGGCACAGGACGTGCCGGCTCTCGCCCCGCCACGCGGAGCTGCTGTACGCGCTGGCCCTGCGCCAGGAGGGACGTACCGCGGCGGAGCTGGCCGAGGACGTCTTCGGTGACGCGACCAGGACGGTGACGGTGCGGGCCGAGATATCGCGGATGCGCCGTCATCTCGCGGAGGTGCTGGCGCACCGGCCGTACCGCTTCGGCGAGGGTGTCGAGGTGGAGGTGGTCCTTCCGGACGTACCGGCCGATCTGCTGCCCCGCTCGACGGCTCCGGTGGTGCTCAGGGCTCGTACGGCGGCGGGGGTGACCTGAGCTTTTTTGGGCGCCGGGCCCGAGCCGTGGTTTTCTGACCGCCATGAGCAACGCCACGCAGTCCGCCGCCTCCCTCTCCGACGGGACCGGCATGGCCGATGTGACCGTCTGGTACCTGGAGCAGACGTCGCCCGCGGACCTGAGTCCCGCCGCCGCCCCCGAGGGCTCGGTGACGGTCGTACGGTCGGGGACCGCGCTCCCGGAGTTCAGCCGTTTCCTCTACACGGCGGTGGGCGGGGACGTCCGGTGGACCGACCGGCTGGACTTCACGTACGCGCGGTGGCGGGAGCTCCTGGAGCGGCCGGGGGTCGAGACGTGGGTGGCGTACGAGAACGGGACCCCCGCGGGGTTCATCGAGCTCGGCCCGCAGGGGGACGGGGCCGTCGAGATCGTCTACTTCGGCCTGATCCCTTCCTTCCGGGGACGCCGGATCGGCGGGCATCTGCTGTCGTACGGCGTGGCGCGCGCCTGGGACCTCGCCGAGCGCCATCCAGAGCTGGCCCCCACACAGCGGGTGTGGCTGCACACGTGCTCCGACGACGGCCCGCACGCGATGGACAACTATCTGCGGCGGGGATTCCGGCTCTTCGCCACGAAGACCGAGCGGGAGCCCGAGGTCGCCGCCCCCGGCCCGTGGCCCGGCGCGCACGCCTGACCGCAGGCCCGCTATGTCGCTTTGTCGACGGGTAAAGCGTGACCGACACCACAACGTCTCACATTTCGGGACCATCTCGTCCACATAATGGATCGTGGTGGACTGGTCCGAGATGCGCGTGACACGCTTCCGTCATGTCTGGAACTGGAATTGCCTTGGTGAGTCGGCGGCACGTCGACCTCGGCCGCATGTCCAGCGCCATCTGTCCGGTCCGCTGAGAGTCTCCAGCACCGCGATCTCCTGATGTTCCGCTCCACCCCCCTGCGCACCGCCGCGCCTCACGCGAGTGTGCAGTTCAGAGCCGCCCTCCTGCAGTCCCGAAGGACGTATTGCCATGGCCGCCAGCCCCGATAAGCCTGCTACCGCCACGCCCCGCCGCAAGGCCGGACGTCACCGTGGTGAAGGTCAGTGGGCCATGGGTCACTTCACCCCGCTGAACGGGAACGAGCAGTTCAAGAAGGACGACGACAGTCTCAACGTGCGGACGCGCATTGAGACGATCTACTCGAAGCGCGGATTCGACTCCATCGACCCGAACGACCTGCGCGGCCGTATGCGCTGGTGGGGTCTTTACACCCAGCGCCGGCCCGGCATCGACGGCGGCAAGACCGCCGTTCTGGAGCCGGAGGAGCTCGACGACCGCTACTTCATGCTGCGCGTGCGCATCGACGGCGGCAGGCTGACCACCGCGCAGCTGCGTGTCATCGGCGAGATCTCGCAGGAGTACGCGCGGGGAACCGCCGACATCACCGACCGGCAGAACGTCCAGCTGCACTGGATCCGCATCGAGGACGTCCCGGCGATCTGGCAGAAGCTCGAGGCCGTCGGGCTCTCGACCACCGAGGCCTGCGGTGACTGCCCCCGCGTGATCATCGGTTCACCGGTGGCCGGCATCGCCGCCGACGAGATCATCGACGGCACGTCCGCGGTCGACGAGATCCACGAGCGCTACATCGGCAGCAAGGAATTCTCCAACCTGCCCCGCAAGTTCAAGACCGCGATCTCGGGTTCGCCGGTCCAGGACGTGGTGCACGAGATCAACGACATCGCCTTCGTGGGCGTGGACCACCCCGAACACGGCCCCGGCTTCGACCTGTGGGTGGGCGGTGGACTCTCCACCAACCCGCGGTTCGCCGAGCGTCTGGGCGCCTGGGTGCCGCTGGACGAGGTCGCCGACGTCTGGGCCGGTGTCGTCGGGATCTTCCGCGACTACGGCTACCGCAGGCTGCGTACGCGCGCCCGTCTGAAGTTCCTGATGGCCGACTGGGGCCCGGAGAAGTTCCGCCAGGTGCTCGAGGACGAATACCTCAAGCGCCCGATGCTGGACGGCCCGCCGCCCGCACAGCCCTCCTCCCGCTGGCGCGACCACATCGGTGTGCACGCGCAGCAGGACGGCCGCTTCTACGTGGGCTTCGCCCCGCGCGTCGGCCGGGTGGACGGCTCCACCCTGGCCAAGATCGCCGATCTGGCCGAGGCACACGGATCGGGCCGGGTGCGCACCACCGTCGAGCAGAAGATGCTCATCCTGGACGTGGAGCAGGATCAGATCGAGTCCCTGTCCGCCGGACTGGAGGCACTGGACTTCCAGGTGAAGGCCTCTCCCTTCCGGCGCGGCACGATGGCCTGCACCGGCATCGAGTTCTGCAAGCTGGCGATCGTCGAGACGAAGGCGCGCGGTGCCGCGCTCATCGACGAACTGGAGCGCCGCATGCCGAAGTTCGAGGAGCCGCTCTCCATCAACATCAACGGCTGCCCCAACGCCTGCGCCCGCATCCAGACCGCGGACATCGGCCTGAAGGGCCAGCTCATGCTGGACGGCGACGGCAACCAGGTCGAGGGGTACCAGGTCCACCTCGGCGGCGCGCTCGGCCTGGAGGCCGGTTTCGGCCGCAAGGTCCGTGGCCTGAAGGTCACTTCGGCCGAACTCCCGGACTACGTCGAGCGGGTACTCGGCAGGTTCCAGGAGGAGCGCGAGGACGGCGAGCGCTTCGCGACCTGGGCCGCCCGGGCCAGTGCGGAGTCGCTGTCATGAGCGAGCGAGCCGCACCGTTCTACTGCCCGTACTGCGGCGACGAGGACCTGCGCCCGCACGAGGCCGGCCACGGCGCCTGGGAATGTGCTTCCTGCAACCGCGCGTTCCAGCTGAAGTTCCTGGGCCTGCTGGCCCAGGGGCTCCAGCGCGACGATGTCGAAGGGGACGGGACATGACGGACACTCTGCAAACCGGTCAGCTCACCGACGAGGCCCTGAAGGATCTGGCCGTACAGGCCGGGCGCGACCTGGAGGACGCCTCCGCGAGCGACATCCTGACGTGGGCGGCCGACACCTTCGGCAAGCGGTTCTGCGTCACCTCCTCCATGGAGGACGCGGTCGTCGCGCACCTGGCCTCCCGGGTCTTCCCCGGCGTCGACGTCGTCTTCCTGGACACGGGCTACCACTTCGAGGAGACCATCGGCACACGGGACGCGGTGGACGCCGTGATGGACGTCAACCTCATCACGCTGACGCCGCGTCAGTCCGTGGCCGAGCAGGACGCCGAGTACGGGCCGAAGCTGCACGACCGTGACCCCGACCTGTGCTGCGCGCTGCGCAAGGTCAAGCCCCTGGAGGAGGGGCTGACCGCGTACGCCGCCTGGGCGACCGGGCTGCGCCGCGACGAGTCCCCCACCCGCGCCGCCACCCCGGTCGTGGGCTGGGACGAGAAGCGCCGCAAGGTCAAGGTCTCGCCCATCGCCCGCTGGACCCAGGACGACGTGGACGCCTACGTCGCCGAACACGGCGTACTGACCAACCCGCTGCTGATGGACGGTTACGCCTCCGTCGGCTGCGCGCCCTGCACCCGGCGGGTGCTGGAGGGCGAGGACGCACGGGCCGGCCGCTGGGCAGGGCGTGGCAAGACCGAATGCGGGCTGCACGGCTGATGACGACTGATCAGGAGATATCGATGAGCGTGACGGAGACGGGAGCCACCGTCTGGCTCACCGGTCTGCCGAGCGCCGGCAAGACCACCATCGCCTACGAACTGGCGGGCCGGCTGCGCGCCGACGGGCACCGGGTCGAGGTGCTCGACGGCGACGAGATCCGGGAGTTCCTCTCCGCGGGCCTCGGCTTCTCGCGCGAGGACCGGCACACCAACGTCCAGCGGATCGGCTTCGTCGCCGAACTGCTGGCCGCCAACGGCGTGAAGGCCCTCGTCCCGGTCATCGCCCCGTACGCCGACAGCCGTGACGCCGTGCGCAAGCGTCATCAGCAGGAGGGCACCGCGTATCTGGAGGTGCACGTCGCGACCCCGGTCGAGGTGTGCTCCGAGCGCGATGTGAAGGGGCTGTACGCCAAGCAGGCAGCGGGCGAGATCAGTGGTCTCACCGGGGTCGACGACCCCTACGAGTCTCCCGAGTCGCCGGATCTGCGGATCGAATCGCACCAGCAGACCGTGCAGGAGTCCGCAGCGGCGCTCCGTGCGCTGCTCACCGAGAGGGGCCTGGCGTGAGCACTGTCGCCACCGTGCCGGAAGGCACTGTCAACCCGTACGCGCTGAGCCACCTGGACTCCCTGGAGTCGGAGGCGGTGCACATCTTCCGTGAGGTGGCGGGTGAGTTCGAGCGGCCGGTGATCCTGTTCTCCGGCGGCAAGGACTCGATCCTGATGCTGCACCTCGCGCTGAAGGCGTTCGCTCCCGCGCCGATCCCCTTCACGCTGCTGCACGTGGACACCGGGCACAACTTCCCCGAGGTCCTCGAATACCGCGACCGCACCGTCGAGAAGCACGGACTGCGCCTGCACGTCGCCTCCGTCCAGGAGTACATCGACGCCGGCAAGCTCCGCGAGCGCCCCGACGGCACCCGCAACCCCCTCCAGACGGTGCCGCTCACCGAGGCCATCCAGCAGCACCGCTTCGACGCCGTCTTCGGCGGCGGACGCCGCGACGAGGAGAAGGCCCGCGCCAAGGAGCGCGTCTTCTCCCTGCGCGACGAGTTCTCCCAGTGGGACCCCCGCCGTCAGCGCCCCGAGCTGTGGCAGCTCTACAACGGCCGCCACGCGCCCGGGGAGCACGTCCGCGTCTTCCCCATCTCCAACTGGACCGAGCTGGACGTCTGGCAGTACATCGAGCGTGAGGGCATCGAGCTCCCCGAGATCTACTTCGCCCACGAGCGCGAGGTCTTCAGTCGTTCCGGCATGTGGCTGACCGCCGGCGACTGGGGCGGCCCCAAGGACGACGAGAGGGTCGAGACCCGCCAGGTGCGCTACCGCACCGTCGGCGACATGTCCTGCACCGGCGCCGTCGACTCCGACGCCACCACCCTGGACGCAGTGATCACCGAGATCGCCGCCTCCCGCCTCACCGAGCGGGGCGCGACCCGCGCCGACGACAAGATGTCCGAGGCCGCGATGGAAGACCGCAAGCGCGAGGGGTACTTCTAGACATGAGCATCACCACGACCGAGCAGCTCTCGGCCACCACCCTGCTGCGGTTCGCCACCGCCGGTTCCGTCGACGACGGCAAGTCGACGCTCGTCGGACGTCTGCTGCACGACTCCAAGTCGGTCCTCACCGACCAGCTGGAAGCCGTCGCACTGGCCTCCACCAACCGCGGCCAGGAGGCACCCGACCTGGCGCTCCTCACCGACGGCCTGCGCGCCGAACGCGAGCAGGGCATCACCATCGACGTGGCCTACCGCTACTTCGCCACCCCCCGGCGCCGCTTCATCCTCGCCGACACCCCCGGCCATGTGCAGTACACCCGCAACATGGTCACCGGCGCGTCCACCGCCGAACTCGCCGTCGTCCTCGTCGACGCCCGCAACGGCGTCGTCGAACAGACCCGCCGCCACGCCGCCGTCGCCGCCCTCCTGCGCGTCCCGCACGTCGTCCTCGCCGTCAACAAGATGGACCTCGTGGACTACGCGGAGCCCGTCTTCGCCGCGATCGCGAAGGAGTTCACCGCGTACGCCGCCTCGCTCGGCGTGCCGGAGATCACCGCGATCCCGATCTCGGCGCTGGCCGGCGACAACGTCGTGGAACCGTCCGCCCACATGGACTGGTACGGCGGCCCCACGGTCCTGGAGCACCTGGAGACGGTGCCGGTCAGCCATGACCTGACGGCGTGCCACGCGCGCTTCCCGGTGCAGTACGTGATCCGCCCGCAGACCGCCGAGCACCCCGACTACCGGGGGTACGCCGGTCAGATCGCGGCCGGGGTGTTCCGGGTCGGCGAAACGGTCTCCGTGCTGCCGTCCGGACGCACCACCACGATCGAGGGGATCGAAGCACTCGGTGAGAGCGTCGACATCGCCTGGGCCCCCCAGTCGGTGACGATCCGGCTGGCTGACGACATCGACGTCTCGCGCGGCGACCTGATCGCCCCGGCGGACGACGCTCCCGCCGTCACACAGGACGTCGAGGCGACCGTCTGCCACGTGGCCGACCAGCCGCTCACCGTGGGCCAGCGGGTGCTGCTCAAGCACACCACCCGCACGGTCAAGGCGATCGTCAAGGACATCCCGTCACGCCTCACCCTGGACGACCTCTCCCAGCACCCGGCTCCCGGGCAACTGGTGGCCAACGACATCGGCCGGGTCGTCGTCCGTACCGCCGAGCCGCTCGCGCTCGACGCCTACGCGGCCTCGCGGCGCACCGGTTCGTTCCTGCTGATCGACCCCGCCGACGGCACGACGCTGACGGCCGGAATGGCGGGCGCCTCGTTCGCCGCCGCCGACGGCGGGGAGACGGACGCGGACACCTCCGCCGAGGACGCGGAGTGGGACTTCTGATGGTCAACGATTTCTTCTCGACCTTCGCCAAGGAGGGCGGCCGGGTCGGGAGCGGAGCCCTCGGCAGCGGCCAGGGCGGGGTCGGGCGATGTGCGTGATGACGTACGCGCACTGCCTGCGCGCCCGCTCGCAAGGACCGCACCGCCAGTTCAGACGAAGACCTGCCGATCGCCCGGCCGCGCCACCTGATCACAGGGGGACGTGAGACCGGGCCGACGAGAGGAAGACCTCCCGTGTCTGCCGCCCGTACCACTCTCCGCCGCAGCCTCGCCGCTGCCGCCGCTCTGCCGCTGCTCGCCGTGGCACTGACCGCCTGCGGCTACGGCTCCGAGGCGAAGGACGCCGACTCGGAGAAGCCGAACGTCTCCGCCGACGGGAAGAAGCTCTCGGCGGACACCGTGAAGATCGGTTACTTCCCGAACCTCACGCACGCCACCGCCCTGGTCGGTATCCAGGAAGGCCTCATCGCCAAGGAGCTGGGCGGCACCGCGGTCAAGCCCTCGACGTTCAACGCCGGGCCCTCGGAGATCGAGGCGCTCAACGCGGGTTCGATCGACATCGGCTTCATCGGCCCCTCCCCCTCGATCAACGGCTACAGCAAGTCCAAGGGCCAGAGCCTGCGGATCCTCGGCGGCTCGGCCTCCGGCGGCGTCAAGCTCGTCGTGAACCCGGAGAAGATCAAGACCCTGGACGACCTCAAGGGCAAGAAGATCGCCACCCCTCAGCTCGGCAACACCCAGGACGTGGCGTTCCTCAACTGGATCTCCGAGAAGGGCTGGAAGGTCGACGCCCAGAGCGGCAAGGGCGACGTCTCCGTGGTCCGTTCGGACAACAAGGTGACCCCGGACGCCTTCAAGGCCGGGTCCCTGGACGGCGCCTGGGTCCCGGAGCCGACCGCTTCGAAGCTGGTCGCCGAGGGCGGCAAGGTCCTGCTCGACGAGTCGTCGCTGTGGCCGGACGACAAGTTCGTCATCACGAACATCATCGTGTCGCAGAAGTTCCTCTCCAAGCACCCGGACGTCGTGGACGCCGTGCTGCGCGGCACGGTGAACACCAACAAGTGGATCAACGCCAACCCGGACGAGGCGAAGGCATCGGCCAACGCCGCGCTCAAGGAGCTGAGCGGCAAGGCGCTGCCCGCCGAGGTCCTCGACCCGGCGTGGGAGTCCATCCAGATCACGGATGACCCGCTGGCCGCCACGCTCCAGGCGCAGGCGGACCACGCGGTCGAGGCCGGCCTGCTGGAGAAGCCCGACCTCGACGGCATCTACGACCTGAAGCCGCTGAACAAGATCCTCAAGGCCGCAGGACAGCCCGAGGTCGCCGACGCCGGTCTCGGCGTCAAGTAGCCCACCCGACCGCATCAGGATCCCTGATTTCCCAGGAGGTGACGACCATGGCGACCACCACCCTCACCAAGGCCGAGGACCGTGCAGCGGTCGAGCACGCCGCTCGTATCCAGCACGTCTCCAAGTCCTTCGCCGGACCCACGGGGCAGCAGCTCGTCCTGGACGACATCACGCTCGATGTCGCTCCGGGCGAGTTCGTCACCCTCCTGGGAGCATCCGGGTGCGGCAAATCGACGCTGCTCAACCTGGTGGCCGGACTCGACCGCCCGACTGCGGGGTCCATCGAGACCCCCGGCGGGCGGCCGGCCCTGATGTTCCAGGAGCACGCCCTCTTCCCGTGGCTGACCGCGGGCAAGAACATCGAACTGGCCCTGCGGCTGCGCGGGGTACCGAAGTCGGACCGCCGCCCGGAGGCGGAACGGCTGCTCGAACTCGTGCGCCTCGGCGGGGCGTACGGCAAGCGGGTGCACGAACTCTCGGGCGGCATGCGCCAGCGGGTCGCGATGGCCCGTGCGCTCGCCCAGGACAGCCAGCTGCTGCTGATGGACGAGCCGTTCGCCGCACTCGACGCCATCACACGCGATGTGCTGCACGACGAACTGACCCGGATCTGGCGCGAGACGAACGCCTCCGTCCTCTTCGTCACCCACAACGTGCGCGAGGCGGTGCGGCTCGCCCAGCGCGTCATCCTGTTGTCGTCGCGTCCCGGCCGGATCGCCCGGGAGTGGACGGTCGACATCGAGCAGCCTCGCCGCATCGAGGACACCGCCGTGGCGGAGCTGTCCGTCGAGATCACCGAACAACTGCGTGGGGAGATCCGCCGACATGGCCAGCACTGAAACGAAGGCCGACGACCTGGCGGGTCTGGAGGCGGGTCTGGACGCGCTCGACGCCGTACAGGTGCGCCGGACGCCGGCCCGCGAGGTCCTGCTCGACAAGGTCCTGCCGCCGGTCGTCGCGGTCGTCCTGGTGGTCCTCGCCTGGCAGGTGCTGGTCTGGGCGAAGGTCACCGACGACTACAAGCTGCCGCCGCCCCTGGCGGTCTGGGACAGCCTGACCGACATGTGGCTGCAGGGCACCCTGTTGGAGGTCATCTGGACCAGCGTGTCGCGCGGCCTGCTCGGCTTCGTGATGGCCGTCGCGATCGGCACCCCGCTGGGTCTGCTGGTGGCGCGGGTGAAGGTGATCCGGGCTGCGATCGGTCCGATCCTGTCCGGGCTGCAGTCCCTGCCGTCCGTGGCGTGGGTGGCGCCGGCCATCATCTGGCTCGGCCTCGACGACAAGACGATGTACGCGGTGATCCTGCTCGGCGCGGTCCCGTCCGTCGCCAACGGTCTGGTCTCCGGCGTCGACCAGGTGCCGCCGCTCTTCCTCCGCGCGGGCCGCACGATCGGCGCGACAGGGCTGCGCGGGACGATCCACATCGTTCTCCCTGCTGCCCTGCCCGGCTACCTCGCGGGGCTCAAGCAGGGCTGGGCGTTCTCCTGGCGCTCCCTCATGGCCGCCGAGATCATCGCCTCCTCGCCCGATCTGGGCCTGGGGCTCGGCCAGTTGCTGGAGAACGGCCGGAACAACTTCGACATGCCGGGGATCTTCCTGGCGATCCTCCTCATCCTGTTCGTCGGTATCGCGATCGACCTGCTCATCTTCAGCCCGCTGGAGCGGCGGGTGCTGCGCAGTCGCGGTCTTCTCGTCAAGAGCTGAGTCGTCATGGCCTCCCCCGTCCTCCTCGTCATCGCCCACGGCAGCCGCGACCCGCGGCACGCGGCGACCGTGCACGCGCTCGCCGCGCGGGTGCGGTCGTTGCGGCCCGGGCTGCGCGTGGAGACGGGATTCCTGGAGTTCAACGCCCCGTCCGTGCCCAGGGTGCTGGAGCGGCTGGCAGCGGAGGGGGCGGACGAGGTCGTCGCGCTCCCCCTGCTGCTGACCCGTGCCTTCCACGCCAAGTCGGACATCCCCTCGGTGCTGCGCGAGGCCCGCACCCGGCTCCCCCGGCTGCGGATCAGCCAGGCCGACGTCCTCGGCCCGTCCCCGCTGCTGAACGCGGCACTGGAACAGCGGCTGCACGAGGCCGGGGTCTCCCCCGGCGACAAGAGCGCGACCGGGCTGGTCCTGGCCTCGGCGGGCTCCACAGACCCGGAGGCGAGCGCAGTGATCGCTGAAATCGCGCGGGAGCTGCGGCACACCGGTTGGTGCGCCGTGCGGCCTGCGTTCGCCTCCGCTGTCGTTGCCGGGGGCTTCTCCCGCACCGCCGACGTGGTGCGGTCCCTGCGGGCCGACGGCGTACAGCGGGTGGCGGTGGCGCCGTACGTCATCGCCCCCGGCCGTCTCCCCGACCGTATCGCCGCGGGGGCGGAGGAGGCCGGGGCCGACGTCCTCTCCGGCGTACTCGGCCCGTCCCCCGCACTGGCCCGGCTGCTGCTGACCCGCTACGACGAGGCGCGCGTCCCGGTGACCGGGGCGATGAGTGCCTGGAGGGCGTGTTTCGGAAGTAGCGTCGGCTCGGGTTCCGCCGGGCCACCGGCGCCCCCTGCGGGCTCTCAGGACTCCGCGTCCACCAGGGCGGTGAGTTCGGCGACCGTCATCGATCCGGCAGCGCGCCGTTCCCGGGCGAAGGCGTTCGCGGTGCGCCGCAGCACGTCGTTGACGGGTGCGGGGACGCCGTGCAGCCGGCCGAGCAGGACGATCTCCCCGTTGAGGTAGTCGGCTTCGATGGTGCCCGTGCCCCGGCTGAGACTCTGCCAGGACGATCCTCCTGCGCGCTCGGAGCCGTCGAACGGGTCGAACCGGATCCTGCCGCCCCGGGCCTCCTCCTGCTCCGCGCTTCCGGTCGCCTCGATTCCGGCCGCCGCGAGCACGGCCCGCCCTTCCGCCCGCGCACGGTCGAAGAGCGCGAATCCCTCGGGGCCTTCGAGCACTCCGGTGACCGCCTCGATCGCGTTGGCGAGGTTGGAGAGCAGTTTGGCGTACTTCCAGCGCATCACGTCGGGGACGACGGGGGCTTCCAGTCTCGCCTTCTCCCAGTCCGCGGCGACGGCGCGCACGGTGTCGTCGGTGCCGGACGGATACCGGCCGAGGTGCAGTATGCCGGTGAGCGGGGCTCCGGCGGCGATGACGCTGCCCGGCTCCACGAAGCTCGCGGGGAGGTAGACGCAGCAGCCGTAGACGCGGTGGAAGCGACGCAGGGCCAGACGCTCGCTCTCGACGCCGTTCTGCGCGCAGATCAGGGGGAGCCGCTCCCCCGCCGTTCCGCCTCCGGCCACCGGCCTCGCGCTCCAGGCGTCGAGCGCCGCGACGCTGTCCTGCGTCTTGACGGCGAGGACGAGGACGTCGTCCGGATCGAGGTCCAGTGATTCCGGGCGGTCGACGACGGGGAGGCGGTGGGTGCGTGTGCCCTCGGGTGTGGTGAGGCGCAGCCCGCCCTCGCGCAGAGCGGTGTACTGGGCTCCCCGGGCGACGAGGACCACGTCGTGGCCGGCCTCCGCGAGCCGTCCGCCCAGGGCGCCGCCGACGGCGCCGGTTCCCACGATGATGTAGCGCATGCCCGTGAGCCTGGCACAGCGCCCTTCCTCACGGAAGGCGGATGCGGCAACGGGCCGCGCTCGGTGAGCGCGGCCCGTCGCAGGTGAGGGTGTGTGAGGTCCTAGAAGACGCTCACGCCGTAGGCGCTCAGCGCCTCGGTGACGGGCTGGAAGAACGTGGTGCCGCCCGAGCTGCAGTTACCGCTGCCGCCCGAGGTGAGGCCCAGCGCGGTGGAGCCGGAGAAGAGCGAACCGCCGCTGTCGCCGGGCTCGGCGCAGACGTTGGTCTGGATCATGCCGTAGACGACGTCACCGCTGCCGTAGTTCACGGTCGCGTTGAGACCGGTGACGGTGCCGCTGTGGACGCCGGTGGTGGAGCCGCTGCGCTTGACGGACTGGCCGACGCTGGGGGTCGCGGCGGACGTGATGTCCTGGTAGCTGCCGTTGTAGAGGGAGACGCGGCCGTCGGCGGCGGCGGAGCTGGAGTGCCGGATGATCCCGTAGTCGTTGACGGGGAAGCTGGAGCCGGTCCTCGTGCCGAGGCTCGTGCTCTGGCCGGAGTTGGTGTACCAGGTGCTGCCTATCTCGGTGCAGTGCCCGGCGGTCAGCGCGTAGTAGGTGCTGCCGCTGCGGACGTTGAAGCCGAGGGAACAGCGTCCACCGCCGGCGTAGATGGCCTGTCCGCCCGCGATGAGCTTGTTGAACGTGCCCGGGGTGTGCTTGATGTCGGCCTTCGCACCCGAGTCGGTGACCGACTTCTTGATGGTGGCGACCTCGGCGGCGGTGACCGTGCTGTCGACGGTCACGACGACCTTGCCGGTGCTCGCCTCGGTGTACCAGGCGGTGCCGGCGATGTCGGCGCCGAGCACGGCGGAACTGGCCTCGGCCAGTTCGGCCTTCGTCACGGTGGTGTCCGGTGCCGCCTGGGCGACAGCGGTGGGTGCCGCAAGCGCCACGGCGGTGACCAGACCTGAGGTCGCGGCGATGAGGCGAGCACGTCTGGAGAGCGAGCCGAGGGGAGCGAAGCGCTTGAAGGTCACAGGATCCTCCGTCGTTGGGGGGTGTCTGGTCCGCTGGGTGGGCGGGCCGAGGTGTGCGGCTGTCCACCACCGGGGGTTCTGGTCGTGGACCTGCCAACCGCACGCTCGCATCCTTGACTCCGCCGGAACCGGTGGCAAGGTCGCCTTCCGGACCGCGGCGGAGAACGGACCGTGAACTCCGATATGCGTGCGAGTGGCCTCCGAACAACGGCGTCCGCTCACCGAACGGAGGAGGCCGGGCGAATTGCAGCAAACGCCTGAACGCCCGGCCGACATGGGCCGCTGTCTACGCGCATCGCGTTCACACACACCCGCCCCTGCCCGCGAAGCGCGCACACGCGGGCGCCCTCAGCCCGGACCGGAAGCGTCGGGGCGTCGCCCGTTCGGGCGGCTTACCGGTGTTTTGCCCGGGCACTCCCGGTGGCCGGAATCAGCCCTTCCGGCAAGAACCGGCCGGGCTCCGGGCGCAGATCGGACCGGTGCGGCACTCTTGCGGGCCGCTCCGGTGTGTGCTGCCGGGCGATGTCGGGAAGCACACGGAACCGCCGGTTCAGACCTCGGCGAACGGATCGTCGATGAAGGGCGTGGCCTGGTGGAAGTAGAGCAGCCAGCCGCTCCGGGTCAGCCGCCACAGTGAACTGCGGTGGGAGCGCAGACCCTTGGACTCCGTGTCGAAGGTGAGATGCACCAGGTCCGCCGCCAGCTGGTCCCCCCGCATCCGTGATGCGGTGAGCGGCCCCGGACACGGTGCGTCCGGCGCGGTGAGCATGGCGATGATCGTGTCCCGCTCCCAGAGCCGGCCGCTGGTGCCGATCTCCCGGAAGTCGGGGTGCAGCAGGGTGGCCATCACATCGGCGGAGGCACGCACCACGGGATCGAGGAGGCGGAGCTCGCCCTCGACGGCTGCGGCCACGGCGGGCGAGGACTCAGGCACGCGTCATCTCCACCAGCTTGGTGACGGTGTTCCAGTTTCGGCTGGTGGCGACGAGGCCCCTGGTGAAGGCGGGCCGCCCGAGCGCCACGGCGAGCTTGGAGCGCCCGAGCCCGTCGGGCGCGTACAGATACAGGGCGCGGTCCCCCAGCCGGAACTCTTCGGGGCGGAAGGCCCCGGCGTCGAGCGGGGCGAACCGTGCGGCGTCGACGGCCTGGTCGAAGTACGTGACGTGCAGCTGCTTGCCCTCGAGCTCGGCAGCCGGAAACGGACACGCCTCGGCCACTGCCGCGAGGTACTCGCCCGAGCGGACGAGACAGTCGACCGGAAAGCCGAACCGTTCCTCGACAGCCCGCTCCAGCCCGGCGGCCAGGGCACTCTCGTCGTCCGCCGCACTGCGGAACACGGCGTTTCCGCTCTGCAGATGGGTGGCGACGTCCTCGTGCCCCAGCTCCCCCAGCAGCGTACGGAGTTCCGCCATCGGAACCCGGCGGTGGCCGCTGACATTGATCCCGCGCAGCAGCGCCGCGTACATCGTGCTCATGGTCCCCACCCTAGACCCGGACTTCGCGGGTCACCGTTTCAGGTCTGTGGCCAGCGGGTTTGTCCGATGTCGGTATCGAGGAGATCGAGGAGGTGGAGTTGGAC